>CAYGPO010000105.1:0-10088 GCA_964351665.1 uncultured Gammaproteobacteria bacterium | reverse complement strand
GGCCATCCGACGAGTCAACCGGTGGATCAACTGGTGGATCAACTGGTGGATCAACCGGCGGGCCATCTGTCGGCGGCGGATCCAAGGCCGGCTGTTCCTGCTGGTCGCCGGAGCCGGGAGGCGGTAGCTCTGCCAGTGCTTCGGCCAACTGGTCCAGTTGGGTTATCAAGGCCTCGGCTGAAGCCGGCCGGGAATTTTGTTGTTTGGCCATCAGGCTGTTCAGCAGCGGCTGCAACTGCTGAAGATGATCGGGTAGTACAGGCACCGGCTCGTTGACGTGCTGCAGGGCGATGCCCACGGCGGTGGGGGCGTTGTAGGGCAGGGAACCGGTTAACATCTCAAATAACAGCACGCCCAGGCTGTAGAGGTCGCTGCGAGCATCAACGTTGCTGGCCGACTGAGCCTGTTCCGGGCTCATGTAATAGGGTGTGCCGACGGCGGTTCCCACCTCCGTCAGCTTGGTGTTGGAACCCAGTACTTTGACTATGCCAAAGTCCACCAGTACCGGGTTTCCCTCTTTTCCAAACAGGATGTTTTCCGGCTTGATATCCCGGTGCACGATATTCTGCTGGTGGGCATGGTGCAGGGCGTCTGCCAGTGCGCGAGTAATGGCCACCGCCTCGGTGGGCGGCAAAGGTTCACCCACCAGCCGTTGTTTCAGGTTGTCCCCGGGCACCAGCGGCATGGCGTAGAACTGCAGATCGTCAGCGCTGCCGACGTCAAAAATAGTGATGATTCCGGGGTGATCCAGGGCCGCAACTGCCAGCACCTCGTTGCGAAATCGTTGTACGTGTTCGGTGTCCTGTGAGATTTCCGGTGCCAGAACCTTGAGCGCAACGGTTCGTTGCAGCGAGGTGTCCATAGCCTCAAAAATTTCAGACATGCCACCGACGCCAATCTGTTGCACAATCTGGTATTTACCGAGCATCTGGCCCGGCTCGATCATAGCCATCCGCTGTTCTGCTACCTGCTGTTAGGTGATTTTAGGGCAATAAGCCCCGAGCTAATTGTCTGCTGCTTCAATGCAGTTTAACCCGTCACGCCGGGAAGGCACGGGTGAAATTGGTGACAGGCCGTTAAATTTTGTTCTGGCCGGACTATTGACAGACCCTCGCTCAGGTTGCCTTTTTATCAAACGTCGGGCTAGATGGCTTGAACGGGGTGATCGGTGCAGGTAAAGCGGGTAGTCTGTAGCTTCCGTGATGCCAGTGCTGTGCGCAGGCATGGCGGCAGCGAAAATTGGCTTGTTTGTTGAGACAATACGACCACTGTGGAGGACGCGTCATGTCATGGTTTGATCATCAGGTTGCCGACCACCAGCAGCAAAGTCCCGAGGACGACGCCCAGGCATTGGGCCGCGCCAGGGATGATTTTCGACAGGCCTATGAAGATCAAATTGCCCAGATCGTTTGGCCGGCGTTTGAGAGTTTTGTGGTCGAGGCTACCGAGCACGATTTCCCCGCCACCGTCGGCCGTGAACAGGATGCCAGTGGGCGCCTAAGGGCCGTGCGAATTTATCTGCTTAGCATCAAGGGGGCTGAAGCAACGCCCCTGGCACTGGAAACCTGCTGCTACAAAATTGTCTTGCAGATGGGCAGCCAGCGGGTGGTTCACATGATGAATTTTCAAAACCGCAGTAACCCCCGGGTCAGCAATCAGCACGATTTTCGGGGTCTGGATTCGCTCTCCAAGGAAAGCATCGATGCCAAGCTGCAGCAGTTTTTGAGCCTGTCCCTTGAGTACTGCAAGAGCCCACCCAGCGCTCGACTGGGATAGCTCTACCGAGATAGCTCCGACAGCTTTATTTGGTGTAGCTCCCCTGGGATAGATCTGGCGGTATAGCGCGGTTATGTCAGCAGACCACCGTTTCAGGTATTGGCAGTCGGGTCGCCGCTGGTTTGCTCAAGGTCCAGCTCCAACAGGCAGCTGTCCGCCTCCACAAAGGCCTGGCTGGCGACGTGAATCGCTGCTATCACGCCGTCTGCCGGCGCTTTCAGACTGAGCTCCATTTTCATCGCTTCCATCACCGCCAGCTCCTGGCCTTCGCTGACGGACTGACCCAGCGTTACGGCAATGGCAATGATTTTTCCAGGCATTGGGGCTCGAACAGAACGTTCGATACTGGCTTTGTCGGCAATGCTCAGGTTGGGGTCTACCCGCTGCACCAGGCTGATCAAACGGCCGCTGGCCACGTGCACCAGGTCACCGTGACGCTCAGCGATTACCTGCTGATAAACGCCATTTGCCTGCCACCCCAACGCATGGTTGCTGCGCTGGATGTGGCTTAGCCGCAGGGTCGGCTGCTGGCCGATGTTGACATCAATCTGGTGGTTGTCCGCCGCGCGCAGCAGGATCTCCAGCTGGCCTTGAGAATCTTCCAGTAACCAGCGACGGGCGCCAGCCTGGCCCAGCCGCCAGCCGCTGCTGTGTGACCAGGGGCTGTGGGGGTCTGAGCTGGTGGGCTGCAGGCCGACGCTGGCATGGTCCAGGGTCAGAGCTGCGGCTAACAGATGCTGGTGGCGATGCTGATCGCTGGCGGGCTGAGGCAAGGACTGATCCAGCAGCGCGGTGTGCATGGCGCCGCTGGTAAAGGCCGGTTCTTTGACCAGCCGGGCCAGGAAAGCAAGATTAGTGCGTGGCCCGGCGAGGCGGGTTTCGGCCAGGGTGCGTGACATCTCAGCCAAGGTTTGCCGGCGACTGGGTGAGTAGCAGATGATCTTGGCAATCATTGGATCGTAGTGCACCGAGACCCTGTCGCCCTGCTCAAAACCCGTGTCAACCCTGGCCCTGGCAGGAAATCTCAGCCAGCTCAGCGTGCCGCTTGAGGGCAGGAAACTCTGTTCCGGGTCCTCGGCGTAGATTCTCGCTTCCAGGGCGTGGCCGCTACGTTGGATTTGCTCCTGAGCCAGGGGCAGGGCTTGGCCAGCAGCCACCCTCAGCTGCCACTCAACCAAATCCAGGCCGGTGATCAGTTCGGTGACGGGATGTTCCACCTGCAGCCGGGTGTTCATCTCCATGAAAAAAAACTGCCCGCTTGCATCGGCAATGAATTCCACCGTGCCAGCGCCGCGGTAGCCCACAGCGGCGGCGGCATCAACCCCGGCCTGGCATAGTTGCTCGCACTGCTGCTGGCTCAATCCCGGAGCCGGGGACTCTTCCAGCACCTTTTGGTAGCGCCGCTGGGTGGAGCAATCACGCTCAAACAGGTGTACGACATTACCCTGGCCATCGCCAAACACCTGCACTTCCAGGTGCCGGGGGGTTTCCAGATATCGCTCTAAGATCATTCGGCTGTCGCCAAAGGCACCCTGGGACTCCCGTCTGGCCGAACCCAGGGCATCGGCCAGCTGGCCACGATGGCGGACGATGCGCATGCCTTTGCCGCCGCCGCCAGCGGCGGCTTTGAGCATCAGGGGGAAGCCGATCCGCTCAGCCTGGGCTGACAAGGTGTCATCGCTTTGGTCTTCGCCGTGATAGCCCGGCACCACCGGTACGCCGGCCGCTTCCATGGTGGCTTTGGCGTCGGCTTTGGAACCCATCAGTTTGATGGTTTTAGCGCTGGGTCCAACAAAGGTGCAGTCGGCCCGTTCCAGAGCCGCCACAAAGCCGGCATTTTCGCTCAAAAACCCATATCCAGGATGAACCGCATCGGCACCGGTAGCGGCAACAGCTTCCAGTATTTTGGGTACATTTAGGTATGAGTCAGCGGCGGCTGCAGGGCCGATAAAGACTGCCTGGTCGGCGCTGCGAGTGTGCAGGGCGTCAGCATCTGCTTCGGAATACACCGCCACAGTTTCAACGCCTAATCGCCTGCAGGTTCGAATGATTCGGCAGGCGATTTCTCCGCGATTGGCGATCAGCAAGCGTTTGATCATTGGTCTGAATGGACCCAGTTGGGCGGCCGCTTTTGCAAAAACGCCGCAATACCTTCCTGACCTTCTGGCGACACCCGTAGGCTGGCAATGAGTTTGGCGGTGGCCTGGTCCAGGGCCTTCTGGGAATCCGGGGTGCGGCCGGCCACCGCCCCCACCAGCGACTTGGCGGCATACAGCGCCTGGGGTCCGCCCTTCATCAGCATGGAAACTTCCTGGGCCACGGCCTGGTCCAGGGTTTGGCCCTCCACGCTGCGGTGCAGCAGCCCCAGCTGCTGGGCTCGATCGCCGTCAAAAACCTCCGCGGTCATGAACAAACGGGTGGCCTGACGCGGCCCCAGGGCCTGGATGACGTAAGGCGAAATCACCGCAGGCACCAGTCCCAGGCGGGTTTCAGACAGGCCAAATTTGGCCTCCTGGGTGCCAACGGCAATGTCACAACAGGCGATTAGCCCGATGCCGCCACCGTAGGCTGCGCCGTTAACCCGGGCAATGGTTGGGGTGCGGCTATGGGCCAGGTTTCGCAGCAGGCCAGCCAGCGCCATGGCATCGTTGAAATTGGTGGTTTCATCGGCCTTGGCGATTTCCTGCATCCAGCGCAGATCTGCGCCGGCGGAAAACGACGCTCCGGCGCCGGTCAGGATGATCACCCGAATCTTGGCATCAGCGTCCAGTGTGCCAATCGCGGAATCGAGCTGCTGGACAACCTCCCCGTTGAAAGCATTGTGCACTTCGGGCCGATTGAGGGTGATCGTGGCGATGCCCTTGGGGGTGATATCAACATTTATATGAGAGCTGCTGGTAGTCATTCTTACATCCGGAAAATGCCGAAGCGATCGCGCTCTATGGGAGCGTTGAGGGCTGCAGAAATGGCCAGGCCCAGCACCTGACGGGTATCGGCCGGATCGATGACCCCGTCGTCCCAAAGCCGCGCGCTGGCGTAGTAGGGATGGCCCTGGGTTTCGTACTGGTTTTCGATGGTTTGGCGGAACGCCTGCTCGTCGTCGTTGGCCCAGTTCTCGCCGCGTTTTTCCAGGCCGTCCCGTTTGACCGTCGCCAGTACCGCAGCCGCCTGTTCGCCGCCCATCACTGAGATCCGGGCGTTGGGCCAGGTCCAGAGCATTCTTGGCTGGTAGGCGCGGCCGCACATGGCGTAGTTGCCAGCGCCAAAGCTGCCGCCGATCACCACCGTGAATTTGGGCACATGACTGCAGGCCACAGCGGTGACCATTTTGGCACCGTCTTTGGCAATGCCGCCGTTTTCGTATTTCTTGCCCACCATGAAGCCGGTGATGTTCTGCAGGAAAATCAGCGGGATATTGCGTTGGTTACACAGCTGAATGAAGTGAGCGCCTTTTTGCGCCGATTCGCCAAATAAAATTCCGTTGTTGGCCACGATGCCCACCGGATAACCCATCAGGTGAGCAAAACCGCAGACCAGGGTTTTGCCGTAAAGGGCCTTAAATTCCTGAAACTCCGAGCCATCGACCAAGCGGGCGATCACCTGACGGACGTCATAGGGATAGCGGGTGTCTTTGGGCACTACGCCGTACAGCTCTTTGGCGTTGTACAGCGGTTCGCAGGGGGGCTGAACCCTCAAAGCCATGGGCTTTACGCGATTCAGGGACGCAACAATTTGCCTGGCGATGGTGAGCGCGTGGGCGTCGTCCTGGGCGAAGTGATCGGTCACCCCTGACTGGCTGCAGTGGACCAGAGCGCCGCCCAGCTCCTCGGCGTCAACCACCTCGCCGGTGGCGGCTTTCACCAACGGCGGGCCGCCCAAAAAGATCGTGCCCTGGTCCGCCACAATAATGGATTCATCACACATGGCCGGGACATAGGCCCCGCCGGCGGTGCATGAGCCCATGACAACGGCAATCTGGGGGATATTCAGCGCAGACAGCCGGGCCTGGTTGTAGAAAATTCGGCCGAAATGGTCGCGATCGGGAAACACCTGATCCTGCAGCGGCAGGTAAGCGCCGCCGGAGTCCACCAGGTAGATGCAGGGCAGGTGATTTTCCAGCGCAATTTCCTGGGCCCGCAGATGTTTGCGCACCGTCAGAGGGTAGTAGGTTCCGCCCTTAACCGTGGCATCGTTGGCCACCACCACCACTTCCTGCCCCTGCACCCGGCCGATGCCGGCGATGACCCCGGCACAGGGCGCCGCGTTGTCATACAGCCCGTGGGCCGCAAGTGGCGCGATTTCTAAAAACGCACTGCCCACGTCCAGCAGTTGGTCAATGCGATCCCGGGGCAGCAGTTTGCCCCGGGACAGGTGCTTCTCACGGGCCTTTTCGCCACCGCCAGCGGCGCTGGCGACCAGCTGCTGGCGCAGATCAGCCACCAGCCCCTGCATGTGCTCGGCATTGGCCTGAAAGTCTTCACTGGCCGTGTTGATACTGCTGCTGAGGACGCTCAAGGGCTGACCTTACGCAGTGGATGAACCTCATTGGACCGTGACCTAGCCATAGCCGATCAGCGAATCTCCAGCGCAACGGCGGTGGCTTCGCCGCCGCCCAGGCAAAGCGCAGCGATACCACGCTTCAGGCCTCGCTGGCGCAGGGCATGCATCAGGGTGATCACAATACGACTGCCGGTGGCACCAATGGGGTGGCCCAGGGCGCAGGCACCGCCATTCACATTGACCTTGGCATGGTCTAGCCCCAGGTCTTTGATGGCTGCCATGGTCACCGCAGCAAAGGCTTCGTTGATCTCCCAGAGATCTACGTCGGAGGCCTGCCAGCCGAGGCTATCAAGCAGTTTCTGGCAGGCCTGGGCGGGGGCGGTGGTGAACCATTCCGGTTCATGGGCGTGGGTGGCGTGGCCAACCAGGGTCGCCAGGGGCTCCAGCTGGCGCTTTTCCGCTTCGGTGCGGGTCATCATCAGCACCGCCGCTGCGCCGTCGGAGATTTTTGAGGAGGTGGCGGCGGTGACCGTGCCGTCTTTGGCGAAGGCCGGCCTAAGCTGGGGGATTTTGTCCAGCCGGCAGTTAGGTGGCTCCTCATCGGTGCTTACGACGTGTTCGCCGGCTCGGGTTTTGACCGTTACCGGAGCCATTTCGTCATCAAAATAGCCGCTTTCCGCGGCGCTTAAGGCACGCTCCACGGACGCTACCGCAAATTCGTCCTGCTGCTGCCGGCTGAGCTGATAGCGGGCGGCGGTGGCTTCGCCGAAAACCCCCATCATGTTGCCGTCAAAGGGGCTTTGCAGACCGTCGAAAAACATATGATCCAAGGCTTCCGCGTGGCCCATACGCATGCCTTGGCGCGCCTTGGGCAGCAGATAGGGCGCGTTGGTCATGGATTCCATGCCGCCGGCTAATATCACCGTCGCCGAGCCGCTTTTCAGCATGTCATGGCCCAACATCAGGGTTTTCATGGCTGAGCCGCAGACCTTATTGATGCCCACGCAGCCTACCGAAGTGGGCATTCCGGCGCCCAGCGCAGCCTGGCGGGCAGGGGCCTGGCCCAGTCCGGCGGCCAGCACGTTACCCATCAGCACTTCGCTGACGTCAGCGGCGGGCAGCTCAGTTTGCTCAAGGACCGCTCGGATTGCCGCGCTGGCCAGCTCCGGGGCAGTCACCCCGGCAAATTGTCCCTGGAATGATCCAATGGGGGTTCTTTTTCCAGAAACTATAACAATTTCAGTCACTTCGAATCCTTTCTTAATGTGTGTGATAACTCGTTAGGAAGCACTGTGGCCCACAAGTTCGCGGCCTATCAGCATCCGTCGAATCTCGTTGGTACCGGCGCCGATATCGTACAGCTTTGCGTCACGCAGGAGGCGGCCGCAGGGGTAATCATTGATGTACCCATTGCCGCCCAGTGCCTGGATCGCCTCAAGGCTAACTTTAACCGCATTCTCCGAGGCCAGCAGCAGGCAGGCGGCGGGATCTATTCGCGAGCTCACGCCCCGGTCATAGTCTTCGGCCACCCGATAGCTGAAAGCCCGACTCGACTGCAGGGCAGTGTACATGTCGGCAATTTTGGCCTGCATCACGCCAAAGCTCCCGATGGGGCGGCCGAATTGCTGGCGCTGGCTCACGTAGGGTAAAACCGCATCCATGGCCGCCTGCATAATGCCTATGGGGCCGCCAGAAAGCACCAGTCGTTCCGTGTTGAGCCCGCTCATAAGAATTTTTACGCCCTGGTTCACTTCCCCCAGACGCTGGCTGTCGGGGATTTCGCACTGATCAAAGACCAGTTCACAGGTGCTGGAACCGCGCATGCCCAATTTGTCCAGTTTCTGGGCTGTGCTGAAGCCTTTCATGCCTTTTTCGATGATAAAAGCGGTCATGCATTTGGAGCCTGCATCTTCGCCCTCGGCGGTGCGCATGTAGACCAGCAGCACCTCAGCATCGGGACCGTTGGTGATCCACATCTTGGAGCCGTTGGCCACCCAGGTATCTCCGTGGCGCTGGGCCCGACAGCGCATGGACCCCACCACATCTGAACCGGCTCCAGGCTCGCTCATGGCCAGCGCTCCCACGTGCTCACCGCTGGCCAGTTTTGGCAGGTATTGACTGCGCTGGGAAGCACTGGCGTGCCGATAAAGGTTCATCACGCAAAGGTTAGAGTGGGCGCCATAGGAAAGGCCTACGGAGGCTGAGGCCCTGGATATCTCTTCCATGGCGATCAGGTGGGCCAAAAACCCCAGGCCGCTGCCGCCGAACCCCTCAGGGATCGTCGGGGCCAGCAGGCCCAGCTCCCCCAGTTGGGGCCAAAGATCCCGCGGGAAGTTATTGCTATGGTCAATCTCGGCGGCCCGGGGCGCGATGGTTTCATCAGCGAAACGGCGCACTGACTCCCGTAATAGCGTCAATTCTTCGTTGAGTTCAAACATCTAAGAGGCCCTTACTGCCGCTGGGTCGATTCAGCTGCCCGCAAATCGACCCTGGTGAAAAATCAGTGGCGCAGCAGGCGGGCCGCGGTGGATATCGGTGACCGTGCCAACAATAATTGTGTGGTCTCCACCGGGATAACGATGTGCGACCTGGCATTCCAGTGCGACCACGCAATGCTCCAGCACTGGCATACCGGAGGCGCCGGATTTCCAGGGCGGGCTGGCAAATTTGTCAGCTCCCCGGGTGGCGAAGAGTTTGGCCAGTTCCTGCTGCCCAGCATGCAGTATATGCAGTGCAAAGGCGTCACTGGCCATGAAGGCGTCGTAAGACTCTGCGTCTTTGCCCACGTTCCATAGCACCATGGGCGGATCCAATGAGACGCTGGAAAAGCTGTTTACGGTCATTCCTTTGGGTTCACCGCTAAGCAGCGTCGTGACCACGGTGACGCCGGTGGCAAACTGGCCTACGGCCTGGCGAAATTCACTGGAATCAAACCCTTGTAGCTGGACCATAGTTGGATCTTCGGGGTTGTTGGAACACGAGCTGTCGCTCCCGGCCCGGCCTGCTCCGCTGGCGGTGGGGCTAGGTTGATGGCTGTCGGCGGCTGGGGCCGGGTCCTGCGGATGGTCGTCCATTGACATGTCCGGGAAAAATCGAGGCCCGTATTCTAGCAGGCTGTGGAAATAGCCATCCATGGCTTTTTCCAGATCGAGCTGGAATCGTGTTATTTGTGTTGATGAAGGTCGCTGAGGACCTAATAAACTACCTAATTTTCAATCGTTTAATGGATAAAGTTAAATAGCTTTGGCTGATGGATTGCCGCCGTCGGAGCCTCACCTCATCCTGCCAGGGTTTTCTCCATGAACACGCTGAGGGGGTCCAACCGGTAGGTGCCAAACGGGCCGCGTTCGGTGTAGCCAAGTTTGCGATAGAGGGTTAACGCCTCAGGTTGCAAGGGACCGGCTTCTAATCTGATCAGCATCACCCCCAGGTCTGACAGATAGTCTTCCAGGTGATGAATCAAAACCGTGGCCAGGGCCTTGCCTCGGTGCCGGGGGTCAACATAAACCCGTTTAAGCTCCCCATAGGGGGGCTTATCCTGGCAGAGCTTGAGCCCGGCGCAGGCCGCCAATTGACCGTCAACGTAGCCGCCAAAAAATGCCGAGTTGCCGCTCACAAGCTGCTGCAGCGGTTCAGCATGGTTACTTTCGGGGGGATATAGCGCGCTCAGATAGGCGTCTGAGTCTGCCACCAACGACAAAACCTTAGGATCGTTGCTGTCAGACAGGCGTCGTATATCCATGTATGTCCATGACCGGGGGGGCTGCGTTGTTACTGTAGCGTCATGGAGGGGTTTTTCAACAGACTCCTAG
>CAYGPO010000104.1:0-15518 GCA_964351665.1 uncultured Gammaproteobacteria bacterium | reverse complement strand
CCGCGAGGGTGGTCGCACGGTGGGCGCGGGTGTTGTTGCCAAAATTATTGAATGACAGCAGTCCATCATCGCTATAACGGCAACAGGCTAAAGAGATTTGATTGATAGTGGCGTCGCCTCGGCGGCGCCACGATAAAGGCGAGTAGCTCAATTGGCAGAGCAGCGGTCTCCAAAACCGCAGGTTGGGGGTTCGATTCCCTCCTCGCCTGCCACTCAATCAGATCCATGGAAAACCGGCATTAATGAACGCAAAAGCAGAATCACAGGCATCGACGATGGATCCTCTTAAGTGGATCGCCGTGCTGGCAATCATTGCCGGAGGTGTCTATGGGTTTTACGCCCTGGAAGCCCAGGTACTGACCCCGGTCAGGGTGGTGGGCCTGCTGGCAGTGATTGGCGTCGCGCTGTTTGTCGCCTCGCTCACGGGCAAGGGAAAAACCTTCCTGGGGTTCATGCGCGAAGCGAACATAGAGCGCCAAAAAGTTGTGTGGCCTACCCGCAATGAAACGCTGCAGACAACCCTGGCGGTTGTCGTGGTGGTCGTTTTGGTTGGGATTTTGATTTCGCTGCTGGATTGGGCTTTTGGCGGGCTGGTAAGCCTGCTGGTGGGATGACGATGTCTGAGATGCGATGGTACGTGGTTCATGCTTACTCCGGCTTTGAGCACCAGGTAAAGCGCTCCATGGAGGAGCGAATTGCCCGTGCTGAGATGCAAGACAAGTTCGGCGATATCCTGGTGCCTACCGAAGAGGTGGTGGAAATGCGCGCCGGCCAGAAACGCCGCAGCGAGCGCAAATTCTTTCCCGGCTATGTGCTGGTCCAGATGGATCTGGACGACGACAGCTGGCACCTGGTGAAAGATGTCCCCAAAGTAATGGGCTTCATCGGCGGCACCGCTGACCGGCCTGCGCCAATATCCGACCGCGAAGCGGACCAGATTTTGCAAAGGGTGCAGGAAGGCGTCGACAAGCCGCGGCCCAAAGTGCTGTTTGAGGCGGGAGAATTGGTGCGAGTTATCGACGGGCCGTTTAACGATTTCAACGGCGTGGTTGAGGAAGTCAACTACGAGAAAAGCCGGCTGCGGGTCGCGGTGCTGATTTTTGGCCGTTCAACCCCGGTAGAGCTGGAATTTGCCCAGGTTGAAAAGGGCTGACCGGCAGCGATAGCTGCTGCACACTGACTACGGGGAGCCGGCTCACTTAAGTTGAGCGGCGCTGGAACCCGAGGAGAGAAAAACGATGGCAAAGAAAGTACAGGCTTATATCAAGCTGCAGGTGGCCGCTGGACAGGCCAACCCCAGTCCGCCGGTGGGCCCCGCGTTGGGCCAGCATGGCGTGAACATCATGGAATTTTGTAAGTCCTTCAATGCGGCTACCCAGTCCATTGAGCCCGGCCTGCCTATACCCGTAGTGATTACGGTCTACGCTGACCGCAGCTTTACCTACATCATGAAGACGCCGCCGGCAGCCGTGCTGTTGCTGAAAGCCGCTGGTATTCCTAAAGGCAGCGGTGAGCCCAACACCAAAAAGGTTGGCAAGGTGACCCGCGCCCAGCTGGAAGAAATTGCAAAAACCAAAGAGCCCGACCTGACCGCGGCTGACATGGACGCCGCTGTGCGCACCATCGCCGGTAGCGCCAGAAGCATGGGTCTTGAAGTGGAGGGTGTGGTCTGATGGCTCGCAAAGGAAAGCGACTGCGCGCAATCGCAGAAAAGCTGGAAAACCGCTCCTATGAGCTGGGTGAAGCCCTGGCGCTTCTTAAAGAGACCTCCAGCGTCAAGTTTAAGGAATCCGTCGACGTGGCCGTCCGTCTGGGTGTGGATCCCAAGCGCTCTGACCAGCAGGTGCGCGGCTCCACCGTGTTGCCCAAGGGTACCGGCAAAGATGTGCGGGTGGCCGTATTCGCCCAGGGCGAAAACGCTGAAAAAGCCAAGGCTGCAGGCGCGGACATCGTAGGTTTTGAAGACCTTGCTGAGCAAATTCAGAAAGGTGATCTGAACTTCGATACCGTGATTGCCACACCTGACGCTATGCGCGTGGTGGGCAAGCTGGGTCAGATCCTGGGTCCACGAGGCCTGATGCCTAATCCCAAGGTGGGCACGGTGTCACCGGATGTGGAAGCCGCGGTGCGGAACGCCAAGGCTGGACAGGTGCGCTACCGCACCGACAAGGCGGGCATCATTCACTGCACCATCGGCAAGGTGACCTTCGACGCAGCAGATCTGGAGACCAACCTGAAAGCATTGCTGGCAGACCTGGTGAAAGCCAAGCCTGCCGCAGCTAAAGGGGTGTTCATGCGCAAGGTGGCGATCTCTACCACCATGGGTCCGGGCATTGTGGTTGAGCACTCGGCGCTGATCTGAGGCCGAACTGGGCAATCAATCGAATTTTAAAAGTTTGAAGGAGCGTTTGGGCAGCAAAGCCCGCGCGCCCCGTCAAAGACCGCAGGTGGGCACTAAGGATAGCCGCCCCCAAATGTGTTCCGGAAGGGACGTGGCCTGCGCAGACGGTGAATCCTCTCCCCAAAGCGGTTCGCGGCGGGCAGGGCACCGTAAACAACTGGAGGTATGCAATGGCGCTCTCTATTGAGCAAAAAAAGAAGGTAGTTGCCGAGGTTGCAGCAGTCGCTGCCAACGCACTGTCTGCTGTTGCTGCTGAGTATCGGGGTTTGACCGTTGATCAGATGACGTCCCTGCGCGTTAAAGCGCGCCAGGAAGGCGTCTATCTGAGAGTGGCCAAGAACACCCTGGTGCGCCGAGCGGTGGAAGGCACCTCGTTTGAATGTATCCAAGAGGAGCTAACCGGACCCCTGCTGTTTGCTTTTTCGCAGGAAGATCCCGGTTCCGCCGCACGTCTGGTGAAGGACTTTGCCAAGGACAATGACAAGTTGGTAGCCAAGTTTGTGTCTATCGACGGTCAACTCCTTGGCAGCGAGGGTCTAGGTAAGCTGGCTTCACTGCCAACCCTGGATCAGGCGCGGTCTCAGATATTGGGACTGATGAAAGCGCCTGCCGAAAAGTTTGTTCGGACCATCGTGGAGCCCCAAGCCAAACTGGTGCGTTTGCTGGCAGCATACAAAGACAAGCAGGAAGCCGCTTAATCAGCCGCTTCGGTGAATCGTTTAAAAATTTTAAGGAGTTCGTAGGAAATGGCAGTTTCTAGAGAAGAAATTAAAGAAGCCCTTAGCCAGATGCCAGTAATGGATCTGGTTGGTCTGATTGCAGAGCTGGAAGAGCATTGGGGCGTGTCTGCCGCAGCGCCGGTAGCAGTAGCTGCAGTGGCCGGTGTTGAAGCCGCCGCTGAGGAAGAGAAGACCGAGTTCGACGTCATCCTGGCCAGCTTTGGTGAAAATAAAGTTGCAGTGATTAAAGCGGTACGTGGAATCACTGGTCTTGGCCTGAAAGAAGCCAAAGATCTGGTGGAAAGCGCACCGGCTGCGGTCAAAGAAGGCGTTAACAAGGACGAAGCGGCAGATGTTCAGAAACAGCTCGAGGAAGCGGGCGCCAAGGTCGAAGTCAAATAATCGACTGTCTGGCCCAAGCCGACGCGAGAAACCGCGGCTGGGAGCGTTTTGCGCTCCCGGCCTTTTCCCGTTTGGGAAATGGGAACCCAGGTTCCCGGCATAAAAGTTGTAAATACGCTGGCAATGCTCTGGCGAGTAACAGGTACTGATCATGTATTCATTTACTGAACGAAAGCGAATCCGAAAAGACTTTGGCAAGCAGGAAGAAGTCCGCCGGATCCCGTTTCTGCTGTCCACCCAGATCGACTCATACGCGCAGTTTCTGCAAACCGGTGCGTCCGAGGGGGTTTTGGCTGAATGGCAGCGGCGCGGCCGCAATATGTCTGATGAGCAGCTCGACGGGCTGATCAGCGAACACCTCAACGGTCGTGGCCTGCACGCCGCCCTGAGTTCGGTATTTCCGATTGTCAGCTATTCCGGCAACGCGGAACTGCAGTACCTGTTCTATTACATCGGCGAGCCGCCGTTTGACGTCAAGGAGTGTAAGCTCCGAGGGCTTTCCTACGGTGCGCCGCTAAGAGTTTTGGTGCGGCTGGTCATCTATGACAAGGAAAGCAAGACCAAAAAAATCAAAGAGGTGCGGGAGCAGGAAGTCTACATGGGCGAGCTGCCACTGATGACTGACACCGGTACCTTCATTGTGAACGGTACCGAGCGGGTGATTGTGTCCCAGCTGCACCGTTCCCCTGGCGTGTTCTTTGATCACGACAAAGGCAAGACTCACTCCTCAGGCAAGCTGCTTTATTCGGCCCGGGTGATTCCTTACCGTGGTTCCTGGTTGGACTTTGAGTTCGACCCCAAGGACTGCATATTTACCCGTATTGACCGACGCCGAAAGCTGCCGGTGACAATCCTGCTGCGCGCCCTGGGTCTGGATAACGAACAGATTCTTGACACGTTTTTCGATACCAACGATTTCAAGATTCAGAAAGAGGGCGCGGAACTTGCGCTGATTCCTGAGCGGCTGCGCGGTGAAACCGCCAGCTTTGAAATCAAGGTTGGTCGTCAAGTCATCGTAGAGCAGGGTCGTCGAATTACCGCCAAGCACGTGCGCGAGCTGGCCAAAGCCGATATCAACAAACTCCATGTGCCCGATGAGTACCTGGTGGGTCGGATCCTGGCCCACAACGTGGTCAACAAGGAAAGCGGCGAACTGCTGGCTGCAGCCAACGATGAGCTGACCGAAGAACAGATTGTGGCTCTGCGGGAAGCGGGCGTAAAGGGCATCAAAGTGCTTTACGTCAACGACCTAGATCGCGGCGCCTATCTTTCCAGCACCCTGCGCATTGACCCCACCACCACTGAGCTTGAAGCCCTGGTGGAGATCTACCGGATGATGCGCCCGGGTGAGCCGCCAACCAAAGAAGCGGCTCAGAATCTGTTTAACAACCTGTTCTTCGCCACTGAGCGCTACGACCTGTCTGCGGTTGGTCGGATGAAGTTCAACCGACGAGTAGGCCGTTCTGAGATCGTTGGCGATGGCATTTTGGACAGCCAGGACATCTTTGATGTGCTGCGAGTGCTGATTGACATTCGCAACGGCAACGGCAGCGTTGACGACATCGACCACCTGGGCAACCGACGGGTTCGTAGCGTTGGCGAGATGGCTGAAAACGTGTTCCGGGTTGGCCTGGTGCGGGTCGAGCGAGCGGTTAAAGAGCGTCTGTCGTTGGCCGAATCTGAGGGCCTTACGCCCCAGGAGCTGATCAACGCCAAGCCGGTGGCTGCAGCGGTCAAAGAATTCTTTGGCTCCTCTCAGCTGTCGCAGTTCATGGATCAGAACAACCCCTTGTCTGAGGTCACTCACAAGCGCCGTGTGTCGGCCCTTGGCCCAGGCGGTCTTACCCGTGAGAGGGCCGGCTTTGAGGTTCGTGACGTGCATCCCACCCACTATGGCCGGGTGTGCCCAATTGAGACCCCTGAAGGGCCCAACATTGGACTGATTAACTCGCTGGCCGTTTACGCCCGCACCAACGATTACGGCTTCCTGGAAACCCCTTACCGAAAGGTGGTGGATGGTAAAGTGACCGACGACGTGGAATACCTCTCAGCCATTGAGGAAGGTGAATACGTTGTTGCTCAGGCCAACTCCAAAATGAAAAAAGACGGCAGCTTCGTTGACGACTTTGTGCCCTGCCGATATCAGGGTGAATTCACGGTCAAGACCAAGGCCGAGATGCAGTACATGGACGTGTCGCCGAAGCAGATTGTTTCGGTGGCAGCGTCGCTGGTGCCATTCCTGGAGCACGATGACGCTAACCGCGCCTTGATGGGCTCTAACATGCAGCGCCAGGCTGTGCCCACACTGCGGGCAGATAAGCCGCTGGTGGGTACCGGCATGGAGCGGGTGGTGGCCACCGACTCCGGAGTCACCGTGGTGGCCAAGCGTGGCGGTATTGTGCACGCGGTGGACGCGGCCAGAATTGTGGTTCGGGTAAATCAGGAAGAAGTTGGCGCCAACGACCCTGGCGTAGATATCTACAACCTGACCAAGTACCAGCGCTCCAACCAGAACACCTGTATCAACCAACGTCCGCTGGTCAGACCTGGCGATATAGTGAACGCAGAAGACGTGCTGGCTGACGGGCCTTCCACCGATCTGGGTGAGCTGGCTCTGGGCCAGAACATGCTGGTCGCGTTTATGCCCTGGAACGGCTACAACTTCGAAGACTCCATCCTGATCTCCGAGCGGGTAGTACAGGAAGACCGTTTCACCACCATTCATATCGAAGAGCTGTCCTGTGTGGCTCGTGATACCAAGCTTGGGCCGGAGGAAATTACCGCCGATATTCCCAACGTGGGTGAGCATGCCCTAGCCAAGCTCGATGAGTCAGGCATTGTCTTTATTGGTGCTGAGGTCAAAGGTGGCGACATTCTGGTAGGCAAGGTCACGCCCAAGGGCGAAACCCAGCTGACCCCAGAGGAAAAGCTGCTGCGTGCAATCTTCGGTGAGAAGGCGTCGGACGTTAAAGACTCCTCGCTGCGCGTGCCGCCGGGAATGGATGGCACGGTGATTGACGTCCAGGTGTTCACTCGCGATGGCGTAGAAAAAGACAAGCGCGCCATTCAGATTGAAACCGATGAGCTGAAGGCCGTACGCAAGGATCTGGACGATCAATACCGGATTTTGGAAGCGGCCATCTGCAACCGACTGGAAGGACTGCTGGACGGCAAAATTGCCGATAAAGGTCCGGGCCTTAAGAAGGGCGAAAAGGTCACCGAGGAGTACCTGAAGGGGCTGCCCCGCGAGGAGTGGTTCAAGCTGCGCATGCGTAACGCTGAGGTCCAGGAGCAGTTGGAGCAATCGGCGGAGCAGATCGCCAAACAGCGTGAACAGTTTGACGCTCGCTTTGAAGAGAAGAAGCGCAAGATCACCGCTGGTGATGATCTGGCACCGGGTGTGCTAAAAATGGTGAAGGTCTACCTTGCTGTCAAGCGGCGCATTCAGCCCGGTGACAAGATGGCCGGCCGTCACGGTAACAAGGGTGTGATCTCGATGATTGTGCCGGTGGAGGACATGCCGTACACCGAAGAAGGTGAGCCGGTGGATATTGTTCTCAATCCCCTGGGCGTACCCTCGCGGATGAACATCGGTCAGGTTCTTGAAACCCACCTGGGCTGGGCCGCTAAGGGCCTGGGGCGTCAGATTCAAAAGATGCTCGATGCCAATAAGACCACCGCTCAGCTGAAGAAGTTTATCGAGTCCATCTACAACTCGGATATGGCCGGGCGGGTGAGTCTCAGCGACTTCTCTGACGAGCAGGTCCAAGAGCTGGCAGGAAACCTGACCAAGGGTGTGCCCATGGCCACGCCGGTATTTGACGGTGCGGCGGAAAAGGAAATCGACAAGCTGCTTGAGCTGGCTGATCTGCCAGTTTCGGGTCAAACGACGTTGATTGACGGACGTACCGGTGATCAGTTCGATCGTCCGGTAACCGTGGGATACATGTACATGCTGAAACTCAACCACCTGGTAGACGACAAGATGCATGCCCGGTCCACAGGTCCTTACAGCCTGGTTACCCAACAGCCGCTGGGTGGTAAAGCCCAATTTGGTGGTCAGCGATTTGGTGAGATGGAGGTCTGGGCACTGGAGGCCTACGGCGCTGCATACACCCTGCAGGAAATGCTGACGGTTAAGTCCGATGACGTGGCTGGGCGGAACCAGATGTACAAAAACATCGTCGACGGTGACCACCAAATGGTGGCAGGTATGCCCGAGTCGTTTAACGTGCTGGTGAAGGAAATTCGCTCGCTTGGTATCAACATCGAGCTGGACGAAGACTAAAGACCGCACGCGGTCGAAAGGAGATACGCAGTGAAAGACCTTCTGAATCTGTTTAACCAAAACCGGGCGCCGGTGGACTTTGAAGCCATCCGCATCGGTCTAGCTTCACCGGATATGATCCGGTCCTGGTCTTATGGCGAGGTAAAGAAGCCAGAGACCATCAATTACCGGACCTTCAAGCCGGAACGTGACGGCCTGTTTTGTGCGTCCATTTTTGGACCGGTAAAAGACTATGAATGCCTGTGCGGCAAGTACAAGCGCATGAAGCACCGGGGTGTTGTGTGCGAAAAGTGCGGCACTGAGGTCACCTTGACCAAAGTGCGTCGCGAGCGCATGGGTCACATTGATCTGGCCTCCCCAGTCGCCCACATCTGGTTCCTCAAGTCGCTGCCGTCGCGCATCGGCCTGATGATGGACATGACGCTTCGGGAAATTGAGCGCATTTTGTACTTTGAGTCCTTTGTAGTGATCGACCCGGGTATGACGCCGCTGGAAATTGGCTCCCTGCTCACCGATGAGCAGTACCTGGAGGCGATGGAAGAGTATGGCGACGAGTTCGATGCCCGAATGGGCGCTGAAGCAGTTTTTGAGCTGCTCAAGCACATCGATCTGAACGGTGAGCTGCTGAAGCTGCGGGAAGAAATTGCCGCTACCAACTCAGAAACCAAACTGAAGCGCCTGTCCAAGCGTATCAAGCTGGTTGAGGCATTCCTGGATTCCGGCAACCGGCCGGAAAACATGGTGATGACCGTGCTGCCGGTATTGCCGCCGGACTTGCGTCCGCTGGTGCCTCTGGATGGTGGTCGTTTTGCCACCTCGGATCTCAACGATCTGTATCGTCGCGTGATTAACCGCAATAACCGTCTTAAGCGGCTGCTGGAGCTGAACGCTCCGGATATTATTGTGCGAAATGAAAAGCGCATGCTGCAGGAAGCGGTAGACGCGCTGCTGGATAACGGCCGACGCGGACGGGCCATCACTGGAACTAACAAGCGACCGCTGAAATCCCTGGCTGACATGATCAAGGGCAAGCAGGGTCGATTCCGTCAAAACCTGCTGGGTAAGCGGGTTGACTACTCTGGTCGATCAGTGATTGTTGTAGGCCCAACACTGCGCCTGCATCAGTGCGGCATCCCCAAGAAGATGGCCCTGGAGCTGTTCAAGCCGTTTATTTTTTCCAAGCTCCAGCGCCGGGGTCTGGCTACTACCATCAAGGCGGCCAAGAAACTGGTTGAGCGGGAAAGCGCCGAAGTCTGGGACATCCTGGAAGAGGTAATCCGCGAGCACCCCATTTTGTTGAACCGGGCCCCGACCCTTCACCGTTTGGGTATCCAGGCTTTCGAGCCGGTGCTCATTGAAGGTAAAGCGATCCAGCTGCACCCGCTGGTTTGTACCGCTTTTAACGCTGACTTCGACGGCGATCAGATGGCCGTACACGTGCCTCTGTCCCTGGAAGCCCAGCTGGAAGCACGCGCGCTGATGATGTCCACCAACAATATTCTGTCGCCGGCCAACGGTGACCCGATTATTGTGCCTACCCAGGACGTGGTGCTGGGTCTTTACTATATGACCCGGGATCTGGTGAATGTGGCCGGTGAAGGCATGGTGTTCAGCAATATTGATGAGGTTCACCGGGCTTATCAAAACCGCAAGGTTCAGCTGCACGCCAAAGTTAAGGTGCGGATGACGTACTTCAACGATCTGGGTGAGGGCGAAACGGAAAAGCTGCACGGCCTGGTGGAAACCACCGTGGGCCGAGCCCTACTGGCGGAAATCCTGCCCGAAGGCCTGCCCTTTGCCCAAATGAACCAGCCGCTGACCAAGCGGGCGGTTTCCAACCTGATCAACGATTGCTATCGCCGACTGGGCCTGAAAGCCTCGGTGGTGTTTGCTGACCGTCTGATGTACACCGGATTTCACTATGCCACCAAGGCGGGTGTGTCCATCGGTGTGATTGATCTGAAAGTTCCCGAGGAAAAGACCAAAATCCTCAACGCCGCTGACGCAGAGGTGGTGGAAATCCAGGAGCAGTACGCCTCAGGTTTGGTAACCAGCGGCGAGCGCTACAACAAGGTGGTAGACATCTGGTCCCGCACTAACGAGCAGGTGGCCAAGGCGATGATGGATCACCTGGGTACCGACCGGGTGATAGACGCTGAAGGCAACGAAGTGGACCAGCCCTCCATGAACTCGATCTTTATCATGGCTGATTCCGGCGCTCGGGGTTCCGCGGCGCAGATTCGTCAGCTGGCGGGAATGCGGGGGCTGATGGCCAAGCCTGACGGCTCCATCATTGAAACGCCCATCACCGCTAACTTCCGTGAAGGCTTGAACGTACTGCAGTACTTCATCTCTACCCACGGCGCTCGTAAGGGTCTGGCTGACACCGCCTTGAAGACGGCTAACTCCGGTTACCTGACTCGACGTCTGGTGGACGTTGCCCAGGATGTTGTAGTCACTGAGACTGACTGTCAGACCCTGGCCGGTCTGCAGATGACGCCGGTTGTAGAAGGCGGCGACGTGGTGGAAACCCTGGGCGGCAGAGTGCTGGGTAGGGTGGTTTCGGAGGACGCCTGGGCGCCGTGGCAAAAAGACGGCGAAGATCCGGTGGTTCCGCGCAACACCCTGCTGGACGAAGGTTGGATCAAGAAGCTGGACGAGTGGGGTATCGACCAGATTCAGGTTCGATCACCCATTACCTGCGAAACCCGCTTTGGGGTTTGCGCCATGTGCTACGGCCGCGATCTGGCCCGAGGTCACCTGGTGAATATGGGTGAGGCCATTGGCGTTATCGCAGCCCAGAGTATTGGTGAGCCGGGTACCCAGCTGACCATGCGGACCTTCCACATTGGTGGTGCGGCATCCAGTTCTGCGGCGGTAGACCACGTGGCTGTGAAGTCTAACGGTGGGACTCGCTTGCACAATTTGAAGTTCGTGCAGCACGCTGATGGTCACCTGGTGGCGGTTTCCCGCTCCGGTGAGATCTCGGTGGTAGATGAGCAAAAGCGCGAGAAAGAGCGCTACAAGGTGCCCTACGGGGCGGTACTGAGTATTAAAGACGGCGACACCGTTACGGCGGGTCAAACCATTGCCAACTGGGATCCTCACACCCACCCGATCGTGACCGAAGTGGCAGGTATCTTGAAATTCACCGACTTTGTTGACGGCATTACCGTTGATGAGCAGGTGGATGACATTACCGGTCTGCAGAACTTTGTGGTCACCGACCCCAAAACCCGCGGCAGTGCTGGCAAAGACCTGCGTCCGCTGGTAACCCTGGTCGACAAAAAAGGCAAAGAGCTGTGCTTGGCCGATACCGATCTTCCAGCCCAGTACTTTCTGCCTGCCGGCGCCATCATTAGTCTGCAGGACGGGGCTGAGGTGGGTGTCGGTGATGTCGTAGCCCGGATTCCCCAGGCTTCCAGCAAAACCCGCGACATTACCGGTGGTCTGCCTCGGGTTGCTGACCTGTTTGAGGCGCGTAAGCCCAAAGAGCAGGCGGTGCTGGCGGAGGCAACGGGTATTGTCAGCTTCGGTAAGGACACCAAGGGCAAGCAGCGACTGGTGATCACCGATAAAGACGGCGACTCCACCGAGGAGCTGATTCCGAAGTGGCGCAACATCTTGGTGTTTGAGGGTGAGCACGTTGAGAAAGGCGAAGTGGTGGTTGACGGTGAGTTGAACCCCCACGATATCTTGCGACTGCTGGGCGTATCGGCATTGGCGGACTACCTGGTGAAAGAGATCCAGGACGTCTACCGGCTGCAGGGCGTGAAAATCAACGACAAGCACATTGAGGCCATCATTCGGCAAATGCTGCGTAAGGTGCAGATTCTTGAGTCTGGCGACACCAATATGCTGCGCGGTGAGCAGATGGAGCGCAATCGTGTGCTGGACAACAACGAGAAGGCGGTTGCCAACAAGGAAGCTCCTGCTCGCTATGAGCGGGTGCTGTTAGGTATTACCAAGGCCTCGCTGGCCACCGAGTCGTTTATTTCCGCTGCGTCCTTCCAGGAGACCACACGGGTGCTTACCGAAGCATCAGTGCGGGGAACCAGGGATCAGCTGCGAGGCCTGAAGGAGAACGTCATTGTGGGTCGACTGATTCCAGCTGGAACCGGTCTTGCCTATCACGACGAGCGGCGCCGCAAGCGCCGCGGTATCAGTGCTGAGCTGGAAGAGATCACCGGTGATATCGGTATGGAGTCCAGCGAAACCAGCGAAGAAACGTCCTGAGCCACCGATAAGGCAAGCCACCAGCCCTGGAAGTTCAGGGCTGGTGCGCCGGATCAACCAGCCGCAACCCGGGATGGACCAGGCGAATCATTGACGAAGATGAAACGCTGACATAGTCTTTAGGCATGCAGCGACGTGTTGCATCCGGGTGACGAGGAAAACGCCTTGACACCCTTATCTGTTGTCACTAGAATTCCCGCTCTTTCGACCGGCCAGGGCATGCCCCTGCCGGTCGTTGTTTTCTGAAGGTTAAAAAAGTATGTCCACCATTAATCAGCTGGTGCGTAAGCCGCGCAAGCCGAAAATGTATAAAAGCAACGTGCCGGCCCTTGAAGCCTGCCCGCAGCGTCGAGGCGTGTGCACCCGCGTGTACACCACCACTCCTAAGAAGCCGAACTCCGCTCTGCGTAAGGTAGCGCGTGTACGTTTGACCAACGGCTTTGAGGTGACCAGCTACATCGGTGGCGAGGGTCATAACCTTCAGGAGCACTCGGTGGTATTGATTCGCGGCGGCCGGGTGAAAGATCTTCCCGGTGTGCGCTACCACGTGGTTCGTGGAAGCCTGGACACCGCCGGGGTCGCCGACCGCAAGCAGGCGCGGTCTAAGTACGGTACCAAGCGGCCCAAAGGCTGAACAATGTCGCGGCCCTGGTGGGCGCGAAATTAGTTCAGGTCAGGCAACATTGAGCTCGGCAGATATTCTGCCGGACAAAAGCAATAAAAGAGAATTCATCGATGTCCCGAAAAAAAGGCAATTACCATCGCGAACTGCTGCCTGATCCCAAACACAGCAGTGAGATGATCGCCCGCTTCATCAATATGGTGATGCGCAGCGGTAAGAAGTCTGTGGCTGAGCGCATTGTTTATGGCGCCCTGGAGCAAATTTCTTCGCGCAGCGTCGAAGATCCCATTGAGTTGGTGGAGAAAGCACTGGAGAACGTGCGTCCCGTGGTTGAGGTGAAATCTCGCCGGGTTGGCGGTGCCACCTATCAGGTGCCGGTGGAAGTTCGACCAAACCGACGATCAGCGCTTGCCATGCGCTGGGTCATTGATGCGGCCCGCAAGCGCGGTGAGCCCAACATGCCCCGGAAACTGGCCGGTGAGTTGCTGGACGCAGCCGAGCAGCGCGGAGCAGCCATCAAAAAGCGTGAAGAAACTCACCGGATGGCAGAAGCCAACAAGGCGTTTTCTCACTACCGCTGGTAGTGATGAACGCTGACTGACTCGCTAAGGGAGTTTAGGAATAAACCGTGGCCCGTAAAACTCCACTCACTCGTTATCGCAACATCGGCATCATGGCTCACATCGATGCTGGTAAGACGACGACGACTGAGCGCATACTGTTTTACACCGGTGTTTCCCACAAAATAGGGGAAGTTCACGACGGTAATGCCACGATGGATTGGATGGAGCAGGAACAAGAGCGCGGAATTACTATCACTTCTGCTGCCACCACCTGTTTCTGGCGCGGCATGGATCAGCAGTGGCCGGAGTATCGAATTAACATTATCGACACTCCGGGGCACGTGGACTTCACCATTGAAGTTGAGCGGTCTTTGCGAGTGCTTGATGGCGCGGTAGCGGTATTTTGTGCGGTAGGCGGTGTTGAGCCTCAGTCTGAGACCGTTTGGCGTCAGGCGACCAAGTACGCCGTGCCTCGGCTGGCCTTCGTTAACAAGATGGACCGTGCCGGTGCTGACTTTGAGCGGGTGGTGGCCCAGATTAGAGGGCGTCTCGGTGCCAACGCTATTCCCATTCAGCTGCCCATAGGCGCGGAAGAGGATTTTGAAGGGGTTATCGACCTGGTCAAAATGAAAGCCGTTCGCTGGGAAGTTGATAACATGGGTCAGGCTCACATCGAGTCTGAGATTCCCGATGAGCTCAGGCCCGCTGCCGAAGCCGCTCGTGAAGTGATGATCGAGGCTGCGGCTGACGGTTCAAACGAGCTGATGGAAAAGTATCTGGGAGACGGCGAGCTCACCAACGAAGAAATTATGGCGGGTTTGCGGGCCGGAACCATCGCTAACAAGTTAGTGCCGGTGCTGTGCGGCTCGGCATTTAAGAATAAGGGTGTTCAGGCAATGCTGGATGCCATAGTGCAATACATGCCTGCGCCCCAGGAAGTGCCCGCCATTAAGGGTGTGCTGGAAGATGAATCGGAAGCGACTCGCCCCAGCGACGACGACGCGCCGTTTTCTGCCCTGGCATTTAAGATTGCCACCGATCCCTACGTGGGAACGCTGACCTTCTTCCGCTGTTATTCCGGCGTGGTTAACGCGGGAGACTCGGTTTATAACCCAGTCAAGCACAAGAAAGAGCGTTTGGGTCGAATCCTCCAGATGCACTCCAATTCTCGTGAAGAGATCAAAGAGGTGCGCGCCGGCGATATCGCGGCAGCGGTTGGATTGAAAGACGTGACCACCGGAGACACCTTGTGTTCTTTGAAGGACGTCATCACCCTTGAGCGGATGGAATTTCCGGAGCCGGTGATTGCGGTGGCGGTTGAGCCAAGGACCCAGGCGGATCAGGAAAAGATGGGTGTGGCGCTGAGTAAGCTGGCCCAGGAAGACCCATCGTTCCGGGTAAGCTCTGATGAGGAGTCTGGTCAGACCATCATCGCGGGCATGGGTGAGCTGCATCTGGATATCATCGTTGACCGGATGAAGCGCGAATTCAGCGTTGAGGCCAACGTAGGTAAGCCCCAAGTGGCTTATCGGGAATCGTTTAAGCGCACGGTTGAGGCGGAAGGGAAGTTTGTCCGTCAGTCCGGTGGTCGGGGTCAATACGGTCACGTGCGGCTGCGGGTTGAGCCCCAGGAGCGCGGCGCAGGCTACGAGTTTGTCAACGAGATCGTCGGCGGTGTGGTTCCTCGGGAATACATCTCCTCGGTCGATAAAGGCATCAAGGAACAGATGGAAAGCGGCGTTCTGGCTGGCTTTCCTGTGGTCGACGTGAAGGTCGCGTTGTACGACGGTTCGTATCATGATGTTGACTCTAACGAAATGGCGTTTAAGATAGCCGGCTCGATGGGGTTCAAGGCGGCTGCAAAAGAGTCAGGGATGAACCTGCTCGAGCCAGTGATGAAGGTCGAAGTGGTGTCGCCGGAAGATTACATGGGCGACGTTATGGGTGACTTAAACCGGCGCCGCGGCATTGTGCAGGGGCTGGAAGATTCCCCAGCGGGTAAAATTGTGCGAGCCAATGTCCCCCTGGCGGAGATGTTTGGCTATGCCACCGACCTGCGGTCTATGTCCCAGGGGCGCGCGGTGTACAGCATGGAATTTGATCACTACGCCGAAGCGCCCAATAGTGTTGCTGAGGCGGTCATTAATCAGGGCTGACGGTTAGCCCGATTAACTAGCGTATCGATTGTTCGATTATTTTCAGAACCAGTAAGTCAGATAAGGTTAAGAAGAGATGGCCAAGGAAAAGTTTGAGCGTAACAAGCCGCACGTTAACGTGGGAACGATTG
>CAYGPO010000103.1:0-15587 GCA_964351665.1 uncultured Gammaproteobacteria bacterium | reverse complement strand
CCTAGCCTAGCAGGGAATTGTCGAAGGTTGAATGAACAAGGCAAGTTGGCCAATCAAGCGGCGAACGGCGTGGTGCCAGGGGCTACCCAAGCCCGCAACAAGGTACAGCCCAGAGCGTACTCTGGGCTGTACCTGTTAAACCATAGCGTCTTAAGAAAAGTTCAGTCCGCCGTTAATGTCGACACTGGCACCGGTAATAAAACTGGATTCGCTGGAGGCTAGAAAAGCCACTAAGTCGGCCACTTCCCCGGCCTCCCCTTCACGCCGCAGGGGCGTTCCTGAAGCAACGTTTGCGCGAACAGCGTCTTTGGTAAAGGTGTCATGAAAACTGGTGGAAATCATGCCTGGGCAGACGCAGTTAACGCGAATTTTCTGCGGTCCAAACTCTTTAGCCAGGGCCCGGGTGAAGGTCATCACCGCGCCTTTTGAGGTGGCGTAAGCGGCCGCGCCGGGACCGCCCCCATCGCGTCCTGCGAGGGAAGAAAGATTCACTACGGCTGAGCCCTCAGGCATATGGGGGATGACAAACTTCGAGGTCAAAAAGGTGCTGCTGACGTTCAGTCGCATGATGGATTCAAAGAACTCCAGGTCCATTTCCGCCAGGGATTTTCTAGCCACCAGGCCGCCAACCACATTCACCAAAATATCAATACTATCGCCAAAGGCCTTTTGGCTTGCGGCCACCAGTTGTTCAACATCCGCCTGACGGGTCATGTCTCCCGCCACCGCTATCGCTGTGCCGCCGTTGGCTTCAATGGCGGACACCGTGGCCTCAGCTTCAGCCTTGCTGCTGTGATAATTCACCACCACTTTGGCCCCGCCCGCAGCCAGTTTTTCTGAAATTGCGCGGCCGATATCTCTTGCGCCACCGGCAACTATTGCCACCTTATTGTTTACGCTCATTGCAGTTCCAATTTGTCATTAAGTCATTATATTTTTGCTTTCAGCAGCTTAAGTTCAGTCGTCGAAAACCCCAACCGTTAGTGCTGCTAAAGGCACCCGCCGCAATCCTCAATCAACCAATGGACTGGGTCGCCGCTGTTAGCGTCATTTGGATAGCCGTGGCCATCGACGCTGAAATCGATCACTGTCTAAGGCCGTTTTGGTCAAACAGCGCCCAATAGCCGGGCCAGGAAAAGACCCGACCATCGGCGCTCACCGTGTGCATGGCATCGGCTGACCCGTCATAGGAAAGGCCAAGATAGTGGTGTTCACCGGCTGCCGTGGTAATACGGATGAGATCTGCGCCCTGTTCGTTGAAGCGCTGCAAATTTTTGATCGAGCCACTGCTGCGGTTGGTGTATTCGGCGGGGCCGTTGTATTCACCATGGGGCTCTAGAACGCTGATAAACGACTGCTCCGCGACGTTGTCCGCGCGCAAAATCAGCGCCTGCTGCCTGCGTAAATTGAAGTCTGGATCGTTGGCGCCCAATTCCGTCATAAACACCTCCATGCCATCGTCGGCCAAGGCGGTATAGGTGTAAAAGCGGTTGTCCGTCAGCCAGGTCAATGTCATCAGCTCACTGGCCTCCACCGAGACCTGGGCACGGGACCAAAGATGCTGGTAACCATTGGCATTGCCCAGGGGACGGAGCTCATCAGTGTTGGCTTTCAGTGCGGGGCTGCTGGCAATAATCTGGCCGTCAAAATGCAGCGGCAAATCATACTGATGGGGTTTTTGGCCCTTGGCCTTGAGCACGTCCACCACGATGGACTGATTGGGAACTATCCCTCTCAGTAGCGCCATGGTTCGGCTGAACTGTACATCGGGATAAGCGCCCACCATGCTGGCGGCGGTAACCTGATGGCCATTATCGGTGTCAAAGATCATCACCTCAGGGTAACGACGCTGCGCCAGCTTTGGATCGCCGCCAAAGTGACTGCCCTGGTCCACCACCAGGGTGTTGTGGGCAACGGTCTGTTTTGCCCAGGTGGTATTCTCCGGCAGATAGACACCGCCGTTTTTCTGCACCACGTTGAGAAAACGCGCGGCGCCATAGTCGCTGACGATCTCTCGACCGTTGTCGTAAAACAACCAGTGCAGCTTGTCGAAATGGCCGTGCCCCATACCCTGGGAGGTTGGTTTAAACACTAAGGCCTGCTGATCCGCCCCACTGCCATCGCGCAGCACAACCAGCGCGCCCTGATTGCCCTCGGGTCCGTCACCGAAGCGCATGGAGCGATATTGGTAGGGCTCGCCCAAGCCCTCATCCAGCGCCTTGGAAAGCTTGTAACCATCGCCGGTCAACACAAAAGGATGCTGGATACTGGCAATGGACAGTAGCTTAGGGTCGTTGCTCAAGGCATAGGCGACGGCTATGCCGTAGCGCAGCTCGACGGTATCAAGGCCCTTGTCTTTTATCGCATCGTTAAGGGGGAAAAACAGTCCCGCGTAAGAAAGATCGATGCAGGCGTAGATCGCTTTCAGCAATACATTATTGCGGTACTCAAAGATCTTCATGGACGGCTCGTTGGCCTCGATGACCCGGGCAAACAGCACAAAAGGCATCAAAGCGTAGCGCTGATAGTAAGGGCCTTCGGTGTAGTAGCCGTCCGGGGAAAACAGCAGATCCAGCTGCCGCATGAAACCGGATTTTCCATCCCCTGCAAGGCCATATAAGGCCTTTTTAACGTAGGCAGTGTCTCCGAGTACGTAGCCAGTCATGCCCACCGCCGCCACTGCCCAGGTACCGTGGTTGTGGATACGGTCAAAGGTCTCGGGAGACTCATCGGAGATGAAATCTGCCAACGGCCGCAACACGCCGTTTTCGATTACTTCGCGCTGCTCGGAAGTCAGGGTTTCATAGATGGCGTCATAGCCCTGGATGGCATAAACCAGCCAGACTGCTTCGTTCAGACTCTGCCAAAACATTCGTCCGGGCACATTGGACCGACGCACCGGATGTCGTCCAAGGCTGGGATAAAGCTGCGCATAGGCCAGCAGCAAATCCCGCGCATGATGAGCAAACACCGGGTCTTTGGTGAGCTGGTAAACAATGCCAGCATCATGAATTGCTACGCCGTTTTTCTTGTGCTTTTCGTGGGTGTAACCACCACCTGGGTCCACCGGCACCGGCACATCGGGAAAGGTCTCGAAATATTTTTCGGTTTTGGCTTTCGAAGCCGCCAAGGCCTGACCAAACCCCGAAGCTGGATCCAGGGTATCAATGATCAGCTGGGCGCTGTCAGGCGATAGCAGCAGCCGAGGATGTGGCTGCGCCGACACTGACTCCACCAAAGCCGTGATCATGAACATACAAAGTGCAAGCTTGATCGGCCTCACAATGGGTCAATCTCCGGCTGGGCCGTCGCCTCAAATTGATTACGACTAACCGAAGTCACGGGTTCACCCACGGTTTCGGTGATCCGGATCGGTTGACTGTTGCTGAAGGTATTGCCGTGAATATTCACCGCCTGAGCGCCCAACAGCCGAATTGATGCCTTTGACTTATTGCGTTTGTTGCCCCCCACCGAATCAAGGCTTGATCCGCTTAGCTCAAAGTGGGGGCCAAAGGTACTTTCATCGGTTCCACCACGATAGATATCCGCCACGGAGCCACCGATATCGGTGAAGCTTGAATCGGTGATGGTGATATATTCGCCGTTGTATATGCCCAGGTCTTCCGGCTCCTTGTTCATGTAGAGCACATGACCGGTGATGTTTTTGAAGCTGGATCCGGCAATGGTAATGCCATCAGCAAAGGTGTGCTTGGCCAGCGTAAAGAAGTTAAACGAATGGTTAGTGTCTAGATCGCTGACCTTAACGTCTTCCACCACAAGCAGATAGTTATTCAACATGGAATACCGGCTGGTGCGAATGACGGTATTGCCGGCCACGTCCGGAGCTGCCCTGCCGCTAATATCCAGGCCGACCAATTTCAAGCTGCCGCCATCAGCGATTTCAAACGCGGCGCCTCGCTCAAAGGCCAGCTGCGCACGATCAGCACTATCGGCAGACTTAAGCGTCAGCGGTTGTTTGATGATCAAGGTTCGCTCGAGCCGGTAGTTGCCTGGGGCAAGCTCAATCCAATCCCCAAACTGGGCGCGGCTGACCGCGTCAGCCAGGGACCCAGCCTCCGGGCTAGCCGGAATTTTAACGCCAGTATCAAAGCGAATATCCGGGCCGGGCTTTGGATACCATTTCACACCGGTATCGTTTTTATCCAGAACCTTCAACGAACGACCAACTCCAACCTCTGTACCGGCTGGATAAAGCAGGCCGTTGCTGGCTCGCTCAAGGGACAGCTGCTGACTGCTAAAGCCACTGTCAACGGGAAAGTTGTCAACCAGGTGGGAGAGGTTTCCTGAAAACTCGATACCGCTGATGTCGTCATGGACGGCTATGTTGCTCTGCCCGTCACTGTTGTAGATAAGGTTGTTACGAAATACGGTGCTTAACGGCGGCGCTGAACGTTCTTGATCGGCTCCGGCCGCCAGCTCAATATGCTTGCTGGCAATAATCGAGTTATTTTCAACCACGGAATCTTCCACCTGGTGATACCGGTTGATGGACGAATCAGGGACCCCGTTCATGATCACCAGGGCGCCCCCAAAGCGATGTCCCGTTAAGCCTTCCAAGTAATTGTTGCGTACCGTTTGGCGTTTGTTGATTACCCGAATACCGCCGGTGTGGTCTACCCCACGGCCCATAAAAATGTTGTTTTCAACAACATTGCCATTGCCGTGTCTGAGCGTCAGCGTGCCTTTGGATTCGTTGAAGAAATTTCCGCGAAAGACATTGCTGCCGGATTTGCTGGAAATAATCTCCACCTCGCCGTTACAGCGATCAAAGTAATTGTCCTCAACACGGGTGAAGGAATCGGTGAGGGAATACTGGCTGGTGCCTATCCGCAGGGTCTCGCCGCCGTTTGAACCCAGCAGCGGACGCGGGCCAAAATAATTGTGATCGATGCGGTGATGGTTTTGCTGGCTATTTTCGCTGTCAAGGCGCACCGCCATGGTCACGCCCTGATTGCTTTTACCTACCAGATGATTGTGATCGAAGCGATTGTGCTTACCATACATCATGACCCAGAAATCCACTTCAAAACGCTCAGGATTGTTGTAGTGGTCAATCACCACCTCGGTAATCCGGCTGTGGTTGGCGTATAGGCCCTTGGTGCGTCGAAAAGCAATCACGGTATTGGTCGGAGAATGACCGTCTTTGAACACCAGGCCGGACACCACCAGGTGCTCTCCTGCCAGACGCAGGTTCGATTGACCGGTAAGAATCACCTTTCCTTTGGTCTCTGCCGTCAGGGTGATGGGCTTGGCTTCTGTGCCTACACCAGTAAACAACACTTCAAAGTCTGACCACCTACCGTTGGCCAGCACAATGGTGTCGCCGGGACCAACCTGCTTCAGCGCCTCGCGATACTCATCCTGGCTTTTCACGAGGGTTTCAGTGGCAAAGCCCGAGCTACAGATCAGACATCCTAGAACGGCTATCAATTGCTTCATTAATGCAACCCGTTAAACGGCGGTTCCGCCCGCCAGCGTGGAGCTGGAGCGGGCGGAACAAAGAACCGGCGAACCGGACATTTACTGCTTAGAACTTTGCTCTTAATCCGAAGAAAAAGCGCGGACCGTAGGATAATACCTGGGTCACGTTTCCTTCTACACCGCGAAAGTCTACTCGAGGTTCGTTGAGCAGGTTCAAACCCTCGGCAGTTAGCTGAATGGCATCGGTGAGCTGATAGCCAACGCGGAGCTCCAACACCTGGTTATCGTCAACGTAACGCACTCGACCCTGGGTATCACGCGCAAAAGCCTGGAAGTACTGTGAGCGCGTCTTATAAATTGCCTGCACGTCGAAACGCTCATTTTGCCAATACAGCTGACTGGCCGAGACATGCCGGGACAGCCCAAACAGGCCTGCCGGAGGCAGAACGCCGATCAAGGGGCTCGCATTGCCTTGAGCATCAAAGGCCACACCGTCGCCACCGAAGCCATCTTCAAACTCGAAATCAGAGTCGGCAAAATTGTAGCTAACCTTGGCACCGAACCCGCTCAAAAACCCGGGCAGATAGCTAAAGGAGTGGGAGGCGGTCAGCTCAAATCCGTACAGCTCACTGCTGTTGTTGCTGGTCTGGGTGGTTCTCACAGAGCCCTGAACAACCTGACCATCAATCAGGAAGTCTTCGTCTTGAAATACTGACTCAAATCCGCCGAGGAACTTCTTGTAATAAATGCCGCCTGCCAACACCGTGTCTCGATTGGGATACCACTCAAGGGCGGTGTCCACATTCCAGGATGTCAGTGGTTTGAGCTGGGGGTTGCCCGTTGCCGTGATGCCCTGCACCGCCTCACCCAGAGAGTCAAAACCGGTGCCTGGATCCTCGGAGCCGCTGGTGTTGATGTTACGACCGTTGCCATAAGAATCGGGATCTGGTCGAGACATTCCCCTGAAAGCGCCAGCCCGGAAAATCAGGTCATCGCGAACATCCAAAACCAAGGTGGCACTCGGAAGCACCTCGGTGTAGCTGCTGCTCTGTCGAACACGCTCAAAGGGGGTGCCGGCAGGAGCCGCAATAATGAAGAATTCTGAAGTGCCATCCACTGGATCGATGCCCTCAGACACCGTCAAGGGGCTGCGATAGCCGAAGGAATCAATATCGGTCTCTACCACCCGAACACCAAAATTACCTCGCGCCGGGAAGTTGCCAATGGAGGTTTCGAAATTGGCCTGCAGGTACAGCGCCAGGGTGTCTTCCTGAACGTCGTTGCTGTTGGTTTCGCGGCCGTTTTCAAAGCCAATGGCGTCAAGTCCACCGTAGTTGACCAGCAGAGCGTCGGCTAGGCAGTTGAAATCAAAGGTAGCGAAGTTACTGCCGTTGCCCAGCCCGTTGACGTTGGTGAACAATCCCTGGCCGCCGGAAGCATCAGACAAAAACCCTGGCTCCGGAAAACTCGACTCAGCACAGGTGTTGGCGGCATTGAAAACAATAGCGTCGGTCTCATCGGTGGCAGAGCCTCCGGCTACACCGTCGAAATCCTCATCATCAAATTCATTGACGCCGTTTCGACCTCGGTCCCCACCAAAGGTGTCGTAATCCAGAGTGGAGAAACGGATCCCGCCCAACACGGTATTAATGAAACCCAGGTTTTGCGTATCCCAGGCGAAATCGCCCCTCAATGCGCTGATAGTGTTTTCGCGAATCACCTGGCGTGCCCGAAGCTGAGCGCGATCGCGGGCGGTGAAAAAGCTGCCGTCGGTGATATCGAATAGCGCCGCAGGGTCGCCGCCGTTCAGGCCGTTGATGGTTGCCAGACCAATCCCATCAGTTCCAGCGGCGTCTAGGTCAAAGTCCACTGAAAAGGTGCTTCGATTGCTGACGTTGCCGTCGGCAGTCGCGCCCATGTTGATCTCCACGTCGGTTTCGACCCGCCGGGTGTCTGAATAAGACGCATCAAAGGACAGCTGCAGTGAGTCGGTGGCCTGGAACTCCACGTTAAAGCCAACGCCCTCGTATTCTTCAAACCGGGTGAAGTCGGTGGTATTGGCGCGAATATCGGTGCCGGTGGTGAAACTAAAGGGAACCCCGGTTCGAGGATTGGATATCAGATTGGTAATGTCTTCCTGGGTTTCGCCGAACTGCACATCCTGCCGCAATTCGGTTTGGTCCCTTTCCGACAGCTGGAAGTCAAGATTCAGGTTCCAGCGATCATTGGGCTGCCACTGGAATGCCGCAAACAGCGAGTCTCGATCATCCCCCGTGGTGTTCCGACGATAGCTACGATCCCGAGCCAGGTAGGCAAAGGGGATGTCCTGGGCGCTGTTGATGTTGGGGTCATTGGCAATGATTCCGGGAACATTGGAGTTGACCAGGTTCTCACACCGTCCCGAGGTATCAATGGGCTGCGCGTCTGGAGCAAAGGAATCCAGCTGACAAGCCTCAAGGCGGCCTCCACCGGTGCCAGTTGTATGCTCCATCTCCGGATTGGTGGTATCACTTTTCTGATAACCAATGGCGACGCCAAACACGCCCATGTTTTCGGTTTCAAATTGATCGATGTAGCTGGCGGTGCCGCGAAAGCCCAGCTCATCACCGTCACGTATGTCGCGTTCGTCCGGATTAACAGAACCCTTCATGTTCAGCTGAATTCGGCGCTTGCCGTAGTCAACAGGTCGACGGGTGCTCAAATGCACCTGGCCGCCCACGGCGCCTTCAATGTACTGCGCTGACTGGGTTTTATGGATGCCAATGGCATTAAACAATTCTGAAGGGAAAATGCTGAAGTTCACGGCGCGATTACCGCCACCGTTGGTGGCTTCGCGGCCGTTAATCACGGTGTTGCTCAGAAATGGCCCCAGGCCGCGGATGGAAACCTCCGTGGCGCCGCCGTTCTCCCGGTGGGAAGACGCGCCGGTGACGGTTTCCAAAGCCTCACCAATGGACAGCGCTGGAATGTCACCAATCTCATCAGCGGACAGTCCGTCAACGATGGTTGTGGAATTTCGCTTTAATTCGATGGAATCCTGGATAGTGCGGCGGACCCCGGTGACCACCACTTCTTCCAGACCGGTGGAACTGGCGCTGGACTGCGCTTCTACGCCGCTGCCGTATAAAAGTCCCGAAGTACAGAACAGAGCAGGCCAGAGCAACTGAATAGCATTGGAATCTTTCGCGGTAGACATGTGTAACCCTCAATGTTGACGCCGGGGTTTTTGGTAGGACCAATTGCCCAGCATGTAGCGCCATTTTGTAAGAAAACCGTTAAAACTGGCCCGACATTGCCATCGCCTGCCGATCATGTCAACCAATTCTGCAGCCAAAATATCAACATTGGCATTACCAATTAAGTGCTTTCTTTCCATAGGTGCTGCCAGCCTAAAAGGCCTGAGGGCCGATCAGACCAATGTTTTCAAGGGCAAAGGACCCGGTAAATTTTGCCTTTCAGGCTCTGAAGGGGTACCGCGATGCAGAAAATTGATGATTATTGAGCAACGAATTGGTATACCTCCTTAACATGTATAACAATGACACTGGGTTAACCCGGGAGACTATGGATGACTGAACAACGCTTGTATCAGTCCATCGCCAGCAAAATCGACGGCCTGATCACCGATGGCACCTACGGCGTCGGCAGCCGCCTGCCGGCGGAACGGGACCTGGCAGAACAATTTGGCGTTAGTCGCGTTGCCGTGCGGGAAGCCGAAATAGCCCTTCAAGCCGTTGGCCGAATCGATATTCGAGCCGGCTCCGGGGCCTACGTGCTGCCCCTCCCGGAACAAAGCCCCACCGAGCTGCCCAACGTCAGCGCCTTTGAACTCACCGAAGCTCGAGCCCTGTTTGAAGGTGAAGCCGCTGCCCTGGCCGCAGCCCAGATCGACAGCGAAACCCTGGCCAAACTTGAACAGTATGTGGAGATCATGGCCAATACTGGGCCCCAGGACGAAGCCGGAGAGCTGGCGGACCGCGATTTTCATCGAGCCATAGCCGGGGCTTCGGGTAACGCGGCCATTACCCACGTGATAGAGACCCTGTGGACCTTGCGCACAGACCTTGAACCGGTAAAGGTGGTCTACCAATCCGTCTGCTCTGAGGATTTTGGTGCCAGAGCTCAGGAGCATCAGGAAATTCTTGACGCTCTCAGGGCCGGCGACCCAGGCGCCGCCCGTGCAGCCATGCGCGGTCATTTTACCCGGCTGCTTAAATCCATGCTGGACGTGACCGAAGAGCAGGCTTTGAGAGAGCTGCGCCGCCAGGCCACCGAAAGCCGGCAGCGATATCTCAACAGCGCCACCCTGTAAGCCCGCTTAGACTCCCCTCAATTCCAGGCACAATTCCAGGCACTTGATTCGGCAAACCGCTGGCACCACCTACCCTTAAGTCAACTGCGAGACCTATTCATGACTGAATCAACAACCGAAACCGCCATTATTGCTGGCGGCTGCTTCTGGGGTATGCAGGACCTGATTCGCAAGCTGCCAGGGGTGATTTCCACCCGGGTTGGCTATAGCGGAGGGGACGTCGCCAACGCAACCTACCGAAACCACGGCAGTCACGCTGAAGCCCTGGAAGTGGTGTTTGATCCTTCCCAGATGTCTTACCGCCAGCTGCTGGAGTTCTTCTTTCAGATTCATGACCCCTCAACGGTGAATCGCCAGGGCAATGACCGCGGAATGTCCTACCGCTCCGCCATTTACTACCTAAGTGAGGAACAACACCGCGAAGCACTGGATACCATTGCCGACGTTGACGCTTCGGGCCTGTGGCCAGGTAAGGTGGTCACCGAGGTTGCCGCCGCCGGCGCGTTTTGGGAGGCAGAACCTGAACACCAGGATTATCTTGAGCGCATTCCCCACGGCTATACCTGCCACTTCATCCGTCCTGATTGGCGCCTGCCCCGGCGCAAAGCCTCTTGAGCTGGGATCTGAACCAGCAACCAGGGGGGCGGCTAAAACCCCTCTAGCACCGTTTTACCAATGGCTTCGCCGCTTTCTTGCAGCACGTGGGCCTGCTTCAGGCGGTCCACGGTCATGGCCCCTAGATGGGTGGTGGCGGTAGTCACCAGCTCGCCTTCATCCAGCAGCGCTGAAACCCGGTTAAGCAGCCTATGCTGCTCAATCATGTCCTGGGTGTGAAACATAGAGCGGGTGAACATGAACTCCCAACTTAACGACAAGGCCTTGGGTTTCATGGCGTTGATATTGAGGGTTCCAGGGTCGTCAATCAGGGCGATATGGCCCCGGGGTGAGATCAGCTCCACCACTGAGTCAAAGTGTTGGTCGGTGGCAGTGAGACAGGCCACATAGCGTGGCGTCAGTCCCAGCACCTCCAGCTGCGGGGCCAGCGGACTGCGATGATTGATAGCGTAATCGGCGCCCATTTTTTTCACCCAGCTTTCCGTTCCGGGACGGGAAGCGGTGGCCACCACGGTTAGCCCTGTTAGCTTTTTGGCCAGCTGAATCATGATGGACCCAACACCGCCCGCAGCGCCTATCAGCAGCAGAGTCTGTCCATCGCCGCCACCCTCGGACAGGCCAAAAGAATCAAACAACATTTCCCAGGCAGTGATAGAAGTCAGCGGCAGCGCCGCCGCCTCAGCGTCGCTTAAGGTTGATGGTTTGATGCCTACAATGCGCTCATCCACCGCGTGCAGTTGGGCGTTGGTTCCCTGGCGGGTGATGTCGCCGGCGTAAAATACCGGGTCCCCTACCTTGAACAGCGTCACCTCATCGCCCACCTGCTGCACCACGCCGGAGGCATCAAAACCCAGGATTTTTTTGCCGTTTTCTGCCGACGCACGGGACCGGACTTTGGTATCAACCGGATTCACCGACACGCCCCTCACCTGTATCAACAGGTCTCTGGGCCCCACCTGGGGCTCCGGTGCATCAAAGGCGACCAGGGAATCGTCAGCATTTATTGGACCCGCCTTTTCATAACCAATGGCTTGCACAGTGTTATCTCCTTGAGTCTTTGTTGGCTCCGGCGGCGTCGTCGCCAGGGGTACATCGTTAGGTTTAGCGACCGCGCTGGACTTCTTTGCGGACCATCCATCGCACCAGAGTGCCCACACCCAGCCAGGCCAGCAGCGGCCGGCTGACTACAAACAGCCGATAGACAATATTAACCAACGGTCGCAGCCGCCGGGATCCCCAGACCTTGGCCAATCGGGTCATACCCAAGGAGCGGTAAATCTCGGCAAAGGCATCGGGTCCGGACAGCCAGTGACCGTTTTCAAAAACGTGTAGCGCGTTAAGCAGCGCCTTCTGAGAGGGATGAGATGGATCGCCAGGGGCCGGCGCAAAGCCTTCTGCTGAGCAGTCGACAAAACTGATTGAGCCGCTTTGATCAGCGCCCTTCAGCTCCTCAATTTCCGCTCGGCAGATCGGGCAGCTACCATCAAAAAACACCTGCTTTGCGCTATCTTCAGCCATCTCTCTATGATAACTGAGCAACTGCCACGCTGTCTTGGCGCAGCGCAGCTTTAAAGTTGCAGCTATACTAGGTGCAAATGCGGAGATCCATTTTATGAAAGCCCTTGCCTACGTTTTACTTCTGACCGTTGTTTCCGGCGCCATCGCCCAATCTTCCGGTGGTGAGTTTTCCATCACCAAGTCCGTTATCGCCGCCGGCGGTTCCAGCAGCGGCGGCGAATTCACCTTAACAGGCACCATAGGCCAGCCGCTGGTTGCCCGATCCCAGGGCGGCGAGTTTTCCGTTTCCGGCGGATTTTGGGCCCCTGGACAGGTGGCTGACCTGCTCTTCGTTGACGGATTTGAATAAACCCAAATCCGCTTAAACGAGTGCTGCCGGGCGCCTGCCTGGTGGCTATAGCAAATACCGGGGCTTACTGCCTGAATGCTGCAAGCAAAGCGCGATTGGCCTATAATCTGGCCCCGAGTTTTCGCCATCCAGCCACCCCCAGGAGTCCCCATGAGCTCGCGCATTACCGTCGAAAAACCCCTTGTTGTGCTGCACGGCGATGAGATGGCCCAGGTGGCTTTTGAACTCATACTAGAGCGCTTTGTCAGTCGCAGGCTGGACATCAAGCTGGTGGAAATCGATCTCACCGCGGAAAACCGGCTGTTATCCAACGGCGAAGCCGTACGCGAAGCCATAGAAGCCCTGAAAACCTACGGGGTTGGCATCAAAAATGCCGGCATGACGGTCAACCGCAGCCAGCTGGACGAACTGCTGGAAAAACATCCGCAAATCGACGAGGCGCAGCTGGATCGACTGGCAACCAAGTCCCCCAACGGCGCTATCCGCAAGGGCATCGGCGGCAACATCACCCGGGAAGACATCCAGTTTCGTAATCTGAAAATCCGCCGGCCGGGTTGGATAGGCCGTGATATCACGGTGTCGACCATGGACAACGGCGGCATCCGGGACAGCGCCAACGCCCTGTCCGAAGCAACGGGAGTGGCCAGACTGGTGTTTGTGGGCGCCAGCGGCAATCCCGAAGAGGTTCATCGGCGCTTCATCAACAAGGGTGATCCCTGGCTGCTGGCCACCAACGACCTGCAGGCGGTGGAAGCCTGGGCCCACCAATTTTTTCAGCTCGCCATCGAAGAAAAACGTCACACCTACCTGGGCTTAAAAGACACCGTCATTCCCGGCTACGATGGCGTAATGCGCGAAGCCATTGAGGCGATATTTGAACAGCACTACCGGCAGCAGTTCACCGATCTGGGCCTGGAATACCACTACGAACTGATCGATGCCCAGGCCGCTCGCATCGTCGCCAACCCACCCGAGCGCGGGCTCTGGGGAGTGCCGGACAATACCTCGGGCCGCAAGCTGTATAAGCTGGTCAAGCAGCTGAAAAAGTACGGCGTATCAGGCCGCGAAGCCCACGTGTCCATTTCCCGCATGAGCGCCGGCGGTGGTGACCAGTACGGCAGCTACAACGCACCAGCGCCGGAAGATGGGATAGTCAAAGTGATTGTCGACGGTGAGGAAAAGCACGCCCGACATGTGCGCAAAGGCGATCCGATGCTGTTCATGTCCAACGACCGTCAGTCGATTAAGGACTGGGTCAGCCAGGTTTTCCGAGATGCCTCGCTGAAAGACAAGGAAGTGTATTTTGGCCTGAAGCGGGAATACATGGCCTATGACGATGTGTTCAGCGAAATCATCACCGACGTGCGCCGGGAGTTGGCGAAACAGGACACGCCACCGCCATCGTTCATGATCATGCGCCCTTCCCGCCAGCTAGTGAAACTGGTGGCCGACCCACCCCGCAACGCCCTTTATCCAGCGCAAAATCTCGATGGCGATATTTTTTCCGATATCTCAGCGGCCCTGGGCGGCAGCCTGGCCACCGCCAGCTCAGTGATCGAAAGCACCGATGGCACCATGCTGTTTGAAGCCCCCCACGGCACCGCCCATGATTTATACCTGAAGTTCAAGGAGAGTAATGGCGAGGTTGCGTTGTTTAACTCCTCCGCCCTGCTCTACGCTCTGGCCAACGCCCTTGAGACCCTGGCCAGTCGAGAAAACAATGCAGCGCTACAGGCCTATTCCAAAGCGCTTAAGGCAGCCCTGATTGAAACCGTCGGGCGCGGCATTGTCACCGGCGACCTCAAGGGCAAAACCACCGACCCGGACAACGAGACCATCGTGGACATGGTGGGGTTTCTGGATGCCGTAGAGTCAATTCTGGATGCCGCCTAACAGGGCTTAGCAGACCGGGCTTGCAAGACCACCAAGGACGGAAATTAATCCAGCAGCGACGGACAGCGAGTTAACCGGCTCGCGATAGCCCGCCCTGGATTCCCGGGGCTACCGACCCGCCGCGCACACAGTTTCTGCCAGCAGATTTTGCCTGATAGAGAAATTGGTCGGCCCGCTCAAACAGGGTTTGCCCATCGTCATTGCCGGCAAGCTGGGTGTAGCCGCAGGACAGGGTCACCGAAACGTCTTTTTTCTGGAACTGAAATCTGGCAGCTTCAACCTTCGCACGAATGGTTTCCGCCGCGCGGCGGGCGGCTTTCGCGTCACTGCCAGCCAGCAGCACTACAAACTCCTCTCCACCGTAACGCGCCACCATGTCGGTGTTACGAACACAGCTGAGCAGCACCTTGGCCACCGAGGCCAGCACCCGGTCGCCGGCCTGATGTCCCAGGATGTCGTTTAACTTTTTGAAGTGATCGATATCGCACACCACCAGACTCAAGGGTTGAGCCGTCCGATGACTGTGGCTAACCTCGGCACTGATTCGAAGATCGTAGGCCATTCGATTGGCCAGACCCGTTAAGGCATCGCGGCTGGCCGCCTGGCGGGCGTCATCCAACTCACTGGAAAGGCTGCTGGAGGACAACTCCAGCTCCTGGACTCGTTTTCTCAGCTGCCCAAGCTCTTCCGCTTGGCACACGTATCGCTCGCGCTCGTGCTCGATAAAGCCATGCAGTCGGCTGTGGATGGTCTCGGTGCGCAGCTCTACCAGGTCCCGCAGGCTAATCAGATCGGTTGCCTGTGCCATCTCGCTGGTCAGCTGGCCAAGATCGCTATCCACCGCCTGGGCCATTTGCTCACCGCGTTCAAGGTTCTCCGAAAAATGCGTTGCAGTGCCTTCCAGGGACTGATCAATTTCTTTCAGTCGGCCGGTCAAACGGCTCAGAAATCCTTTCAGTTCACTAACCTGTTTAGCCAGACTTCGCGCCGCCTCTGACAGCAGGTCTGCCAAATCGGTCAGGGCGCTGTCCCAGCCGGAATCAGCCAGGCCCAGACTGAGGGTTGCGCGGAGTCGGCTCAGGGCAGCAGCATCAAAAAGCCCTGGATCAAGGGCGTCAAGCAGCGCTAACAAACGCGCTTCCGGCGGCAGAGAGCTGGCGGCAACGTTGCCGGTTTTTTTCTTGGGGGCGGCTGCTTTGGTTCGAAAAGTGCCATCCATGGCGCTGACCACGCCGGTGATTTTTTCCAGCAGCGGCTCAACTGAAGCCGACACGGGAGTGCTTCTTACCCCGGCTCGCAGTTCATCAAGATACTCATCCAGCTGTTCGTCAAGACCGGTTACTGGCGCTGCTAGACGACTAACCGAAAGCCGGATCAGGGTCGCCAGGCGCTGCAGCTCAGCTTCAGCTTTTTCGCCTTGCTCAAGGGCATCAAAGTACTTTTGCTTCCAGTTATCGG
>CAYGPO010000102.1:0-16079 GCA_964351665.1 uncultured Gammaproteobacteria bacterium | reverse complement strand
TGGCCTGACCTCCAAGGGCATGCACAGGGCCACCGCTTTCCTGCGCGCCACCGAGGCCATGGGGGAAGTTGGCGCCCTGGGCCAACAGCTTAAGGTTGGCCTGCAGCCCCAGTACTCCAGCCGCAAGCTGGTGGGTTTTATGCTGGTCTATCTGCTCATCACCCTGGCGGCGGTCAGTGCTATTACCTTTGGCTTTGCCGGCACGCCTTATCATGAGGCCCTGTTTGCTGCCCTGTATTTGATCTGGGTACCAACGCTGTATCTGATGCCCTTGGGGCGGGCAGCCATGCGGGCAGAGTGTCGGATGTTTGGTCGTATGTTCCGGCGCCTGCGCGGGGCTTAACAGCCCAGTTCCAAGCTGGGGTCCAGGGTGCCCTGGGCCCCAGCGCTCAGTCCGTTTTTTTTGCCCGGGTTGCCAGGAACTGGTTCCTCCCGCAGCCGCCCATCGTGAACAATTGCAACAGCTGACGAGAGAAGCTGGGGAAGTCGTCCAGGTCAGTCCTGAAAGCCCTACGCGTTTGTTATTATCGGCGCTTCTCCCAGCGGCGAACGAGACAATGACTGACTCTCCCCGATATCCGGTTAAGGATTCTGTGGCGCAAAGCGCCTGGATTAAGGCGAATGACTATCCGCCGATTTACCGTCAGTCGGTGGACCAAAGCGAAAGCTATTGGCGCGAGCAGGCGGCCCGAATCGATTGGGTAAAGCCCTTCACCGAAGTTAAGGACGTGTCGTTTAATCGCGATGACGTGCACATCCGCTGGTTCGCTGACGGCACCTTGAACGTGTGCGCCAACTGCGTCGACCGCCACCTGCCCCACAAGGCCAACGATGTGGCCATCATCTGGGAAGGCGACGACCCGGATGACGATGAAGAAATCACCTACGGCCAGCTCTATCATCGGGTCTGTCGATTCGCCAATGTACTGCGCAAGTTGGGGGTGGAAAAAGGTGACCGGGTAACGATTTACCTGCCCATGATTCCTGAGGCGGCGGTGGCCATGCTGGCCTGCGCCCGGATTGGTGCTGTGCACTCGGTGGTGTTCGGCGGTTTTTCGCCGGACGCCCTGGCAGGCCGCATTAACGACTGCCGCTCCAGTTTGCTGATCACCGCTGATGAGGGGATGCGGGGCGGCAAAACCGTGCCGCTAAAGGCCAACGCAGACGGTGCCTGCGAGTTAGACGGGGTGATGACTAATCTTGATCACGTGCTGGTGGTCCGCAACACCGGCAATGAGGTGAGCTGGACTGAGGGTCGGGACTACTGGTACCACGAACTGTCGGCTGATGTGGATGATCACTGTCCACCGGTGGAAATGGGCGCCGAAGACCCGCTGTTTATTCTCTATACCTCCGGCTCCACAGGAACCCCCAAAGGCGTGCTGCACACCAGCGGTGGCTATCTGGTCTATGCCTCCCTAACCCATGAACTGGTCTTTGATTACCATCCTGGCGAGGTTTACTGGTGCACCGCGGACGTGGGCTGGGTCACCGGCCACACCTATGTGGTCTACGGACCCCTGGCCAACGGTGCCACCACCTTAATGTTTGAAGGTGTGCCCAACTATCCCGACGCCAGCCGCCTGTGGGAGGTGTGCGACAAACACGAAGTTAATATTTGCTACACCGCGCCCACCGCCATCCGCGCCCTGATGCGCGAAGGTGACCAGCCAGTGCTGGACACCGAGCGGGACAGTCTGCGGATATTGGGCTCAGTGGGTGAGCCCATCAATCCCGAGGCCTGGGAGTGGTTTTACCGGGTGGTTGGCGAGCAGCGCTGCCCCATCGTGGATACCTGGTGGCAGACCGAAACCGGCGGCATTCTGATCAGCCCGCTGCCCGGTGCCAGTGAGCTTAAGCCGGGCTCGGCCAGCAAACCGCTGTTTGGCATCATGCCGGCAATTGTGGATGCTGAAGGTCAGGTGCTGGCAGGGGAGTGTGAAGGCAATTTAGTGCTCACCGACAGCTGGCCGGGGCAGATGCGGACGGTCTACGGCGACCACCAGCGTTTTGTGGATACCTATTTTTCCACCTACCCGGGCTACTATTTCACCGGCGATGGGGCCCGTCGCGATGGTGACGGCGACTACTGGATCACCGGCCGGGTAGACGACGTGCTTAACGTATCAGGACACCGGATGGGCACCGCCGAGGTGGAAAGCGCCCTGGTGGCCCATGAGGCGGTGGCTGAAGCCGCGGTGGTGGGTTATCCCCATGAGATCAAGGGGCAGGGGATCTACGCCTACGTCACTCTGATGGAAGGCGTGGTCGGAGAAGACGCACTTGCCCAGGACCTTAATCGATGGGTACGCAAAGAAATTGGCGCCATTGCCGCGCCGGATCTGCTGCAGTGGGCGCCCGGCCTGCCAAAAACTCGATCGGGCAAAATCATGCGACGAATATTGCGCAAAATTGCCGCCAATGAGCATAGCGATCTGGGTGACACTTCAACCCTGGCTGATCCCTCTGTGGTCACCCAACTGGTGGAAAACCGCAAAAATCGCTGAGCAGACAGGCCATTAACGCGGCTTCCGTTGATCGCCGGCGGGGGGCTGGGCGCTTAAGGACAGGCTGGAAACCGCCAGTTCGGCTTGCGGGAACCCAGGGATCTTCGCGGGGTCTTAACAGTTTCTCGACCATAATGGCCGGGGTTAACTCTTTATAAGGCCAGCCTGTGATCCGCAGTCATCAAACAGCGCCCACCTTCAGTGCCATTGCTGCGCTGCTGTGTGCCCTGATGACCGCAGGCACGGTGCAGGCAGATCCGGACCTGACCGAGATCCAAACCCGCCCCGATGCTGACGCTGAGTTTGTCTTTGCCCGGGTTGCCTTTACCACCAATCAGCTGCGCGGCGGCAATCGGCGCAGCAGCCTGTGGCGCACCGATTACCCTGACGCTGAACACCACTTCCTGAACGGTGTTCGCCGCCTGACCCGGGTTGATGCGGACCCGGACGGCCATATCCTGACCCTCAATAACGATGAGGTGTTTGACTACCCATGGCTGTACGCGGTGGAGGTCGGTGGTTGGCACCTGGATAACGACGAGGCCCGCCGCCTGCGTCAATACCTGCTGCGGGGCGGTTTCCTGATGGTGGACGATTTTCACGGCAGCCTGGAATGGTCTGGCTTCATGGCCACTTTGAGCCGGGTCTTTCCCGACCGCCCGGTGCGTGATATTCCCGATTCCGATGCGGCCTTCCACGTCTTTTACGATTTGGATCAGCGCACCCAGATCCCCGGGATTATGCCCCTGCGCAGCGGCCGTACCTGGGAGCAGGATGGCTATGAGCCCCATTGGCGCGGGGTCTATGACGATGACGGCCGGCTGATGTTGGCTATCAACTTCAATATGGACATGGGTGATGCCTGGGAGCACGCTGACTGGCCGGAATACCCAGAGCCGCTGACCGCCCTGGCTTACCGGTTCGGCATTAACTACCTGCTGTATGCCATGACCCATTGATCGATTTCTGGCTCAAATATCCCCTGCAGACCTTTCGCGACGGCAGCCTGATGCTGGCGTCCGGTTGGCCGCTGGCGGTGGCCGTCATGGTGGTGGCGGCTGCGGCGCTGCTGATTGGGATAGGCCTGTATCGAGCCGGCCATAACTTAAGTCCACTCCAGCGATGGAGCATCGGCAGTCTGCAGGTCCTAATGCTTGCGCTGCTGGTACTGCTGCTGTGGCAGCCATCCCTGGCCATTGATCAGGTTATGCCGGGAACCAATACCCTGGCGGTGCTGGTGGACGATTCGGCCAGCATGGCCTACGCCGACAACGGCAAACGGCGCATTGACCTGGCCCGAGAGCTGCTCAACAGCGAAGATTTTGGCCGCCTGTCCCAGCAATTTGAGGTGCAGCTGTTTCGCTTCAGTGACCAGGCCCAGCCCCTGCAAGACCTGTCCACACTCAGTGCCAGCAGCAACGTCAGCGCGGTTACCGGAGCGCTGGCCCAGGTGCTGCGCGGCAGCGCCAACAATCCCCTGGGCGCGGTGTTAGTGCTTAGCGATGGTCTGGATACCAGCCCCCTGGCCCATTCCCTGGCAGACCTGGCCGGCTGGCAGGTTCCGGTCCACACCCTGGGCCTGGGGCGGCAACAGATACCGGAAGATTTGGGGATCAGTGACGTTCAACTACCTTCCCGGCTCACTCCCGGCAGTGCGCTGCGGGCCCAGGTGACCCTGGTCCACGACGGCGCCGGAACGGCCAGGCTCAAAGTCAGCCAGTCTGGCCAGCTGGTGGGTATTGAAGAGGTGGTGCTGGGTTCCGGCACTCGCACTTCCGCCTGGCTGGAGCTGCCTCTACCAGAGACCGGTCATCACGAGCTGACCTTCAGTCTTGAGCCCAGCGAAACGGATCGAAATCTGGCCAACAACAGCCTGACCCGGATGCTGGAAGTGGCGCCTCGGGTGCGGCGCATCCTTTATATTGAGGGTGAGCCGCGCTGGGAATACAAGTTTCTGCGCCGGGCTTTAAGCGGTGACCCGGGTCTGAAGCTGGAGACCCTGCTGCGGGTAAGTCCCAATAAGTATTATCGACAGGGCATTGATGACCCCAGCCAGCTGGAGGCGGGTTTTCCCACCGATCGGGAAACCCTGTTCAGCTACCACGGCATTATTATCGGCAGCATAGAAGCAGCCTCTTTCAGCGATCAGCAGCTCGAGCTGATCCGGGATTTTGTGGCCCATCGTGGCGGCGGTCTGTTGATGCTGGCCGGCCGCAGCGGCCTGGGCCAGGGCGGCTGGGGCAACTCGGCCCTGGCCGGCGTTTTGCCCACGATGCTGCCACCGCCGGAGCGGGAAAGTTTTGCCCGCCAGCGCTGGCCGGTCCTGCGTAGCCCTGAGGGTGCCCGCAGTAATATGCTGCAGCTGGCCAGCGCTGATGAGGAAGACGCTGAGCTGTGGCAGTCGCTGCCGGCGCTGGCCAATTACCAGCAGCTCGGTGACCTCAAACCCGCCGCCGTAACCCTGTTGTCAGTGGATGTGAACGGCAGCCCAGAGCCATTGATGGTGCAGCAGCCTTATGGTCGAGGTCTGTCCATCGCTCTGGCTACCAGCGGCACCTGGCGCTGGCAGATGAGCCTGCCCCTGGAAGATTACCGGCATGAAACCTTCTGGCGTCAGCTGCTGCGGACCCTTGGCAGTGAGGCGCCGGAGGCCTTCGAGCTGTCGGTGACCACTGAAGGTTCGCAGCTGCACCTGCGCGCGGAACTGCGCGACGAGAGCTTTGAACCCCTGGCGGGTCAGCCGGTCACGGCGATGGTTTCCGGCACCACCAGCAGCGCCGTGAGCCTGAGCCCGGTGCCCGGACAGCTGGGCGTATACCAGGCTCAGCTGCCCCTGGGCGGTGACGGCCCACACTTTGTTGAAGCCTCTAGCGGTGCCCCGGTCAGCGGAACTCAGCCATCGGTGCAGGCGCAGCCGGGTGCCGGCTCCGGCTCTGCCAGAGCGGCCCTGTTTCACGCCGGACAGCGCGCAGAACGGGTCTCTTTGGCCCAGAACAGGGCTGGGCTGGCTGCCATCAGCAGCGCCACCGGCGGCCAATATTTCACCGCGGACCAGCTTAGCCAGTTGCCCCAGGTGATCACTGCTTCCAGCGCTGGCATCACCCGAACTCAGATCCTGCCGCTGTGGGACGCACCCCTGGCGCTGCTGCTGCTGGTGCTGCTGAAGTCCACCGAGTGGCTGCTGCGTCGACGCTGGGCGGTGATATGAACCGACAGCAAAAACAATCCTTGCGGCCCATTTTGGCCCTGTTGCTGCTCCTCGCCAGCGGCCAGGCCGCGGCGGCGGTCTACACCCTGACGGTGGCTGGACTGGGGGGTGATGGGAACTATGAAAGTCGCTTTAACCGGGAAGCAGAGCAAATTCACAGCGCAATTTCCCGCGGCGCCATGGCAAGTTATCTCAGCGGCCTGGGTGCAACCCGGGAGACCATTTTGGGCGAGCTGGAGCGCTGGTCCCGGGAGATGCAGCCCCAGGATCAGGCAGTGATGGTGTTGGTGGGGCATGGCTCATACGCTGAGGGTCAGTACCGTTTTAATGTGGTTGGCCCGGACCTTACCGGTCAGGAACTCAGCGCCGCCATGGACGCCCTGCCGGCAGGCCGGCAGCTGCTGGTCAACACCTCCAGCGCCAGCGGGGCCCTGCTGGAGGCGCTGGCCGACAAACCCGGGCGGGTGGTGATCACCGCCACCAAGAACGGCCGGGAGCTCCAGGCCACCAGGTTTTCCACCTATTTTGCCCAGTCCCTGAGCCGCCCGTCAGCGGACCTGGATAAAGACCAGCAGATCAGCGTTGATGAGGCCTTCGGCTTTGCTCGCGGGCGGGTCGCCGACTACTTTAACGACGAAGGACTGTTGGCCACAGAGCACCCACGCCAGCGGGGTGGAGAACCCAAGTCCCTGATACTGGCCCGTCTGGACCAGCTCGACCAAGGGCCAGAGGGTCGGCCCGATGCGGCAACCGCTTCGCCGGAGCTGCTGGCCAGGCGGCAGAGTCTGAACGATCAAATCAGGGCGCTGCGGGCGCGCCGGGATGAACTGGACCAGGCCCAGTATCTCAGCGAGCTGCAGGCCCTGCTGGTGTCCCTGTCCCAGGTCAGTGAAGAGATAGAGTCCGCGGGGCAGACCCCGTGACTGGCAGCGGGCACCGGCTTTGTCGGAGTTTGCTGGCTTGCTGCACGGCGCTGCTGGCAGTGAGCGCCAGTGCAACCCAGCGCGGCATTCATTACGGCGAGATCACCGATCCCGGTCTGGTTGCCTGTGATCACCAGTCCTGGCTGGGTCAGCGGGAAGCGGCCCAGCATTGCTATCGGCAGATGCTGAGCAAGGTGCCGGCTACGCCAATCCGGGCTGAATTGGCCTGGGCTCTGGGGGAGGTCAAGGCGGCTAACCGCTGGTTTCGTCAGGCGGTCAAAGAAGATCCCCAGTCGGCAGAGATTCGAACCCGCTGGGGCTGGCTGTTTGCCGTTACCCACCAGGGCGCTGAAGCCCAGGCCTTGTTCAACGAGGCGCTGGCCATCGATCCAGACTACGACTACGCCAAGCTGGGCCTGGCCAGCGCCATGGCCGGTGGTTTCAGCGGCGCTGCCCGGCAGGCCCTGGAGCCACTACTGGAAGACATTAACACTCCCACCGGTGTTGCTATCCGGGCCAGTCTGATGCAGGCCTGGCTAGCCCTTGAAGAGGGCCATTTGGATCAGGCCAGCGTGCTGATGGATCGGGCTGACGGGCTGTTGCGCTCCAGCATATGGCCCCGCTCGGAGCTGCTGGCCCTGCGCGCAGCCAAAGCGGCGCTGGCTGACGAACCGGTCCAGCCCTGGGTAGACGAGGCGCTGCTGCTAAACCCAGGTTTTGGCGATGCCTGGGCCGTGCCGGCCTATTTCATGGTGATTACCCGGCGCTATGAACAGGCCGGCCTATGGTATGACGCAGCGCTTAAGGTCCAGCCGGATCTGTGGTCGGCGCGGCTGGAGCTGGGTAGTAATCTGCTCAGACTCGATCAACCCGAGGCGGCCCGCCGGCAAATCGAAGCGGCCTATGCCGGCGATCCCTTTAACGCCAAAACCGTCAACACCCTGCGCCTGCTGGATACCTTTGATACCTTCGAAACCCGCCAGGTCCCGGTGGGGGACAGCCAGCTGAAAATGCGCCTGGCCCGGGACGAGGCGGCGGTGCTCAGCCCCTATGTGGCAGAGCTGACGGCGCGCAGCGTGGCGCTGTTTAGCCAGCGTTATCAGTACACCCCAAGCCAGCCGCTGGTGGTGGAGATGTACCCGGATCATGAAGACTTTGCTGTGCGCACCGTGGGCCTGCCCGGGGTTGGGATTCTGGGCGCCACCTTCGGCTATGTGGTGGCGATGGATTCTCCTGCTGCCAGGGCCCCTGAAGAATTCCACTGGGGCACCACCCTGTGGCATGAAATCGCCCATATTTTCACCCTGCGGGCCACCGATCATCGCGTTTCTCGCTGGTTCAGCGAGGGGATATCCGTCTTCGAGGAATGGCGCAGTGGCCCGGTGCCCGGGCGGCAGATTCCGCTGGTTGCCCTTAGCGCCATGGCCGAGGGGAAGCTGCTGCCCCTGGCCGAGCTGGATGCCAGCTTCATCCGGCCTGCCTACCCCAGGCAGGTGTTGGTGTCTTATATGCAGGCCGGGCTGACCTGCGACTTTATCGAGCAGACCTTCGGCTTCGACCCACTGGTCACCATCTTGCAGCAGTACAAAGCCGGTGCTTCGGACCGGCTGGCGGTGGAAACCGCCTTAGGGATCACGCTGGAGCAGTTTGATGAACAGTTCGCCGGGTTTATCGATGAACAGTTCAGCGCGACCTTCGCTGGCCTGGCTGAGTTTGAGCAAAGCCGGGCTGATGCCGGCCGCGCGGCGGGTGAGGATCGATGGCCGGACGTGCTGGTGCCGGCCCGTCGGGCCGTTGAACTGCTGCCCGCCTATGTAGAAGCAGACAGCCCCTACCTGATGCTGGCCAGGGCTCATCGTGAGCTGGAAGATCCGGCGGCTGAGGAGGAAGTTCTGCAGGCCTACTTCGACGCCGGCGGCCGTTTGCCCCAGGCCCTGGATCGATTATCCCTGGCCTTGTCGGAGCGCGGTGAGACGGCGGCTGCAGCGACGGTGCTGGAGAGCAGCAACCTGGTGGCACCCCTGGAACCGACTCGACACACCCGGCTGGGGCAGCTGTATTCCTCCCTGGGGCAGCATCCGGCGGCGATCCGTGAATACCGGGCGACTCTGGCCCTTCAGCCCCACGATCAGGCCAGTGCTTACCTAAACCTTGCCCGCGCGCTGAGCGACGCCGGGCAACGTGAGGAGGCCCGCATGCAGGTGCTTTTAGCACTGGAACTGGCGCCCAATTTTAGAGAGGCTCAGAAGCTGTTGATGAGCCTGATTGAATCCTGAAAGTCTGAATCAAGGACAATACCTGATGGAAAACCAACCCAGCGAGCAGATGACTGAGCAGATGATCGAGCAGGTGCAACGCTTTCGCAGCGTCATGACCGACATCCGCGCTCAGGTGGGCAGGGTGATTGTGGGCCAGGAGGCGGTGGTGGAAAGCCTGCTGGTGACGCTTCTGGTGGGCGGACATTGTCTGATTACCGGCCTTCCGGGCACCGCAAAAACCCTCCTGGTGCGCACCATGGCCACTGCCCTTGGGCTGGATTTCAAGCGCATTCAGTTCACCCCGGACCTGATGCCCACGGACGTTACCGGCACCGATATTGTAGACGAGGATGAGGCCAGCGGCCGGCGTCAGTGGCGGTTTGTGCCGGGGCCGGTATTCACCAATGTGCTGCTGGCGGACGAAATCAATCGCACCCCGCCGAAAACCCAGGCCGCCCTGCTGGAGGCCATGCAGGAAGCCCGGGTCACGGTGCGCGGCACAACCCACGAACTGGACAAGCCGTTTTTTGTGCTGGCCACCCAAAACCCCATTGAGCTGGAAGGCACTTATCCCTTGCCCGAAGCCCAGCTGGACCGCTTTTTGTTCAACGTGCTGCTGGACTACCTGCCGGCGGCGGACGAGCTGGCGGTGGTGCGACGGTTTACCGAGCAGGTGGAGATGCCGGCGGTCACCCCCTGCACCAGTGCTGAAGAAATTGTCGGGTTCCAGTGGCTGGTGCGGCAGGTGCCGGTGTCCGATTCCATCGCCCAGCTGGCGGTCAACGTGGTGCGGGCCACCAGGCCCAGCGACGCCGGCGCCACGGATAAGGTGCGCAAATACGTCAACTACGGCGCCAGCGTTCGCGCGAGCCTGTTTTTAGTGTTGGCGGCCAAGGCCAGAGCCCTGCTGGAGGGTCGCTACCACGTGGTGGCTGAGGACATCCTGAGCCTGGCGGCGCCGGTGCTGCGCCATCGGGTGTTGCTGAACTATTTTGCCGAGGCCGACGGGCTCCGCGTTGACGACGTGCTGGCTGATCTGGTGTCCCAGCCCGCCCTGCGGCGCTCGGCATAGGGGCGGCTGAGGGTGCAACTTGCCAGCCATCTGCTTGCGCCTGAAGACCTCAACGGGCTCAACAACATGGAGCTGATTGCGCGCAGCGTGGTGCAGGGCCTGCTGATGGGTTTGCACCGTTCGCCGCTGTTTGGCTTTAGCCAGGAGTTTGCCGAATACCGGCCTTATCGGGATGGCGACGATCCCCGCCACGTGGATTGGAACGTCTATGCCCGCTCTGAACGTATGGTGGTGAAGCAGTTTTTGGGTGATACCAATGCCCATCTGATGATCTTGCTTGATGCCAGCGCCTCCATGGGCTTTGGCCAGCCGGTATCCAAGCTCAGATACGCTCAAATGCTGTCCGCCTGCCTGGCCTTTCTGGCCGGCCGCCAGCACGACGCCGCCGGATTGCTGGTGTTTGATGAGGTGGTGCGAAACTATTATCCGCCTACCTCCAAAGCCGGCGCCCGGCAGGCCATGCTGAACGCCATCGAATCGGTGACGCCGGCCCAAAGCACCCGATACGGACCACCTTTTGAGGCGTTCGCCGCCCAGGTCAGGCGCCGAGGACTGGTAGCGGTGGTGTCGGATTTTCATGAAGACCCAGAGCTGATGGTAGCCGCGGTCCAGCCCCTGTGCATGGCCGGGCATGACTGCATTTTCTTCCACCTGCTTGATGAACAGGAGCTGGCGCCCAGCGCCACCGGGCCGCGCCTGTTGAAAGATCTGGAGTCAGGCCAGGCCGTGGAAGTGTCGGAACAGTTCCTGCGCGAACAATACCCGGCGCGGATGGCTGAGCATATCCAGGCGGTGGCCTCGGCGGTGACTCGGGCCGGCGGCCAGCACGTGCTGCTGGAAACTGGCAAGCCCCTGGGCCCAGCGCTGCGCAGCTACCTGCAGTTCAGGAAACACCGCCAATGAGTTTTGCCGCGCCAGGGATTTTGCTGGGCTTACTGCTATTGGGGCTGCCCCTGTGGCTGCACCGGCTGCGCACCGACGCCGCTCGCAGTGAGCCCTTTAGTTCGGTGCGCCTGCTGGAAGCGGCCAGCCAGCGGGTATTTGTGGACAAGCGACTGCGCTATTGGCTGCTGTTGGCGCTGCGACTGGCGCTGCTGGCGCTGGCAGTGCTGGTGTTTGCCCGACCTCAGCTGTCAGCCCAGGCCGGCGTTAGTGACGCAAATTTACGACACTGGGTGCTGCTGGACATGAGTGCGTCCATGGGCCGGCCTGACCTGGAAGAAAATCTCAGGGCGGCGGTGCAAGCGGCTGTTGAGGGGGTCCCGGCGGACCAGCCTGTGGGGCTGCTCAGCATCGACCAGGAACTGGCGGTGGTAGAACCTTTAAGTCAAAACAGAGCCGCTCTCGTAGCGGCGGTGAGCACTGTACAGGCCGGCAACAGCCGCCATGATGTGGCTGATATGCTGGAGTCCGTCGGCGACTTTCTCGATCGAGATGCCGCCGGCTCGGTGGTCCATCTGGTCAGCGATTTTCAGGCCAGCGCCATGCCGGCACAGTTTTCCCGGGTGGTACCTCGCAGCCCGTTTCAGCTGATCTTGCATCCGGTTGGCGGATCGCTGGTTAATACCCGGGTAGAGGCGGCCCAAATGGATGGCGACCGCCTGACCCTATCTCTGAAAGATGCCCAGCCGGGTCAGGCAATCACGATTAAGGTCGGCGACCAGCCGCCGATGTCGCCAAGGCTAGCGGCGGACTCGCAAGTATTGCAGCTGCCGCTTCAGCTGCTACCCCAGCAGAACCTGATCAGCATCTCATTCAGTGACGACGGCCTGGCCAGTGACAACAGCTACGCCCTGCTGGTTGACCGATCTCCGGCTGACCAGGTGCCCGCGCTGACGGCCCGGCCTGGCCCGGCCAACCCCTTTCTCAGCAGCGCCCTGGCAGCGGTCAGCCAGTCGGCGGCGTTACAACCGGAATTTGTGGAAGATTTTGACCCTCGGGCACTTAGCCGCCATCGCTGGCTGGTGATCGAAGATTTGGGCAGCCTGCCCGACCAGCTTGCCCGCTCGCTGAGTGCCTGGGTCAGCGCCGGGGGTAGAGTGCTGGCCGGTGTTGGAAGCCGGGCCGAAGGGTTGTCTTTGCTGCCACTGACCCAGCATTCCCTGGTCAGCGCCGATGCTGAACAGGACCTGCTGACCGGCATGCCGGCAGTCCGGCTGGTCAGCGGAGTGGCCCTGGGTCACCCGCTGCTGGATCCACGTTTAGCCTATGACCAGATTCAGGTCAGCAGGATCTGGCCGCTACAGGCACAAAGCGGTGATCAGCCGCTGCTGTGGCTGGCCGATGGCACCCCGCTGGTGCTGGAACATGCCCTGGGCGAGGGTCGGGTGTTACTGGTGAATGGGGGCTTTGATCGATCGTTCAACAATTGGCCAACGCAAAGCTCCTTTGTGCCCTTCGTGGGCTTGGCGGCGGACTATCTGGCGGGCTATAAGGCCTTTGCCTCTCAATGGCTGGCGGGCAGCGTGCTGACCCTGCCGCCGGATGAGGCGGTGACCTATGAGCTGATCCCACCGGGGGCAGCGGACAGTCTGTTTGGCAGCGCCCTGGGGGTGGCCGGCGCGCGGCTGTCGGCCACCGGCTTTTACACCCTCCACGGCAGCGACAATTCCACTCGCTATCTGGCGGTTAACGTAGATCCCCGGGAGTCGGATCTGCGGGCTGCTGACCCGGCCACCATGGAGCGCTGGCGGCAGGCGCTAAACCGCCGAGCCCTGGCTCCCGGCGCCGACAGCAATGGCCTGCCAGCGCCTGTGGAAGCCAGCGACAACCGCCTGATTATCTGGCTGCTGGCGGCGCTGCTGGCGATAGCGCTGGCAGAGTCGGCGTTGGCCAACACAGCCATGAGGAAGCCGGCATGAGTCAGCGGAAACTGGGTCAATATCTGTCTGAACACAGCCAGCGGCGACGTTTGCTCAGGCGCAACGACGGGGCCTTTGTGGTGGCAACCGTGGCGCTGGTGTTGTCCCTGGGTTCGGTGTTGTGGCTGGTTCGCAGCGGCTTCCCCCCGGATCAGGTCTGGCTGCTGCGCTGGGCCGGTCTCATCATCCTGGGCGGCCTGGGCTACTTCCTGCTGTGGCGGCCCTTACGCCGCCAGCACAGCGACCTGGAGCAGGCCTTGGATCTGGAACAGCGGGCACCTTTTGGCGGTCGGCTGGAAACCTGGGCGGCAACCCGGGCTGATAACCCTCTGCGTCCCCTGTTGGCCGCCGACGCCGCAGTCATCGCCAGTGCCCATCCGGCTCCGACTCTGATCAGCCAGCGGCGCCTGGTGGCACCGGCGCTGCTGGCCGGGCTCAGCGGCGCGGCACTGCTGGCCCTGCTGATTTTGGGGCCAGGGCTTTGGGGCTATGGCGCTCGCCACCTTTGGGCCGGCTGGCTGCTGCCCAATCTGCTGCCGCCCCAGGCTATTTTGGTAACGCCGGGAGACACCCTGGTGAAACGCGGCGGCCGCCTGTTGATCAGTGCCAAGGCGGAGGGTTTTTCACCGGCCACGGCCTTAGTGTTTGCCCGCCAGGGAGACGGCCAGTGGCAGTCAACCCGGATGCAGTCCAATCAACCGGCAGCAGACGACGGCGAGGCTCCGGCCCAGTTCGGCTTTACCTTTCCGGCGGTCCGCGAAGCCTTGGAATATTACGTACAGGCCGGCGGCGTGCGCAGTCCCAGCTACAGTGCGCAGGTCATAGCGCTGCCCCGAATCACTGATTTTTCCATGAGCTACCAGTATCCCGAGTGGACCGGACGCCAGCCCAGGACGGTTAGGCCCGGTGGCGATATTCGGGCCATTGCCGGCACGGTTGTGGAGCTGTCGGTGACCACTGACGGTCCGCTACCGGGAGCCGCCGTGGTGGTGGCCGGAGCCTCCGCCGAGATGACCTTAGATGGCAACCTGGCAACGGGCAGGCTGACGGTAAGGGAAGACGATCGCTATTACCTGGCAGCGGTGGTGGGGGGTGATCAGGTCCGCCTAAGTGAAGACTTTCTGATTCGCGCCCTGGCGGACCAGGCGCCCACCTTGAGTTTTGCCAGCCCGGCGAGGGATGTGGACGCCCACGCCATCGAGGAGCTGCCCCTGACGGTGCGGGCTAAGGATGACTTCGGACTACAGGACATAACTCTGCACGTGGCGGTAAACGGCGGCGAATTTGTTGCCGCACCCCTGCTGTCTGCTGATAGCCAGGTCCATAGCGAGGTCCATAGCGAGGTCAATAGTCAAGCCGACCGCAGCACCACTGTGGATCTGGGTCATCTGCTGATGCTGGAAGACCTTAGCGACAACGGCTTTCTGCTGCCCGGTGACGTGGTCTCTTATTATGCCAGCGCCTCTGACCGGGAAAACGAGGCGGAGTCTGATCTGTTTTTTATCAGCATCAAGCCCTTTGACCGGCGCGTATCCCAATCCCAAATGGCCGGCGGCCAGCAGTCTGGCGGTGGCCCCCAGGAAGAGATTTCACAGCGTCAGCGAGAGATCATTCTTTCCACCTGGAACCTGCGCAGGAAGCGCCGGGAAATAACCGCCCAGGCGCCAGAAGCCAGTGATCAGCCCTCCGCTGCGGACGTTGACCCGCTCAGTGACAAGGCCACCTTGATGTCTGACCTGCAGGCCACCCTGGCAGCCCAGGCCAGCTCTCTGGCAGAGCGGGCCCGGGCTCGGCAGCTGGGCGAAGACGGCGATATTTCCCGCTATATCGGTCATTTAGACGACGCGGTGGCTGCCATGGGGCCCGCCATTGAGCAGCTCAAACTGGGCCAGTTTGAGCTGGCCATGGCGCCTGAGCAGGAGGCTTTGCAGCATTTGCTGCGGGCCGAGTCGGTGTTTTCTGATATTGAAATAACCACCAGCAACAACCCTGCCGGCGGTTCGGGTTCCGGCAGTGACCTGGCCGAAATGATGGAGCTGGAGCTGGATCTGGAAAAAAATCAGTATGAGACCGCCAGTCAGGCGGCGCCGCCAAGCCCTGAGGATGCTGAACAAGACACCCTGGATGCGCTGGAGGATCTGGCTCGTCGTCAGCAGGCCCTGGCTGAGGCTGTGGGGGGTGCCAATCAGCCCACCCCGGCTCAGCGCTGGCAGCAGGAGAAGTTGAAGCGTGAGGTGGAAGAGCTGCTGGAGCAGCTGCAGCAAAACGCCTCCAGCAGCCAAGCTGCCAGTGAAGCCCAGGCCAGTGGCTCCAGTTCCTCCGAAAGTTCCTCCCGGAGCTCGTCGTCCAGTGAAACCCAAGCGTCAGAGCGGCAGGAGCTGCAACAGCGGCTAGAGCGCGCCGCGGAGGCGATGGCAGAAATGGGCAGTTCTCAGCCCCAGCCCGGCGACCCCCAGTCGGGTGAGTCCGAACAGGGCCAGACAGACGGCCAGGCCACGGCCCAGGCCCCAGGTCAGTCACCCATGCAGGGCGCCTTCCAGCCCGGTGAGCAGAATGCGGGTCAGGCTGCCCGCGAAGCCCTGGCTGAGCTGCAGGCCGCCAGAGACAGTGCTTCGCAGCAGCGCGCACGGTCCATGGAAAGCGCCTTTACGGACCTGACCGAACAGGCCCAGGACCTGCTGGATCAGCAAACCCAGCTGGCCCAGGAGCTGGAACAGGCGGTCGCCGACGCCATGGCCCAGCGCACCACACCCCAGGACCGATTGTCTGATTCTGGCCGGCCCCAGTCGGGTATGACGCCCCAGCAGGAATACGAATTGGCGCGCCGCAAGCGGGATCTGGGACAGCAGCTGCAGGCCCTGCAGCAGGAAATGCTGGGTGTTGCCAACCAGTTTGATCAGTCCTCCGGCGGCGGCAGCGAGGCGCTGCGTGAAGGGGTCGCAGATCTGGACCGTTCGGAGGCCATCGTGCGATTGGGCATCGCCGCTGAGTACATTGAGTACGGGGCTGCCTCTTATATCGTGTCCAGCGAAGACTTGGTCACCGAAGCCATGGCCCGGCTGCGGGACAACGCCACCGACGCCCAGCGCCGGGCGGCTCGTTCAGCGGCCACCGATCGCGGTGCGCTGGATCAGGCCCTGACTGAACTGAGTCGACTGCGACGGGACCTGCAGGCCCTGGCCCAGGGTGATGCGCCCTCGGCGGAAGGTGCCCAAGGCAATCAGGCAGGCACTCAACCGGGCACTGGACC
>CAYGPO010000101.1:0-16848 GCA_964351665.1 uncultured Gammaproteobacteria bacterium | reverse complement strand
TCAGCGGTCCGCGTGCTTATTCAGGAGTTTTTGATGCGTTTAATGCTGGGAATACTAATGTTGCTGGGAGCCGGTCTGGCGAGTGCGCAAAGCACCAAAATGGCCGACGTGGCGCGGGAAGTGACGCTGGACAACGGCATGCGGCTGGTGATGGTGCAGCGGCCAGGTCAGCCCAATATCGCCGCCGGCTGGGTGGCCCATGTGGGTTCTGCCAATGAACAGCCGGGGATTACCGGCATGTCCCATCTGTTTGAGCATATGATGTTCAAAGGCTCACCGCGTATTGGCACCCGTGATGCCGAACTGGACGCCGAAATCCAGGCCGAACTGGATCAGGTGCGCAGTGAGATGTTTGCCCTGGAGCGAGGTTATCGGGAGCAGGTTCGATTAGGGCAGGGGCAATCCATTTCCGACCCAACCCTGCAAACCGAGGCCATGAGCGCACTGAAAAGCCAGTTCGATGAGTTGGTCAAACGTCAGCGCGACAATATGGTCAAGGATGAGTTTGACCAGGTTTATACCGAAGCCGGTGCCAGTGGCATGAACGCCTTCACCAACCGGGACATGACGGTTTACTTCATTCGGGTGCCACGCAATAAGCTGGAACTGTGGTTCTGGATGGAAAGTGAGCGGCTGGCCCAGCCGGTGTTCCGGGAGTTTTATTCCGAGCGCGACGTGGTGTTTGAAGAACGCCGCCTGCGCACCGACTCCACCCCCACCGGGGCCCAGGATGAGGTGTTTGAATCGCTGCTGTGGCGCGGACATCCCTATGGTTGGCCGGTGGTTGGCTGGCCCAGCGACATCGCCGCCATCACCCGAACCCAGGCTGAGGACTATTTTGGTCTTTACTATTCGCCGGCCAATATCACCCTGGCCATCGTTGGCGATTTTGACGAGGCCCAGGCCATCGATTGGGCAGAAAGCTATTTCGGTCGCATTCCTGCGGGACGCGAGACGCCGCCGGACGTTATCACGTTAGCCATGCCGCAACTGGGTCCGCTGACTTACCGGGCGGAGGTGGACGCACCACCTTCGGCCACTGTCAGCTGGCGCACCACTGCCTTTACCGGCAAGGACGATGGCCCGCTGCAGGTGCTGTCCAGCGTACTCAGCGGAAAAACCGGACGGCTGTACAAGCGTCTGGTGTTGGGTGAGCAGATCGCCACCAGCGCCGGCGCCACCGCCGACAGCGGCAAGTACGATGGCACTTTCGCGGTCTTTGCTCAGGGCAAACAGGGTATTTCTCCGGATCAGCTGCAGGCGGTGCTATTGGAAGAGGTGAATAAAATTGCCGCAGAGGGCATCAGTGACTATGAGCTTGAAAAGGTAAAAAACCAGCTTGCAGCAGAAAAATACCGTCGACTGGAAGACCCTTTCTTCCTGCTGATCCAGCTGCTGTATTACGACGGGCTGAAAGACTGGCGCACCATGGACTCCTCTTATGAAGATGTGGAAGTGGTGACCGCTGAGCAGGTCCAGGAAGTGGCCCAGCGCCAGCTGACCGCGGACTCTGCGGCCAGCAAATTGTATTCACGCAAGGCCAGCAGTGAGCCGGAAGACCCTGAGCTGGCTGCCTTTGATGCCGCCACCCAGGCCCAGGTTAAGGGCATGCTGGGTCAGATGAGCGGCGCCAATGCCGAGCAGCTGGCCCAGGGGCTGGCGCAGCTGGAGCAGATGCGCAGCCAGGTTCCGCCGGACGCCCAGCCGGCCATTGATTATCTGATCAAGCGGGTCACCGCCATGCTGGAGGAAGCCAAGTGATGCCTTCAATCCAAACCCTACGTGTATCGTCTGCCCTGGCGCTGGCCGGGCTGATCCAGCTTGGCTGCGCTTCCCAGGGTGGGCAGGTCAACCATCCTGACCAGCTTAGCTTCGGCGAACGCCAGTTAACCTTCCTGGATCGCACCGAGTACCGCCACCTGTTGCCGGAAGGTGATGTCGTGTATGTGGTGACCGATCGGGCCTTGCCGCTGGTAAAGGTGCAAATTTACAGCCGAGCCGGTGGTTATCTGCTGGGCGACCTGCCGGTGGGCAGTGGCGGCATGACCGCTGCTTTGCTGCGCGATGGCGGCGCCGGCGATTTGGATCCGGCGGCGCTGGACGAGCGGCTGGATTTTCTTGCCACCAACGTGGGCTTTTCCATTGGCGATACCGGCTCCAGCATTTCCATTAACAGCCTAACCAGTAACTTTGCTGAAAGCCTGGAACTGACCATGGACATGCTGGTGGAGCCCGGCTTTGATGCCGAGCGTCTGTCGGTGGCGGTGGATCGCCAGATTGAAAGCATGCGGCGGCGCAATGATGACACCCGTTCCATTGAGCCCAGAGTGTGGGCTGAAGTCATGCTGGGGGAAGATTTTTTCGCCAATCAAACAGCCACTGAGGCCAGCGTCCGTTCTGTAGATCGTCAGGTCATGAGTGAGGTGGTCAGCCGCATCTACGGTCGGGGTAATCTGGTGGTTGCGGTCAGCGGCGACATCGATGCTGAAACCGCGGTTGCCGCGATCAGCGACGCCCTGGCCCGATTGCCCAGGGCCGCTGAGCTGCCGGCCATACCTGATCAGCTTAGTCCCCGCAGCCCGGGTCTTTATACCGTGGCCAAAGACGACGTCAATCAGACCCGGGTGACCTTAGGATTGCCTGGTCCAAGAGTTAACCACCCGGATGAATTTGCGATTGCGGTGATGAACGATATTCTAGGCGGCGGCGGCTTTACCAGCCGAATTACCTCCCGGGTTCGCAGCGACGAAGGTCTGGCGTATTCCGCCGGTAGCCGGTTCAGCCTGGGACGTCACTATGACGGACAGTTCAGGGCCTATTTCCAATCCAAAAACGCCAGCGTTGCCCAGGCCCTGGGCATTGTGCTGGAAGAAATGGAGCGGATTCGCACAGGGCCGGTGACCGAACAGGAGCTGAGCACCGCGATCGAGTCCCGCACCGCATTCCTGGCCGATCTTTACGCCAGCGCTGACGCCTCGGCGCAGCGTTTTGCCAGCGATGAGATCAACGCTGAGCCGGCGGATCGCTGGCGTAACTACGAGGCCAACGTGCGTAAGGTCACCGTGGCAGATGTGCAGGCCGCAGCACAGGCTCATTTAGATCTCCAGCAGCTGCGCATTTTATTGGTGGGCAAAATTGATGAGGCCCTGGCCGGCGATGGCAGCCACGGCACGGTGGAAGGGCTGACCGGTAAATCGGCCCAGTCCATTGCCCTGCGGGATCCATTGACCCAGGAACCGTTGCCGGATCCCGCCGAGTGATAGAGCAGCAGCTGCGCACTAAAGCGCTAACCGTTTTGGGGAGATTCTGATGAAAGTTGGCGTGCCCACAGAGATAAAAAACCATGAGTATCGGGTTGGCCTGGTGCCAGCCTCGGTGCGGGAACTCACCGCCCGTAGTCATCAGGTGCTGGTGCAGAAGGGTGCTGGCCTTGGTATAGGCTTGACTGACGACGACTACGTGATGGCGGGGGCGCAGATTGTACCGGACGCAGCGGCAGTCTTTGACGGCGCCGAGATGATCGTCAAAGTGAAGGAGCCCCAGGCGGCGGAGCGCGCCATGCTGCGGTCTGAGCATCTGCTGTTTACCTACCTGCACTTGGCACCGGATCCGGATCAAACCCGTGATCTGGTGGACTCAGGGGCCTGCTGTATCGCCTATGAAACCGTTACCGACAGGGACGGTCGACTGCCGCTGCTGGCGCCCATGTCGGAGGTGGCCGGGCGGCTTTCGGTTCAGGCTGGGGCTGCCTGTCTGGAAAAAGCCAAAGGTGGCTCCGGCGTTCTGCTGGGTGGGGTGCCGGGGGTAGACCCTGGCCGAGTGGTCATTATTGGCGGCGGCGTGGTGGGCATAAACGCCGCCCAGATGGCCACCGGGCTGGGTGCCAACGTCACCGTGGTAGACCGCTCTCTGGACGTGTTGCGCAAGATTGATCTGCAGTTTGATAGCCGTTTGAATACAGTGTTTTCTACCGCTGAGTCCATCGAACGACTGTGTATCGAGGCAGATTTGGTGATCGGCGGGGTGCTGATCCCAGGCGCCGCGGCGCCTAAGCTGGTCACCCGGGAGATTATTCGACAGATGCGCCCGGGCAGCGTTTTTGTGGATGTGGCGATTGATCAAGGCGGCTGCTCCGAAACCTCCAAGGCCACCACCCACGCGGATCCCATTTATGTTGTTGATGGGGTGGTGCATTACTGCGTGGCCAACATGCCGGGAGCGGTGCCCCGAACCTCAACCTTTGCCCTGAACAACGCCACCTTGCCCTTTGTGATTGCTCTGGCCAATAAGGGCGCTGAGCAGGCCATGGCGGATAACCCCCACCTGCGCGAAGGGCTGAACGTTTATCAGGGTAAGGTCACTCAGAGGGAGGTGGCTGAAGCCCTGGGCTACGAGTACACGCCGCCGCCCTGATCGGTTCTGGTCCTCTCGGCGACAGCGCTTTAGCTGCGGGTCTGGCCGTTACCCCTAACTATCCACTTGTAGCTGGTCAGCTCCGGCAGGGCCATGGGTCCGCGGGCGTGAAGTTTCTGGGTGCTAATGCCAATTTCCGCGCCCATGCCAAATTGAGCGCCGTCGGTGAAGGCCGTAGAGGCATTGGCATAGACCGCTGCCGCGTCCACGGTTTTTAGCCAGGTTTCAATCACGCTGGTGTCCTCGGCTACCACCGCTTCGCTGTGGCCTGAGGAATATTGGGCCACATGGTCCAGGGCTTCGTTCAGATCGTGGATTACTTTCACGGCCAGGGTCATGGACAAAAACTCCCGCCCAAAGTCTGCCGGCTGGGCCAGTTTCAGTGGGCCGGCGTAGTGGCCGTCCAGGGTGGCGAAGGCCGCAGGGTCTGCCAGCACCTCAGCCTGGAAATTGTCCCCTAGTTCGCGCAGGATCTCCGGCAACTCAGCCAGCACCGATTCGTGCACCAGCAGGGTGTCCAGGGCGTTGCAGACGCTGACCCTGCGAGCTTTGGAGTTGGTAACGATGGCCCGGGCCTTGTCGATATCGGCGCTGGCGTCCACGTACACGTGGACAATCCCGGCGCCGGTTTCAATCACCGGCACTCGCGCGTGCTCCCGCACATGGTCGATCAGCCCCTGACTGCCTCGAGGTATGGCAACGTCAACAACCTCGCTGGCCTCCAGCACCGGTTTCAGCGCCGCCCGCTGGGCCGGTGCCAGGGTTACGGCGTCAGCGGGCAGGTGGTGCCGGACCAGGGCCTGGTGAATGATTTCCACGATGGCCTGATTGGATTCCTGGGCGTCCCGACTACCTTTGAGCAAGGCGGCGTTGCCGCTCATCAGGCACAGGGCGGAGACGTCCACCGTCACATTGGGCCGGGATTCAAACACAATGGCCACCACCCCAAGAGGCACTCGGGTTTTCTCCAGCTGAAGGCCATTGGCAAGGGTTCTGCGCTCAAGGATTTGTCCCACCGGGCAGTCCAGATTCGCCACCGCATCGATATCGCTGGCAATTTGCTCAATGCGCCCGGGGTTGAGCAGCAGTCGATCATATTTGGGGTTGGCCGGATCCATCCGGCTTAGATCCAGGGCGTTGGCCTTCAGCACCCCATCGGCGTTGCGACGCAGCTCCGCGGCAATGGCGTGGACCGCTTCTGACAGGTTGGCGGGCGTTGCCGTGACCAGCTGGCGAGACGCTGCCTTAACCCGGCTCAGAGCCTGCTTGACCTGGGCCATGAGATCGCTGTCGATGGCATTGCTGGATGAGCTGTTGTGGCTGGCGTCAGTCATGATTCTACAAATAGATAGTCATAGTGAATGAGGGGTTTTTGTCGCTGCTTGGCAACACGCTGGGCGGCAGTCTCGCTGCTGTACTGTGCCCGACCATAGCCAATAGGGTGTTGGCGTTCATCAACAATGGTGATGATATCGCCACGCTCAAAGTTGCCCTGCAAAGCCACTATACCCACGGGCAGCAGGCTGGCCAGGCGTTCCGGCGCCCGCAGCGCGGCCGCAGCGCCGGCGTTAACCACCACCCTGGCAACGCCGGCCGGAGCGCCGGCAACCCAACGCCTGGGCTGAGGCGCGGGGTTGGGGTTGGCCGGGAAACAGGTGCCGTAGCCCTGGCCCCGGGCGATATCGCTGATGACCGCGCTGCGCCGGCCCTGGGCAATCCAAACTTCGGTGCCCAGGCTGGCGAGTTTTTTGGCACTGCGTATCTTACTGGCAATGCCGCCGCGGCCAAATTCCGAGGTGTTGCTGGCAGGGTCAGCCTGAAAGCTCTGACCCTGCCAACGGCGGATCAGCGCGCTGTCCGGGTCACCCGGGGGGCCGTCAAATACGCCGTCCACATTGGTCAGCAGGATCAGCTGGCGGGCGCTCAACATGGACGCCAGCAGTCCCGCCAGTTCGTCATTGTCGGTGAACATCAGTTCGGTCACCGAGACCACGTCATTTTCGTTCACCACCGGAACAACCCCATGGCTTAAGGCGCTGATCAGGCAGCTGCGCATATTCAGATAGTGCCGACGGCTGGCAAAATCCTGACGGGTTGCCAGTACCTGAGCCGCGGTCAGTTGGTGTCCGGCGAAGGCCTGCTGATAGAAGGTCATCAGCCGGGGTTGGCCAATGGCGGCCAGCAGCTGGCGGCGTTTTACCGGGTGACGTTCAGCCAACACGGGGGCGGGCGCGCCGGCCAGACCCACCGCCACGGCGCCGGAAGACACCAGCACCACCGGCTGGCCCTGGGCCACAAGCCCGGCCACCTGATCGGCGATGGCGGTCAGGCTGGACTCATCCAACAGGCCTTCTGCATTGCGGGCCACGGCGCTGCCAAGCTTGATAATCAGAGGCGACGGGTCGCTGCGCTGATCGGTTTTTCCACCGGCCTGGTCAGCCATGGTCTACACTTGGATTCACTGCAAGGATTTCCTTAATTAGTCATGTCTACTGCGGCCCGGTCACCATACATTACCCCAGCGGGGCGCCTGACGCTGAAGGCAGAGTTTGAACGACTCTGGCGCCGAGAGCGACCCCTGGTGGTCAAAGCCCTGGGTGAGGCCGCGGCAGAAGGTGATCGTTCGGAAAATGCTGAATACATTTATCGCAAGAAACAGCTTCGGGAAATGGACCGACGGATCCGTTACCTGGCTAAACGGCTGGACGTGTTGCGGGAAGTGGTTGAGTTACCGGCGGATCAGGGCAGGGTGTATTTTGGCGCCTGGGTTGAGCTCTGCGGCGATGATGGGGCAAAAGCGCGTTACCGGCTGGTTGGGGCGGATGAAATTGGCGCTCAGACCGGTCACATCAGCATCGACGCGCCCCTGTCAAAAGCCCTGCTGGGACGGCGCATCGGTGAGTCTTTTGTGGTTTCCACCCCCGGCGGCGAGGTTGCCTATAAGGTCACCGGCATCCATTACGACAAGGGCTAATGACTGCGCCTTGTGTGATACCCAACCTACCGCTTATAGTTCGGCAGACTGACCACTGAGGAAAGATCTTGAAGGAGCTAACCGAAGAACGTATCGCCAAGGTTCGCAACGAGTTTGAATACTTTGACCGCGATAGCAGCGGTCATTTGGATATCAAAGAATTTCGCGAGCTGTTTAAGGTCATCGCGCCGGACGCCAGCCGCAAAGAGACCGACGAGGCCTTCAGCGAGATTGATGAAGATCAGTCTGGCGCCATTGAGTTTGACGAATTTCTGGCCTGGTGGGAGACCAACTGGTCGGTCTACTAATCGATGGCAGGCCAGCAGCTGACAGCGTCTGTTGCCAGCTCATCCAGGGATGACGGATACGCCTGTTTTTTTATGCCTAAACCGCATTTCGATAACCACGAGGACTTTTGAGCCATGCAGGCCAGGACCGGCAAGCGCGCCTATTTGACGTCCGGTTTACGAATGGCTTTGTGGTCTTTACTGTTAAGCCTGCCGATACTGTTGCTGGCTGGCGGCTGCGCCACCCGACCACCGACAGACACCGGCAGCATCTGCGCCATCTTCGCGGAAAAACCCCGCTGGTATGGCGCTGCTAAGGCCTCCCAGCAGCGCTGGGGTACGCCGATACATATCCAGATGGCGATCATCCACCAGGAATCGCGCTTTGTCTCCAATGCAGCCCCGCCCCGGCGCCGGCTGCTGGGGGTGATTCCCACCACCAGGCCCTCCAGCGCCTACGGCTACGCCCAGGTGAAGGACGAAACCTGGGATTGGTACCGGCGCGATACCGGCCACGGTGGGGCCGACCGGGATGACTTTGCCGATGCCATCGACTTTGTCGGCTGGTACTCCGATGTGTCCAGAAACAACGTGGGACTGTCCAAGTGGGATCCCTATGGGCAGTACCTGGCCTACCATGAGGGACACGGCGGCTATGCCCGGAAAAGCTATGAGTCAAAAGCCTGGCTGATGGCGGTGGCTCGAAAGGTAGACAGTCGGGCCAAGGAGTGGGGCGCCCAGCTTAAGCGCTGTGAAAACAGCCTGGATGACGGTAGCTGGTGGCCTTTTGGCGGCTGACTATAGACTGGGCGGCTGGCTGGTCCTGGGACTGCGCCACTGGCCTGTGCGTCTGACCTGCCGGTAAAAGCCTCGCAGGTGGAAGGCCTTTTGGCCGATGCCGCTGGTGGGTATCAGCCATCCCAGGAGCATCCCAGGCCAGGCTTGAAAGAGCCGAATCTGCAGCTGGGCCATGGTTCTGGCAACGCCGCTGAAATGCTTTTGACAATAACGATGTTTTGACATCACCACCTCTGACCGAGTCAGCGCTTTGATGGCTGAGCTGCTGCGGCTGGCGCCGCCATGATGATGGATGATCTGATACCCATCCAGCAGCTGACAGCCAATACCCAGCTGGCTGGCCCGGCGGCACAGGTCCACATCCTCGGAGTACATCCAGTAGTCTTCGTCCCAGCCACCCAGGCGCAGGAAATCGGCCCTGGCCATCATCAGGAATGATCCTGACACCCACTCAAGGCGATTGCCGGGTGCACCCTTGTAGCGGCCGCCGGCAAGGCGTCGGGTCAGGCTGACCAGGGCGCGTCCAGGGCCGGCTGCGGCCCACCAGCGGGGGAACGGCCCGCCAACCTTACGCGCTTCATCATTGCCGCCGCGCTGACTGACGGTGCTGATCTGGGACAGATCCTTGACCTCATTGTAGACCGGGGCAATGACTTGCTGGTGGTCCAGGCAGTCCGGGTTTAAAAACAGCAGGCAGTGGCCGTTGGCGCTGGCCGCGCCAAGATTACAGCCCTTGGCAAAGCCTCCGTTAACCGGGCTTTCAATAAAGCGCACCCAGTCAAAGCGGCGCTGGAATGCCGCCAGTTCGCCGTCGCCGGAGTGGTTGTCCACCACAATCACCTCACAGCGCAGCCGTTGATGGTTGGCCAGGTAGCTCAGGGACTCAAGGCAAGGGCCCAGATGTTTCCAGGTGCGGAAATTCACCACCACAATGGACAGATCCAGCTGGCTTTCCACGCTCATTGCTTGAGGCGTTTGATAATAATGCCGGTCTGATCGTCGTCGGCGGGCTGCTGGTCCAGGAATCGGATCAGGGCTTCGTCCACGGCATTGAGAATTTGCTCAGCCGTGTCCCCGGCATGAACCCGGATCAGCTGCTCAATGCGATCCTGGCCAAAGCGCTCACCGTCGCTGGCTTTGGCTTCAAAGGCACCGTCGGAGATGATCGCCATGATATCGCCGGGTGAAAGGGTCAGCGCTGTGGTAACCGGGCTCATATCCGCCAGCACGCCCAGGGGCGGCGCGTCGGCCTGCAGCACGACAAAATCTGCGCTGGCGGCGCGGAAGTGCAGGATCGGTGCCTGGCCGGCACTAAACACGTGCAGCTCGTTACTGGTGGGATGCAGCAATCCCAGCCAGGCGGTGACAAAGCGTCCGCCGTGGGAGTCTGCCACCAGCTGTTCATTCATCTGGGTGATGATTTGTTCCAGCGGCCTGGCCAGTCGAACGCCCATCCGAAATAGCGACCTGACCTCAGCCGCCGTCAGCGCCGGACCCATGCCGTGGCCAGTGGCGTCGGACAGGATCAGATACACCTCGTCGGGATTAGTCTGGGACAAGGTGGCCTGGTCCCCGGCACTGTGCACCCCAATCACGTCGTAGGTATCGCCGCCGGTGGCATCCGCCGGGCGACTGCCGGCGGCAATCTGGTAGTTCGGCACCTGGGGGAAATCCTGGGGGAAAGTCTTTTGCTGAATTTGTCGGGCCAGCTGCAGATCGTCTTCCAGCTTCAGCAAATTGGCCAGTCCCAGGCGCATCAGCTCATGGGCCTGGGCCAGCTTGGTCACCTCGAGCAGGGATGAGCGAATCGGGTCCCGCTTGCTCAAATCCCCCTGACTCATCTGCAGGCTTTGCGCGGCCAGTCGCGAAATGGGCCCGCTGTAGCGGTTAGAAAGGGCGATGGCCCGGTACACGGCAACCGCCACCACCGCCAGCACCACGCTGAGTACCAACAGCCTGAGCTGCTGGATGCCGCCGAGCATTTCTTTTTCCGGCACCAGCACGCCGGTGAACAGCTGCTGGCTGTCATTCAGGGGAATCCATTTAGCCTGTCCCCACCAGTAGCTGCCGCCGGAGCGAAAACGCACCGGACTGATTTCTACGCTGCCGTCAGGGTCGGATTGGAAGGCCGTCGCGGCGTCCATGGCCAGATCAAAACCCAGCTCATGGGGGCGCTTCAAATAGGCCTGCTGGCGGGCTTCGGCGGTGGCGAACTGGGTCAAATTAGGCAGACCAATGATCTGCCCATCCTGATCGGTGATTAACACCAGCCCCTGATAGCCCATGTCAAAATTTCGGGTGAACTCAGAAATGTCTTCCAGCAGTACGTCCAGGGCGACCACCCAAACGCCGCCATCCGGGCCAGTGATCCGGCTCGAGGCGGTGATGCCAGGCTGGCCAGAGCCCAGAAAGCGGTAGGCCGGGGTCCAGCGGATTTCGCCCTCCGGGGCGTTAAGCGCGGATTGATACCAGGGCCGGGATTGGGGGTCGAACTGATAGTCGATGGGCTGCCAGTCGGCCAAGGCCTGGTCCAGTTCCCGGGTCCGGGCCGCAACGGCCCCGCTGCCGTCCACCAGGTTGAGCTGCCACACGCCGCTGAGTCGGTTGACCTGTAACAAGCGGTTCTCAGGATCCACAACCAGAGCGCCATAGAGTTGGGGAGAGGCCATCAGCAGCGGCCAAACCAGGGTATCGCCGCCGCTGCCCGAGGCAGAGTCGATGAGGCCTCTACCGGCCCAGTGTTTGAGCAGGGTCTGGGCATGGCGCACAGGAGTAATGAACTGAGCCACCTGGGCCTGAGTGCGGTCGATGGTCTGGCCAATCAAAATCCGGGACAGGCTGGCGGTGAGCTGATTGGCGCCGACAAAGGTGGTCACCAGAACAGCGCAGCCCACCAATAACACCAGCAACAGCATATTGTTCAGCAGACTCCGACGGATGGAGGTCTGGGCCCGTTCAGGCATCGCTGTCGCCGACCATTTCTATCTCATCAACGCCCAAATACTCCGACACCGCCGCCAGCACCTGATCCACCGACGGGGCCATTTCGCGGCTGAAAAGCACCCCATGATCCACCCCCTCGGTCCAGCCATAGATGCTGTGGCGCAGGTAGTCAGCGGTGTGGGCTCGGCTCAGCAGGTCGTCGATGACCCGTTTCATTTCACTGGGCGTGGGGGTTACCTGCAGCTGCTCAAACAGACCGCTCAAGGCGGCGAATACCGGCGCTGCGGCCAGATCCAGGCCGAACTCTTCGGGTTTGTAGGCGACCTGGCTGGCGCCTGGGTCCGTCCATAGCCGAAAGCTGACCTTCTGGAGTGAGTGATAGAGGGGATTTTCGGACACCAGAAACAGCAGAAAATTGCGCGCATTGGCAGTCAGGGTGGCCAGGGAATAGGACCACTGACCGGTGCGGACAAAGCTGTTGAGGCGAATGTGGTGCTGGAAATCCGCCAGCTGCAGCTGATCCAAAATCACGATGGTGGTGTCAGCTTCGCTATAAGCACAGGCCTCAGACATGGTTCGATCGAAGGTGCTCAGGGGCGCCTGTTCTTTATCCGGGTCTGGTGGGTGAGCGAACTCCGCCTGGGAAAAATCGTGAAACAGCACATGGGTGTACTCAAGGGCTGACGCCAGGGCGTTGGCAAAGGCGGTTTTGCGGCGCTGCAAATCCCCTTCAATATTGAGGCAGCGCAGCACTCGGCCCGGAGCATTAAGAAAACAGCGCATCTGGTATTCGTAATCGTCATTGGACTCAAATCCAAATTCGCTCATCAGGCGGCGCAGATTAGGCATCGGAATTCACTGAAGGGTCAGCCCGCATTATAGCGGCCACCGTGGCCGTCGCGCAGAACCAATCAGGGGTGCCTTTAGGCCCCTGTCCGTTAACCGCAGTGTTTGCAATAATTGCGCAATGAAATTTCCTACTGATTGCCGCCGGCAGCCATTTTTGGTTGTTCTGGCCCCCATACTGTTGCTTTTGCTTTGCCTGCCAGCAGCTGCAGCGGACCTTGAACTGACCCAATGCCGGATATTTGATACCAGCAGAGTAAGCTCCGAAGACGCCCAGTGTGGCCGGCTGACGGTGGCTGAGGATCCTGAGCGGCCTGACGGTGATCAGATCGACCTGTATGTGGCCCGTATCCCGGCTCGCGCGCCCACCCCCACCGCGGACCCGCTGGTTGTCATCCAGGGTGGTCCTGGCGGCTCATCGGTGGAGCTTTACGTGAGCATGGCGGACGCCTTCGCCGGCATACTTAAAGCCCGGGATATTCTGCTGGTGGATCAACGGGGGACAGGTCATTCCAATCCCATGCGTTGCAAGGTGCCGGAGGACGAGGCGCAGGAGTTCGATCCGGAACTATCGGCCCGCTTCAGCCGCGAGTGTCTTGCAGAGCTGCCCGGTGACCCACGGTTTTACACCACCAGCGTGGCGGTACAGGACCTGGAAACCGTCCGCCAGGCCCTGGGCTATGAGGCGCTGAATATCTATGGGGTGTCGTACGGTACCCGGGTGGCGTTGCACTATATGCGCCGTTACCCGGATCAGACCCGCAGCGTGATCATCGATGGTGTTGTTCCAGCACAGTGGTCTTTAGGTCCTGACATCGCCCGCTTCGGCCAAAACACGCTGGACCAGATCTTTGCCCGCTGCGGGGCCGACAGTAGCTGCGCCAGCAGTTTTGGCGATCTGGAGGTGAAACTGTCGGTATTGCTGGAGCGCCTGAGCCAGTCTCCGGTGGAGTTGGTGATCAGCAATCCGGTGACCGGCCGCTCTATGCCCATGACCTTTACCGAGCAGCATCTGGCATTGGCGATTCGAATGCTGAGCTATCAGCGGGAATCCCAGGCCCTGCTCCCGCTGCTGATCCATGAGGGATACAGCGGCAATCTGCAGCCCCTGGCAGCCCAGGCCCAGCTGGTGGGAGATTCCGTGTCCACAATGCTGGCCATGGGCATGCACAACGCGGTGGCCTGTACCGAGGACGTGCCCTTTATCCAGGGCTTCAACGAAGAAGAGCTGATCGATACCTATATGGGGCCGGTTCAAGTGGCGTCGCTGCGGGCAATCTGCCGGGACTGGCCTCGTGGCGTGATGGACGACGATTTCAAGCAGCCCCTGAGCTCGGATCTGCCGGTGCTGGTACTGTCCGGTGAGTTTGATCCGGTGACCCCGCCGGCCAACGGCGCGCTGGCAGCCAAAACCTTAAGCAATCAAAAAGCCATCGTGGCCCCGGGCCACGGTCATGGGGTGGCCATGCGAGGCTGTATGCCGCGCCTGATAAGCACCTTCGTAGAAACCGCGGACCCGTCCGCGGTGGATGACGAGTGTGTCGGGAGAATGGGGCCACTGGCGTTTTTTACCGATTTTTCAGGGCCAACGCCATGATTGAAGTCAATGCCATCGGCAAGCGATTCGGCGACGTTGAGGCGGTGGCTGACGTGTCTTTTTCCGCCCCCGACGGCGCCATTACCGGCCTGCTGGGTCCCAATGGGGCGGGTAAATCAACCACCCTCAGGGTGCTCTATACGGTGATTCGCCCTGACCGGGGAAGCGCCAGCGTGGATGGCTTTGACGTGGTCAGTGAGTCCCTGCAGGCGCGCCGGGCCACCGGCGCCTTGCCCCACGGCTCCGGCCCTTACCCGCGTCTGACGGCGCGGGAAAACGTTCGTTACTACGGCAAGCTCAACGGCATGAACGGTCAGGCTCTGGAACGACGTATTGATGAGCTGGCGGAGATGCTGGAAATGACGGAGTTTCTTGACCGGCGAACCAAAGGGTTTTCCCAGGGCCAGCGAACCAAAGTGGCACTGGCCAGAGCCCTGGTGCACTCGCCGCGAAACGTGATTTTGGATGAGCCCACCAACGGTCTGGACGTAATGGCCACCCGGGCCCTGCGGGAGCTGATTCGACGCCTGCGTGATGCAGGCCACTGTGTACTGTTTTCCTCCCACGTGATGCAGGAGGTGGCGGCGCTGTGTGACGAGATCGTCATAATCGGCAAGGGCAGGGTGGCGGCGGCGGGCTCGCCGGATCAGCTGCGCGAACGCACCGGTGAGGATAACCTGGAGGACGCCTTTGTGAAGTCCATAGGTTCTGAAGAGGGTCTGAAATGAGCGCCCTGCTAACGGTTTTCCTCAAAGAAGTTAAGGACAACGTGCGCGATCGCCGCACGGTGCTGTCGGCCCTGGGCATGGCAGTGTTGTCACCGGCGCTGTTCATGGGGCTGATGTCCTTTGTGCTGGAAACCACCGTCAGCGATGCGGAAAAGCCGGTCTCATTGCCCGTGGTGGGTATGGAGCTGGCGCCCAATATGATGGGATTTTTGCGCCAGAATAATATCGACCCGGTGGCGGGTCCCGAAGACCCTGACGCAGCGGTCAGAAATCGTGACCACGGCGTGGTGATGGTGATTCCCGAAGATTTTGGCGACAATCTGGCGGCAGGTACGCCGGCCCCTGTTCGATTGATTTTTGACAGCTCTCGAACCAAAGATTCTGAGCGGGATTATCGGCGAGTGCGTGATGTTTTGCGGGCTTATAACTCAACCCTGGCCTCCATGCGGCTGCAGGCCCGGGGCGTGAGTCCTGCGGTGGTCAGGCCGGTGGTGATTAACGTCAGCAACGTGGCCTCACCCTCGGCCCAGGCGGTGTCTATTCTCGGCGTGATTCCGTATTTTGTGGTGTTTTCCCTGTTTATGGGCGGCTTTTATCTGGCCATCGACACCACCGCCGGCGAACGGGAACAGGGCTCCCTGGAACCTCTGCTGGCCCAGCCGGTACCCCGTTCCTCTTTGGCCCTGGGCAAACTGCTGGCAACAGCCTTGTTTTCCGCCTCGACCTTACTGCTGGTGCTCATTGCCTTTTCCTTTGCTATTGACCTGGTGCCCCTGGACAAGGTCGGCATGTCGGTGGAGTTTGGGCTGACCAAGGTACTGGGACTGTTTGCCACGCTTTGGCCCCTGTGCCTGCTGGCGGCCGCCTTTATGATGGTTATCGCCTCGTTTACCAAGAGCTTCAAAGAGGCTCAAACCTGGCTCACCATGGTGATACTGATTCCCACCCTGCCGCTGGTGACGGTGATGTTCCTGGCCCCGGAAGCCACCTTTAGCACCATGCTCATTCCCAGCTTTAGCCAGGCGCTGATTATTACCGAAGCCATCAAGGGGGAATGGGTGGCGTTGCCGCTGATTGGCGTGTCCATGGTCAGCACCCTGCTGGTGGGCATCCTGCTGGCCGGGGTGGCGGTGAAGCTGTATCAGCGCGAAGGGGTGCTTTAGTACCGGAATTCGGCGTCGCTGTTGCGCTGGAACAGGCCCGCCGGTTTGTTTATGGCGATGCACGAACAGGCAAAAAAAGGCCCAGCCTAAACAGGCTGGGCCAGAAAATTGGGTACAAATCCATCAAGATATTGGAGCGCTGACTCATCGAGGGGAGGCGGTCGGCGCGTTTTTGTACCCCCTGCACCATGAATATCGGCAGGGGGCAAGGTTCCTTTAGCTATTCCTTCAGCTTCATTTCCAGCCGGCCGTCACGGATTTCCAGGTATTCCACGCCGGCGGCCAGGGCATTCCAAAAGCCAGGGTCGCCGCCGAATTCACTGATTAAATCAACGTTTTTGAGATTGCCCAGCCAGGCATTAGGTAGCGGTACTCCCATCAGACTGACTCCGCGCAGGATGGCTACGGGCCGACCGTCACGGAAGGCCACTTCAAGCCCGGCATTGACCCGCAGGGTCTTGCCCCCCAGCACCGGGAAATCTTTGTCCATCGGCACCAGCAGCCGGGCGCTGGCCAGGTCGTCGGACAGGTCGATGGCCAGGCGTTGGGCCATGTTGGTGTTGCTGGCCAACAGGGCGTTAAGCTCGCGTTCTGAGAACGAGACGTCTCTGGAAGCGCCTTTTTCGCTATAGGCCTTGGGCTGCAGCCGGCCCTCACCGTCGATTTCCGAGCTGGCCTGGGTGTCGGCCTGGGTATCGGCGGATTCTGAGGCGATGGCTGAAGAAATGCCCAGTCGTTCAATTTTTTCTTCCAGGGTCACCTGCTCGCGCTGATTCAGGGCCACCGGTTCAAACTGTTTGGGAAATGCGTAGCGCCAGACAATGATGCTGGTGATGCCAACGGTAACCGCCATCACCAGCAGACAAATGCCAAAAACCTGCATGCCGCTGAAGCCCTTCTTACCCTTGGGCTGTTCGTGCCCTACGGCATTGTCGGGGCCGTTTCCCGTTGCTATTGGTTCGTTCATGGAGCTGAGCCTAACTCACCAAAGGCGCTGTCGTCGACTCACCCTTAAACGCCCCTACCTATGGCATGGGCACAGCATGGACCTGGCCAGCTGCGCCCATTGCTAGCCCGCATTATTCATGAAGGCCGCTGA
>CAYGPO010000100.1:14399-16902 GCA_964351665.1 uncultured Gammaproteobacteria bacterium | reverse complement strand
TAGCTCATTGGCCACAATGATTGACCATTGACCTGGCCGACCCCCATCGAAAAAATCTGGGTCGGACAACGCCGTGCAAATCGAAGCCACCTTCCCACTCATCAATCATCACCGATTGCCCCGGTCGGACTTTCACCGAATCAGTGGACAATAGATCCACTACCACTTCGATGGAATCTGGGTCACCAATCTCGGCCAGGGGCATACCCGCGGACACAATGCCGGCACTTTCATGCATTCCGCGCAATACGTTGCCGCTAACCGGTGCAGTCACCGGTATGCACTTGCACCCATAGTCGGAATGGCCGCTCCCGGTCGGCGCGATCAGGGCTGCCCGTGCCAGTTCCAATTCAAAGGTGCGCACCTGAAATGCCGCACGTTCTGTGTTTAGCGCCGCCGACCGTGTGCGAAATTGGCGTTCCGCATCGTAATGGGCTTGTCGAGAAATAAGACTGGCTTCAATCAGCGATCGCGCTCGATCAAATTGTCCGCGGGCAAACGCCAGCTTGGCTTCCGGTGGTGGCCCGTCTAAGAGCATTGTCGAGCTCGGACCTCTCATTAGTCATTGCCCTCAGTCCACCGGGAAGCGCTTTAACCTATTGACAACAGCACTGGAACGATTCAGAAGCGCGCTGGTTACGGCGGGGTCGAAATCGATTCCGCTGTCGATTTCAATGGCGAAATCACACTCCTGGGGCTGCAGGGGTCTCCAGCGTTTTAGCTGATTCTCCAGCACCGATAAATTCGCGTCCGAAGGGTCACCACTTCGGCACTGAACACGCTCTCTCAATAGCTCTGGCGGCGCACTGAATTCCAGAATTCGAAATGGCACTTTCAGCTGTTGGGCCAGAGCCTGAAACCGAGTTCGTTCACTGGTCTTTGCAAACGTCGCATCGACTATGACTGTGCGTCCGGCGGCAATGATAACTTCTGCCAGATCCGCCAGCCGCTGATAGGTTGCGACGGTATTTTGGGCGCTGTATAGCCCCTCACCCCAGTTCTCTCCCGCCTTGTCTTGGGCCGACAGACCAGCTAATCGTTTGCGCTCAACGTCGGAGCGAATTCGGATCGCGTCCAGGCACCCAAGCAATTGGGCGCTGCAGTGGGACTTGCCGCTACCAGACATACCTCGGGTAATAATGAGCATCGGCGTTCGCTTACGCACAAACCATTCCGCCAGAGCCAGGTGACTGCGGACAGCCGCCCAACAATCGGCCACCGCCAGATCATCGGCTTCCTGGTCTGCGCGAATTGCATCGATTTTGGCCCGGACTGTGGCCCGGTAGGCAAGATAGAAATCCATCGTGACCAACCCCGCATAGTCACCGCTGGTTTCAAGGTAGCGATTGAGGAGTTGCAGCGCGTATTGTGGCTTTTGTCGAAAATGCAGATCCATCACCGCAAATGCAATGTCGTTCATCACATCAATACGGCGGAGCTCGGGATCAAATTCAATGCAATCAAATGCTACCGCCTCTCCATCGATCCAGGCCAGATTGCGTAGATGGAGGTCGCCATGGCCGTCCCGCACGAAGCCCTCTGCTCGGCGGCTTTCGAATATTTCAGCCAGCCGGGCTTGGTTAACTTCCAGCCATCTTTGCAATGCAGCCAATTGAGGCTGGGTCTGCCAGGCTCCTGGGCTGCCCTGAAGCACATTGAGGTTATCCCTGAATGGCACCAGCACTGTCTCAGCGCTGCCCGCACCCTTACAGACTTCCGCGCTCTTGTGAAAATTCGCAACCAGGTCAGCCACCGCGTGCAACTGGTGCAAGGTAAGAACCCCGGCGGAGAGTCGATTGTCGAGCTGAGCCGATTGGGGAAACTGGCGCATCTTTACCGCATATTCAAAAACCTTCTCTGTGCTTCCCGGCAGGGGCGACAGGGGTGATCCGCCAATGGGGATTACGCAAAGATAAAGTTGCGGCGCAAGCCGGCGATTGAGGCGCAGCTCTTCTTCGCAGAAATGCCGGCGCTGGGCCAGTGAGCTAAAGTCCAAGAAGCCGAGATTGACAGGCTTTTTTAGTTTGTATGCGTAATCGCCGGTAAGAATGATCAAAGAAATATGGGTCTGAATACAGCGAAGGCCCTTCACCGGGTGCGGCCACACTGCTGGGTTGAATAATTTGGTTACCCAGGCATTTGCGCTGGACAGGGACACGCTTCCTTCCTTCATCGCAACTATCCCTATCACCCCGCCAACTGCTTCAGTATGTAACCTGTCCTGGCCGTGCTATATACGCAATTACCGTCAACCGCCTTAGCAGAAGCTCTGATTCTCAATCACCAGAGCGTCGAGTCTAATGGTGTGAATCATCGACACCTCACAAAATGGATATCAGCGAAATGATTGAAAAATGCCCAAAGCTGTTGATTCCGGCGGACCAAACTTCACCCGATGAACGATCCTATTGGCGGCAATGTCTGATCGCGCTATCAACAATCTTGATGATTGCAGCCTGCACGCCGGTTCCTGAGTCGGCTTCAGGTTTCCGGCTGCCCGATG
>CAYGPO010000100.1:0-14299 GCA_964351665.1 uncultured Gammaproteobacteria bacterium | reverse complement strand
ATTGCAGCCTGCACGCCGGTTCCTGAGTCGGCTTCAGGTTTCCGGCTGCCCGATGGGGAAGAGAAAAAAGGACAACAAGCATTCGTAGAACTAGGCTGTGGTGGCTGTCATCGGGTGAATGATGAAAACCCTGTCACCGCCGATGACGATGCGCTGGTGGTGCTGGGCGGCAAAGTCATCCGGGTAAAAACCTACGGTGAACTGGTAACCTCAATCATCAACCCATCACACCGGATCAGCCCACAGTTCGCCGCCCGCAGCGATCCATCCTTAGGGGAAGAATCGCCCATGCCTGCCGCTAAACTGAACCAGGTCATGACGGTACAGCAGCTTGTTGACCTGGTTGCATACCTGCAGCCAGCGTATGAGGTCCTGCCTCCGCCGACCAGCCCATACCCAAATTACTACCCCTTACACTGATGCACAGAAAGACCAGTTCATTACTCACCCTTAAGGCGCTGGTTTCTCTGGTAGTCGTAAAGCGAAGGCACAGACTCGGGATGAACGTTTAGCATTTCCACATAAGGTGCGGGCCGATAGTCCAGTTTGAAGGTGCGATTGCCGTGCAAACCAACGATTCTAGCCATGGGCCCCTCGTCCACCCCTTGCACCGTGACCATTTCATCCGCATAGGCACCGCCGGTAATCAGCACCTTGAGATTCCATGTGGTGTTAAAGCCACCATGGCCGGGCTGCCAATATCCGGCACCACTGCCATCAAACACTGGCGTGACCAAACCGTCGTCGGTTCGAACTGCCCGCATATGCAGGGTGACATTATCAAACAGGTTCTGGTGATTAGCCCCTGCATGCTGGTCAAGGGTGGGCGTGACAAAGACTTCAGCGTTTTTATAGACGCATTTTGTTGACTGGGTATTGAAGGTCAGCGAGTGCAGCACGGGATTCATCACCCTAACGTTTTCCGCCAGCACGTTGTGCACGTTGCCCATGTGGATCGCATAGTGAGCGCGCCGGGTTCCGTCGGAGATGATATCCCTGAAGGTCAAATTGGCACTGGCGTAGCTCAGGATACCGCTGTCGGCATTGGTGATTCGCAGATTTCTCGCCCAGGAGTCAAAGGCGGTGGTGAAATAGATGCCGTTGTAGCCGCGCTCCATATGGTGACCGAAAAATGGCGAATCGGGGAAATCCAGCTGCAGGTCTTCGATTCCGACCCGCTGCAGGCCATCCCATGAGGCAATCTGAGCGGGGATGGTGTCATTAGCGTTATGTAGCAGCGGATCGCCCAGCTCCAGCTTGAGACCATCTACTGCAAGCACCCGGGTGGTCTGGCGTACAAGAGGGCGCTCAGGGAAGGACCAGTGATGAGATCCGGCGCTTTTGAAATCCGACTCGTAGAGAGACTTGATGATTCCTGCCTCGGGCCCGCTACGATTGATCCACTGCACTTGAACAATGTCACCCGGGGAAATGTCTGCGGGCGCCGACAGTACGATACTCTGACTGCCCCTTTGGCCACTGGCCAGGTCGGCCAGCTTGTTGATTGGTGGATCGTACTGTTCCAGATAGGGAGCTGTCCGCACGCCAGATTTTTGAATCCAAATAAAGCCCCCGCTCCAGGAATATTCCGAGAAGTAATCGTTTAGATTTTTGTCCGGCTCTATCTGACGCTTGTCCAGCTCGACAATGTATTGTCTCAGCTCATTCAGTGAAGCGCTTTTTTCGACCTGTATCAAAGGACGCGGAAAGTGCAGCACCGTGCCGCCGCCACCTGGGCCGGCGCCCTGCAGAACAAGATCAGAACGCTCAATTCTCAATACCTGGGAAATGCGGTATCGGCCAGCTGAAAACCTCACAATCACTGGCCCGGAAATCTGATTAGCGTGGGCGATGGCGGCCTGGACCGCTTTTGTATCGTCAATTTCGTCGTTTGCCGACGCGCCAAAACCGTCAACCCTGACCACCGCTCCTGACGCCTTCGGCAGGTCGCGCAGACCATTGCCGTAGCCGGCAAATGAATAGTCTGGCAGATAGTTGTCCTGCCTTATTGTCTCTATGGACAAAATGGCCGGCAGCTGCTGCTCGGAAGACTTAGCCACCAGGCATGTGCCACTGAGAAAAAGGGCAGCAAAGCCAACCTTGAACAACGAACTTATATTTTTCAAATACTTATCTCTCTATAGTGGTCGACGATGGCCGGTTTTGTTTGTGCTGGAACAATAACCCGACGCTTTCCAGGCAGCAACTTTCGCGCTTTCGGCCCTCTATAACAATTAAATAACGCTTTTTTGACACCGGTAACATTTTTCGTATACTGCACTCTCACGAACATCCAATCATCCATCTTGGGGTGGCACCATTTGCCAGAGGGGCAATTCAGTGAAATATCAACGCAGCATTAAGGCGGTCGCACTAGCTGCGACACCGCTAGTTTTTTCAGCCGCAGTATTTGCACAAGATACAGTCACCGCACAAGGAGACCAATTAGAAGAAGTCCTTGTGAAGGGTATCCGCGGATCCTTAAGAAGCGCCATTGACCAAAAGCGCAATTCCGACAAACTGGTCGAGGTCATTGTTGCCCAGGATATCGGCAAGCTACCTGACCAAAACCTCGCGGAAGTGCTTGAGAACGTAACAGGCGTGCAGATTACCCGGACAGCGGGCGTCGGCACCGGCGTTCAGATTCGTGGCACCAACGCCAACCGAGTCGAAATAAACGGGGTATCCACCGTGGGTTCTGGCTCTGGCCGTAGCGGCATCGACTTTGAAGACGTTAATGCCTCGATCATTTCCGCAGTAGAAGTCACCAAATCCCCTGACGCGGCCACCATTGAAGGTTCGGTTGGCGGCACCATAAACCTTAAAACCATCCGCCCCCTGGACCTGAAAGAGACCCTGGGCGCGATTAGGCTTCAAGGCGAAGACAGCAGCCTCAGCACCGAGAGCATTCAGCCCAGAGTGTCCGGCGCCTTCGGCAAGAATTGGTCCACCGGCGCTGGAGACTTCGGTTTTGTGATTAGCGGCAGCTATACCGAACAGGAATCTGTGTCCTTCCGGCCTCGGACCGACCGGGACAACCTGGCCTCGCCTCCCGGCGCCTCGCCTCCGGAATTTCTAGGCATCCAGTTCCTGGTTCAAGAGCAGGAAAATTTTGACTACGAAACCACCAACCTGGCGACAACCTTTGAATGGGCTCCTAATGACAGCCTGAGGTTTCATTTTGACGCCATCATTAACGAACAGGAGCGCAGCCAGGACAGTTACCGGCTGCAAGCATCCGGCGTCAGCGTACTAAGAGACATCAGCATTCCTACAGCGTTTGAAACCGTTGACTTCGGAGTGGGCCCCGGCAGATTTCCCGCCGCACTGGCCGGAACCCTGGAGCCAAACCTTGGCCTTGACGACGACGACCCGAACCTGAGATTTTCCAGTGACACCGGCTCTCGGATTACCGACAGCGAGATCTTTGTTCTCGGTGGTGATTGGCAGGGTGATCGATGGGTAGCGAGTTTTGAGCTTGCCACCACGCGCGCTGATACGGTCAACCCAAACCTGAGCACAACCCTGAACTTTCTTAATCCGGGATGCCCCCAGGATGGGACCAGCAACGATAACTGCGTGCCGTTTATCTACGATTTATCTGGTGGCTCACTGGCTTGGGGGATCAATTTCGATTCACCGGTGGCCCCATCAGTTGCCGATCTAACAAACCCAGCCAACGTGGTTTTGGATCAGGTTCAGTTTGGACGCAACTCCACTAACAATCAGGAAGATGCCTTCCGAGTTGACTTCAGCTATGACTTTGACTGGAAGGGCATAACCACCGTCGATTTTGGCTATCGTTACAACGAGTCCTCAAGCAAGTTCAACAATATTAACGACAACATTGGCGGCTTCAGCCAGTTGGTCGATAGCCCCAACGGCGTGTTGTTCCAGGATCTGCTGGTTCCAGGCCCCAATAATTATGGCGACGCCGATGGCAGATCACTGTTTATCAGCGATTTCCTGCTGGTCGACCCGGATCGGGCCTTTTCAGATCCAGAAGGCACTCTGGCGATTTTGCAAGCAGCGGTCATCGCCCACGATCCTGACAGCCCGGACATCCTAAACCCGGTATCTGACCAAAACGCCTTCTTTGATGTAGGCGAGGACACCACTGCACTGTATGCCCAGGCGAATTTTGAAGCGGGGATTTTCCGCGGCAACGTTGGCCTGCGGTACCTGGAGACGGAAATCGATTCCGTCGCCTTTGGTCCAGCAGATGCCAACGGAATCCGATCCCTACAGTCCACCACGGGCAAATATGACTTCGTGTTACCGCGACTGAACCTCATCGCCGAAGTAAGAGACGACATGCTGATTCGCATGGGTTATGGCTCAGATATTCGCCGACCTAATTTTAGCGACCTAAATACCAGCTTCACCTTCGGACCTCAGGAAAATACCGCCATCGCCCTGGGTAATCCGGGACTTGAGCCTGAGGAAGTTGATTCCTTCGATATTTCTTTTGAGTGGTATTTTGCCCCCAGCGCGGTGGTCAGCGTGGGTTACTTCACGAAAGATCGGACCAATATTTTTGGTGTGGATTTCGAGGGTGCCCTGCTTATATCCGACCCCAATGTCACTGGCGGCCTGGCCCGTGAGACTGATCCCACCTGCCCCGGCGGCGGTATCTTCAACCCGGAAGTTGTACCCAATGTGTTGGGCGACCCTAACCAGCTGGGCCTATGTGTTGATGTCACCAGACCAGGCAACGATCCGATAACCACCACCCAGTCAGGTATCGAGCTGGCCTTCCAATACGACCTGTCAAGCTTCGAACAGTTGGGCTGGGCCTCTGGATTTGGTGTCATCGCCAACTACACCAATCAGGATTTCAGCGGCGGCTCAATCATTGACAGCACCTCAGGTCGAGGACTTCAGGTCCTTGGTGATGTCAGCCAGGAGCGTGGTCTACTGGACTTCTCTGAAAATGCCTACAACTTCACTTTGTTTTATGAGAAGTATGGCCTGACCGCAAGAGCTCGGTACACCTGGCGTGAGGGCTTTCGCACCCAGGACTTCGCCGGCGGCGCCAACACCAGCGGCAGCAGTACCTTCAGCTTCCCGGTTAATACCCTGGACAGAGGCCAGCTGAATGCCAGCATCATCTATGCGGTCAACGAAAACCTGGATCTCAGCATTGACGCTATCAACCTCACCGAAGAGCGCATCGATCAGCGTTGCGTTAGCGATACTGGCCCGCTGTGCTTCGTAGGATTTCCTGACCGAAGAGTGGTTTTTGGTGCCAGCTACCGCTTCTAAGCAGTAACCGCCAGCCATCAAACCGGCCTTCGGCCTTGATGATGGCGCTTAAGCTTAAACAAAAGCCCCGGCAACTGCCGGGGCTTTTTTGTTTACCGCGATGATCGTAAGAGCCTAGCAACAGGGCCTCCCCCCGATAAAATTGTCTCTTTGGACAAACATTTACTCGACCCTTAAACGCCAGATTTCCGATCAAACCGCCACACTCAGGAATCACACTTCGGGTGCAAATAATTTAATAAAAATACTTTTTAGTCAGCGGGTTATAAAATCCCGAGGAAATTCCGACCAGCCTACTTACCCAGCCAAATAGATCTTTCAGCCTCACTAAGCCAACGGATAAAGCAGGTCGAAAAGATAGTTATTGACACCGGTATCAGGCCGGGTATTCTGGTTCTTAACTGAGAATAAAACGCGCTAATTTTACCGCCGGTTATCACCTTCCCGCGGTTGGGTTGAACGCTTGGACACGGAACGCCTAGATGCCACAGATCGGAACTCACGTCACCGCGATAGACGAACTGCCCGATGAGCTCGACGCCATTTCCGAGCGTCTAGTGGCGGCTCGTGCCAACGCCGAGGCATTGTCGGAATTCCCTGGCCAACTTCCAACCGCACTGGCGGACGCCTACTCGATACAGACCGCATCCATCGCTCGCTGGCCAGATCAGATCGCCGGATGGAAGGTGGGCATGGTGCCGGAGAATTTCAGACAAACCCTCGCTGCCCAGCGTCTGTGCGGCCCAATATTTAAGTCCTCTATTTTTACCATTGAACCTGGCTGCAGCAAAACCATGCCCATCTACAGCGGCGGTTTCGCTGCCGTTGAGGCAGAGTTCGTTTTGAAACTGGCTACAACCATTGAGCCCATTGAGCGGCAATATTCTGACCAGGAACTGATCCAGCGTGTTGCTGGGTTGTATGTGGGCGCGGAAATCGCCAGCAGCCCCATGGCCAACGTGAATATCCTTGGTCCCTGTTGCGTAGTGTCTGACTTTGGCAACAACGCCGGACTTGTCATCGGCCCCAGCGTGCCGAACTGGAGTGAACTCAATCTCGATTCCCTGACCGCCTCGGTCACCGTGGACGCAGTGGTGGTTGGAACAGCCACCGCCAACGCAATAGAAGGGGGGCTTTTACAAGCGCTGCGATTCCTTGTCACCGCGAGTGCGAGCCGCAAGTTGGTGCTTACCGAAGGCACCTTGGTTTCGTGCGGGGCAGTGACTGGCATACACGAGGTGACTGCAGACTCAAAGGCCAAAGTCGACTTTGGCAACCTTGGCAGCTTCGATGTCGCCTTTGAGTCCATGGCGCCCAGGTCGCTGCACAGCGCACCAACGAAAAACTGAGCTGCCGCTGGTGTCACGAAACAGTCGAAAGTCTGAAGTTGATTACAGTGCCGCAGCCCGGCGGTGGGCGCAAAACAATAAGGAAGGCCGCAAGCCCACCATCAACGACGTTGCTGAACTGGCGGGCGTGTCGAAAAAAACTGTTTCGCGCATCATCAACGACTCCCCCCTGGTCAACGAGGCAACCCGCAAGGGTATACAAGGACTGATCAAGGATATTGGATACCGGCCAGATCCACAGGCCAGGGGCCTGGCCTTTCGACGTTCCTACCTGGTGGGCATGATCTACGACAACCCAACCCCCCAATACGTGGTCAACATTCAGCTCGGCATCCTGGACGTATTGCGCAGTACGGGGTTCGAACTGGTGGTTCACCCCTGTGACCGCAGGAGCGATACCTTCATCGAAGATGCCCGGAAATTCATCGAAGTCCAAAAACTACACGGGGTAATTTTGACCCCGTCGGTATCAGAAGACGAGCGCCTGGCAGAAGTTCTCAGGGAAGTGGGTTGCGCCTATATTCGTATCGCCTCCATCGCCTTGGATATGGAGCGGCGTATGATCGTAACTAACGACAGAATCGGCGGCCGTGAAGCGGCCCGGCATCTGGCCAAGCTGGGCCACACCCGCATCGCGTTGGTTGCCGGGCGCAGGAGCTTTCGTTCTGCCCACGAACGACGTGCAGGCTTTGAAGACGGCCTGGCGGAGTTCGGTCTCACCCTGCCATCAAACTATGTTCTGCAGGGCGATTACACCTTTGAGTCGGGCCTTGCACTGGGCGCGGAAATTCTGGATCTCGAGCCTCCACCCACTGCGGTTTTTGCCGCCAACGACGAAATGGCTGCAGGAGTGCTACAGGCCCTGCACGTTGCTGGTCAAACCCCACCAGACGCGCTGTCCGTGGTGGGCTTTGATGACTTCGAAACCGCCACCAGGGTTTGGCCCCGACTGACAACAGTCCGCACGCCGGCCCGGGAGATTGGGACTCTAGCCGCACAAAGACTGCTGGAATTCGACGGCGACGAAACGGTAAAGGGTGGACCCAACGAGACCACCCCACGATTAATTGAGCGGGACTCAACGAGAAAACACCCAAAACCCTAAACACCAGCAAACCTTGAGTGTCGTCCCCAACTAACGTTGAGGCACTTGAGCAATGACCGCCATTTACTACGGAGAGAGCAGACTGATGTTTCGCAAAACCTATCAGGCAACACATCCAGACATGATGCAGGGTGTTAGCAATGACGCCCTGCGCGATCGTTACCTTGTCACCGACATGTTTGTGGCCGACCAAGTCAATCTGAACTATTCCCACAACGAGCGCATGGTGGTGGGGGGCGCAGCTCCAGTGTCCGAAACCCTGTCATTGCCGGACCAAACCGCCCCTGTCGCTGGAGCACCGTTTCTGGAGCGGCGCGAGCTCGGCGTCGTGAACGTTGGCGCTGGAAGCGGAACAGTCACCGTGGACGGCGAGACCTTCGAGATGAGCCCCCGTGATGGACTGTACATTCCCATGGGGTCAAAAAAGGTCTCATTCGGAAGCGACAGCAAAGATAAGCCCGCTCGATACTACCTGGCTTCAACCCCCGCCCACGCGGCTTTTGATCTGGTCAAAATCTCCATCGACGATGCGGTCCCGGTAAAACTGGGTTCGCTGGAGACCTCAAACGATCGCACGATTTACAAGTACATCGTGCCCGAGACCTGCCGCTCGGCACAGCTGCTGCTGGGTTTGACCATCCTCAATCCGGGCAGCGTCTGGAACACCATGCCGCCACACCTGCATGATCGACGATCGGAAATCTACTTCTATTTTGAGCTGGGCGATGATGAGAAGGTGTTTCACTTTATGGGTGAACCCGACTCAATGCGCCATATTGTTGTCAGTGATTCCCAGGCGGTGATTTCACCACCCTGGTCGATACATATGGGCAGCGGCAACTCGAACTACTCCTTCATTTGGGCAATGGGTGGAGAGAACCTGGACTACACTGACATGTCTGTCCTCGACATCTGCCAGCTCAAGTAGACAACCATGGAATCCAAACTCTTCAGTCTTGATGGAAAGGTGGCCCTGGTCACCGGCGCAAATACCGGTCTTGGTCAAGCGATGGCCGTGGCTTTAGCGGGAGCCGGTGCCAGCGTTGCCCTGGTTGGCCGCTCAGCGCCCAATGAAACCCAGGCGAAAATCAAGGATGTCGGAGGTAAGACCGCCGTAGTGATGGCAGACCTGAGCACCGCTGAGATCGCGACGACGGTTGTCAGCCAGGCCGAAGATGCTCTGGGTCCGGTGGATATACTGGTTAACAACGCCGGCATTATTCGGCGCGAGGACGCACTGGATTTCAATGAGCTTGACTGGGATGAGGTGATGGCAACCAACCTGAAGGTTCCCTTCTTCCTGGCCCAAACCGTGGCCAAATCCATGGTCCGCGGCCAACGGAGCGGAAAAATTATTAACGTTGCCTCACTGCTATCGTTGCAGGGCGGTATCCGGGTGGCCTCCTACACCGCCAGTAAAAGCGGCCTGGCCGGCTTGACCCGATTGCTGGCCAACGAATGGGCCAGCAAATCCATCAACGTTAACGCCATCGTGCCGGGATATTTCGCCACCAATAACACTGACGCGCTGCGCGCTGATCAGGACCGTAACCGCCAGATTCTTGAACGAATTCCCGCTGGGCGCTGGGGCGAGCCGGCAGATCTAGGGGGGGCCGCCGTGTTCCTGGCATCCGCCGCATCTAACTATGTGCACGGAACCTTACTACCCGTGGACGGCGGATGGATGGGCCGATGATTAACCGACGCCAGCTCCTGCTTGCCCCACTACTGGTGGCAGCCTGCGGCGACGGCAAACGTTCACGGCCGTTATTTGCTGCCGACTCACAGCCTGATGACTACCCCACAACCCAGGGACTGCACGCCATTGACCGTCTGCTCAACGAGCGTACCAACGGTGAGATGCGGGTCCGGGTGTATCCCGGTGGTCAGCTGGGGGCAGAAAAAGACACCCTGGAAATTGCGGTATTTGGCGGCATCGATTTAACCCGGGTCAATTTGGCACCGATTAACTCGATCGTGCCGGAAACCATCGTTTTGGCATTGCCATTCCTGTTTCGATCCATCGCACACTCTCGAGCCGCCTTCGACGGCGCCGTTGGCCGCAAGATTCTTGACGCGATGATGCCCCATGGCCTAAGAGGCATGTGCTACTACGACTCCGGCGCCCGATCTTTTTACAATACCAAGCGCCCGATCATCACGCCCGACGACATGGCCGGCATGAAAATCCGAGTCCAGAACTCCGACATTTACGTGGCCATGGTTCAGGCACTTGGCGCGAACCCTACCCCCATTCCCTATGGAGAGGTCTACCAGTCACTGGTTCAGGGCGTGGTGGATGGCGCTGAAAACAACTACCCCTCCTATGAAAGCTCCCGGCACTTTGAAGCCGCAGGGCATTACAGCCTGACCCGTCACGTGATGGCGCCGGAGGTATTGGTGGCATCACGGCGCAGCTGGGATGCCATGACTATTGAAGAGCAGGACTACCTGCAGGCGGCAGCGACAGATTCAGTGCCGATCATGCGCAGTCTTTGGGATGCCCGGGTCGGGGTTTCCAGGCAGCGGGTGCTGGAGCGCGGCGTACAGGTAGTTGAAGAGGTGGATCATGCCGCGTTTTCGGAAAAGATGCTGCCAGTCTGGGACCGATTTGTTGTCACGCCAAAAATGCGCGAGCTGGTGGACGAAATCGTCAAGCTGGACATTAACCCGGGAGGCGAGAATGAGCAATATGCTGGGTAAATTAAGTGGCAACCTCAGCCTGTTCGCCAAGTGGTTTGCGGGAATTGGCCTGCTCATCATGACGGCGATCATCGCTTTACAGGTGTTCGCACGATACGTCTTAAACGACAGTCCCGCCTGGGCGGAACAGGCGGCGCTATTGTTGATGATCTGGTATGTGTTTATAGCCGCCGCAGCGGGTGTTCGAGAAGGTTTCCACATACGCATCGGCGTATTCGCCGACAGCCTTCCGCCCACATTGCGCCAAATCGTAATGGTGATTGCGCAGCTGGTTGTGGTGGCCTTTGGTATTTCCATGGCGGTGTTTGGCGTTGAGCTAACCCAGGAAACCTGGCAGCACGTGATTCCCACCCTGGGTATTTCTCGCGGCTATGCCTATCTGCCCATCGCCTTATCTGGGGTGCTGATTACCGGATTTTCCATCGAACAACTGATTGCTCAACTTCGCTCCACCGAGGTAACCAAGCTATGGAACTGATGGTGCTGATCGGCACCCTGGTGGTGTTACTGGTTATTGGCGTGCCCGTGGCTTTTGCCCTGGGCGTGGCATCCATGGCCACGTTCTTTGTGCTGGATATCCCCTTGATTGTCGGGTTTCAGCGAATGGCCGCGAGCATGAACATTTTCGCCCTGATGGCCATCCCATTTTTTGTTTTCGCCGGAGACTTAATGCACCGGGCGGGAATCGCTGAACGACTTATTCGCGTTGCAGACGCGGCTTTGGGCCGCACCCGAGGCGGCCTGGGACAGGTTGATGTAGGCGCTTCCATGTTATTCGGTGCGGTTTCCGGATCGGCCATTGCCAGCGTCTCTGCCATCGGCTCAACCCTTGGGCCGATGATGAAGGAAAAGGGCTACGACGCCGATTATGTAGTGAATGTCTCAGCCACTTCCGCCATTACCGGACTGCTGATTCCGCCCTCCCACAATATGATTATTTATGCCGCGGCGGCAGGGGTCAGCATTTCACTGGCTGATCTTTTTCTTGCTGGCGTCATTCCCGGTGTGTTGACAGGTTTGCTGCTGATGGCAGCGGCCTATGTTGTGGCGGTTAAGCGTAACTACCCCCGGGGCGCCTTTCCGGGCTGGCGGGCCTTTGCGCTGGCATTTGCCGCAGCCATACCCGGTCTGCTGGCCGCTGCAATTATTGTAGTCGGCGTCTTGTCCGGAGTTTTTACACCCACGGAATCCGCCGGCATCGCCGTGGTCTACACCATCTTTGTGGCGCTGTTTGTCTACCGATCCCTAACCTGGGACCGTTTCATCGCCGCCTTAACGGCCTCGGTAAGAACCACGGCCATGGTGATGATCGTGATCGGGGCCGCCGGCGCCTTCGGCTGGTTGCTGGCACTGCTCCAGGCACCAACCCAGCTGGCCGATTTGCTGCGGGGCATTACCGAAGACCCGATACTCCTTTTGCTGTTGATTAATATCGTCCTGCTGATCCTCGGCACGTTTATGGACATGGCACCGTTGATCATCATCACCACGCCCATCTTCCTGCCCATGGCTACTGCGCTTGGCATGGATCCGGTGCAGTTTGGCATCATGTTATTGCTGAATCTTGGAATTGGCCTGGTCACCCCACCCGTTGGCGCGGTGCTGTTTGTCGGTTGCGCCATAGGCAAAATCCCCATCGAAAAAACCGTGCGCACGATTTGGCCGTTTTACGGCGCACTGATTCTGGCTCTGATAGCGGTTATCTATATACCGCAACTGTCCCTGTGGTTGCCGGGTTTGTTGAACTGAACCGATAAAGGGGTAATTTCGAAGGTCTCCATGCATGGTTCCAGTTCGCTTTACCCAGCTGTTGGTGTAGTTTGTCCCAAGGTGGTTTGATCAAACACGGCCAGTTGGCCGATGGGCAGAGAGCTCCTGTTTGATCGGCTATGAGTCCAAACGAAAAGCCACGAGGTGCAACGTGAACATCAGGGATCGAGCAACAATATCCAACTCAACCCCCAACCCGGTCAGTGAATCTCGACGTAACCTGGTCACCGGCGTGCTGGCGGGAGCAGGCTCGCTAATAGCCGCAGCCCCCGGTTCAACTTCAGCAAACGCCGAGGCGCCGCCAACGGCGGATTCGGCCTACCTTGCCAATGCCGATACCATGGAGTCCCGGTTCGTTTTTTATTCAGACCCGGTTGAACATCAGCAAAAATCCTTTCGCATCCTCAGAAGCGCCCTGGACGACGCTGACGTGCTGTTCTGGTATCACTTCACCATGTTTGCTGTGGTCCCGGGGCAGCGGCCTGAACCGGTGGTTCGCTGGGAAGGCATCGAGTTTTCTCGTCACCAGAAAGTGGCAACCAACACCTATCGCGTGCACGGCCATAACCTCTCATTTCCCCGGGATCTTAAAACCGGCAATTGGGTCAATGACGTCACCAACCCAGTGCTCGGTAAGCAGGTTGATGTGCCGCCCATGGCGCTCACCGGCGACCCGGGATACGTGTATACCCCCAAGGGCACCATACCGCTGGATAATCCTTCAGCTGAGCCCCGGATCCGCCTGGAGCAGTTTTTGATTGAGGATGATCTGATCAAGATTGAACAGACCCGGCTACCGCCAGCATCATGGCCCGCCACCTTCGTGGAAACGTCCTCCAACTGGTCCAACAGACGCCTGTTTGAAGAAACTGATTTACCCTCCCTTCCCTGCGGTACGGCAGGCGGCTATGTATTTCCCTGGCCAAAGTGGATGCAAATGGGCGAGCGCGAAGGACACATGTTCGCCACCTGGAACGGGCGCAAGCTGGAGGGTGTACATCAACTCCCCGCGGACTATGTGGCTAAAGCATCATCCAGCTATCCAGAACTGCTATCGGTGGACAAAGCACCCTTTGGCGCTGAACTACCGCCAGAAATTACAAAAAGACTGGCGGAGATCATCGGCTAGCAAAAACCCCGTTTTGGTGGCGGTATCAAGCCCGTGCTGGCAATCTTTTTGATCCGAAATAATCTTGTCGATTCACGCCAAATCCTGCTTACCCTCCAAGATAACGGACCCCGGTCCGTAAACTGATAAGTGGTCGTCAGCGTTGTAGATGGGACAGCTCTGCATCGACAGACAGCCACACCCAATGCATCCGGTCAGGCTGTCACGCAGACGCTCCAGAGCTTGGATTCGCTTGGTCAGCCGCTCCTGCCACTGCTCAGACAACCGGCTCCAGGCACTCTTCCCGGGGGCCCGGTAGCGCGGCAGCGACTCGAACGCCTGCCCGATTTCATCCAAACTAATACCGATTTTCTGCGCCGCCTGGATGATCGAGACCCGGCGCAGGACATCACTGCCGTAGCGGCGATGATTGCCGGCATTCCGCGAGCCGTGAATCAGGCCCTTAGCCTCATAAAAATGCAGGGCTGAAACAGCAACCCCGGTTCGCCTGGCCACAAACCCCACGCTGAAGCTCTTTCCCTTCATAGCAATTTTCTCTTTACCTCAACCTTACTTGAGGTTTTAGCATAGATCGTCGTCAGCCGCCAACAGCCCGATTCAAAGAGGAAACACAATGTCAGCAGCGTCAAAGAAGCCCCAGCGTAAACGCGAGCCGCAAACAGCCCATGTAAGGCGGTGGCCATTGAAGCAACGATTGACTCGCTGGACCGAGCGCTACCTCGGGCCTAAGTGGCGACAGCGTTTGTGGGAGCAAATTGCCGGCACGATGAGGATGAAATAGGCCGCTGCCGTGACAAACACCGGCTGGCGAAACCTGCTGCGAGCAGCGCTGATCTCACCGGAAGCGGTAGCTCCGAAGTTAATTGCACCCTCAACGCCGTGGGTTCAACAACGTCAGGTCGTAAAGAACATCGATATTGCGTTTTGACACCCAGGTTGAAAATGCGCAGGGATTGGCCAGGTCATCAGCGGCCTTTA
>CAYGPO010000099.1:0-16927 GCA_964351665.1 uncultured Gammaproteobacteria bacterium | reverse complement strand
CGCCCAGCAACGGGCTGACTTGGCCAAGGCCTTGGTAAAAGGAGTGAGGACTAGGCCGAGTTTTTACGGGCCAGGGTCAGCGCATAAGGAAATTTTTCATGGCAAAACGACTCCACCATCTCCAGGCCTGCAGCCTCCAGCATGGCCTGAATCTCTTCCACCAGAAACTTTCGACTGATTTCTGTGCGCATGCGCTCGCCCTTGGCAAAGGCAACCTTGAGCTCCAGGTCGTCGATGGCAACCTGCTGATTGGCCTCAGACACCAGGTGCATCTCGATGCGGCGACGGGCCTGGCAGTAATAGGCCAGGTGGGAGAATGACTGAGGATCAAAATCCGCGTTCAGCGCATCATTGACCGCCGCCAATATATTCAGATTAAATCGGGCGGTCAGTCCCTGGGCATCGTTGTAGGCTGGCTCCAGCAGAGTTTCAGATTTATCAAGGTCCGTGCCCAGCAGGAAACTGTCCCCATCGGACATCTGCTCAGCGATCTCTCCCACGAAAGCCTGAGCTTCTGAGGGCTCAAAGTTGCCCAGAGTGCTGCCAATGAACATCCACAAACTGGGACCCTCAAGCTTCGGCAAATGCTCAAGCCCCGCCGTGTAGTCCCCCACCAGACCATGAATACTGAGCCCGTCGAAATCTGCGGCAAGCTCCTGGGAGACAGCGGTGAGCATTTCCTCGCTAACATCAAAGGGTAGATAGGTGGCAGTATCCGGGGCATCCCACAGCTCCAGCAAAATGCGAGACTTGCGCGAAGCTCCGCTGCCCAGCTCCACAATATTGGCAGGTGACGTGTGGCACAGTATCTGCCGGCCGTTGGCTGCCAGCAGCTCCGACTCAACCCGGGTCAGGTAATACTCCGGGGTATCGCAGATTTGATCAAACAGCTGAGACCCAAGCTCATCGTAGAAATATTTGGGGTGCAACACTTTGGGCGACAGGCTCAGGCCCTCGCGCATGTCATCAGCCATGCTGGCCACGGCGCGAGCCGGCGTCACTGCCGTAAGACGCAGCCCCTGTTCCAAACTTAGAGCAGCCATTATTGAGCGATATCGGTACCGGAAAGACCGCGCTTCTTTTGCACTATTCCCATAGCCAGCTCTAGAGATTGTTCGTAGTTGAGCCTGGGATCCACCGATGAACGATAGGCTCTTTTCAGGTCATCGTCGGTTAGGGCTCGAGCGCCACCGGTGCATTCAGTGACATCCTCGCCGGTCAATTCAAGGTGTATGCCGCCCAATCTGGAACCGCAGCCTTGATGGATCTCAAAAGCCTGTGACACCTCCGACTCAATGTTTTCAAACCGCCGGGTCTTGACGCCGGAGGAGGCATTTTCGGTATTACCGTGCATTGGGTCGCAGGTCCATAGCAGGGTCTCACTGGCTTTATTACCGGCTTCAATTAAGGCCGGCAAATGATCCCCAATTTTGTCCGCCCCCATCCGGTGTATCAGCATCAGGCGGCCCGGCTGATCATCGGGATTCAGCACCCGGATCAGGTCGGTGAGCCATTCCGCTGTCATCCCCGGACCAATTTTAATTCCAACCGGGTTGCGAATACCGCGACAAAACTCCACGTGGGCCCCGTCCATGGCCGCCGTGCGCATACCGATCCAGGGCAGGTGAGTGGACAGGTTCCACCAACCCCAGCGTCTAGGCACCTGGCGGGTTTGGCCCTGCTCGTAGTGCAAATGAAGCGCTTCGTGGGAGGTGAAAAACTCAACTCGCTGCAGCGCACCCACCCGTCTACCGGCGAGGGTTTCCAGGAACCTCAGAGAATCGCCGATTTGAGATAAAATTTCCCGATACTGCTGAGCTTCTTTGGAGTGCTCAACCCAGGATAAATCCCAGTATTCCGGATGATGCAGGTCGGCAAAACCACCGTCCACCAGGCTTCGTACAAAATTCATCGTCATTGCAGATCGAGAGTGACCCCGCAATAACCGTTGAGGATCGGGTATGCGCGCTTCTGGCGTAAACTCAGGGCCATTCACAATGTCACCGCGATAGGTGGGCAGCGTGACCCCATCACGGGTTTCGTCATTGGAAGACCGGGGCTTAGCGTATTGACCGGCAAAGCGCCCTACCCTGACCACGGGCATTTTCAAACCGTGGACCAGCAGCATGGACATCTGCAGCAACACTTTAAGTCGATTAGTGATAATCGTTGAGTTGCAATCGGCAAAGCTCTCGGCGCAGTCGCCGCCCTGCAGCAGAAATCGTTTTCCGGCTGCGCACTCTGCCATCTGCTGACGCAGCGCCGTAATTTCCCAAGAGGTCACTAGCGGCGGCAGCTCTTTCAGCTGCTGCAGGCTGGAATCCAGCGCCTGCTGATCCGGGTACTCGGGCTGTTGAGCGGCGGGAAACTGCTGCCAGGATTCCGGCGACCAGTTATCGTCTGCAGGCACGGGTTCTAGATGTGTGTCTTTACTGTTCATGTTAAGTCGTCCGTGGAATCTGGCATGATTGCACAGCGTACCGGGGATTGGAATCGGTCAAGAGGCCCTTGGCCGATCCTGCGCATTCAATGGAGCTAGGAGCGGAAAATTCTGCGATCTTTATGTGGCCGGCGCAGTGCCCAGAAAATCGCCCACAGGGTCAGCCCAGAAAACCATAGCAGCGTCCACGTGGGCATACTTTGCCCCAAAAAAACCCAATCCACCGAGGCGCAGTCGCCGGAGGCGTTGAGCAGTTTGTCCAGGGTTTCGCCCAGCGGGAAATTGTCGACCATGTAATCAAGGCTTGGGCTGCAATCGGGTATTTGATCAGCGGGCAGACCCTGCAACCACACGTGTCTGGCAGCGGTGGCAACACCCAGGGCACCCACCAGTGCCTGAATCAATCCGTAGGCTAAGCGTCCCACTTTGCCGGGATTGTGTAAGCCGGAGATTAAAAATACGATACCAATGGAATAAAAAACCAGACGTTGGACCATGCACAAAGGACAGGGATCCAAGTAGCGAACATATTCCAGGAAGTAGGCGTAACCCAGCAGGGAAGCGCAGGCTACGGCGGTCAGCAGATGGGCAGTTCGATACCTCATTTGTTGCCTTCAGCGACCTCTGGGGACGTGTTTTGACTACGATCCCCAGCAATGGTTCCAGCTACAGGGCCTTGATCAGGCTTCGTCCTCGTCCTGAACCGCTGCGTCTGGACGATCAACCAATTCGATGTAGGCCATGGGCGCACTGTCACCGGCACGGAAACCGCACTTCATGATTCGAGTGTAGCCACCTGGCCGCTCAACATAGCGCGGGCCAATCTCGTTAAACAGCTTACCCACAGCCTCTTTATCACGAAGACGAGAAAACGCGACCCGGCGATTAGCAACACCATCGGTCTTAGCAAGGGTAATCAGCGGCTCAGCCACCCGACGCAGCTCTTTTGCCTTGGGCAGCGTGGTCCGAATCATACCGTGTTGAAACAGACTGGTAGCCATGTTGCGGAACATGGCCTTCCGATGGCTGGAGTTACGATTGAGCTTACGCCCTGATTTCTGATGTCGCATCGTGCTTTGTCCTTAATTGCGCTGCATCACCGGATCAAGTGATCAGGTGATGGCGTCACTGCGCAGGCCGGCGGGCGGCCAGTTTTCCAGTTTCACACCCAGGCCTAGGCCGTGGGAAGCCAGTACATCCTTGATCTCAGTCAGAGACTTCTTGCCAAGGTTAGGCGTCTTCAGCAGCTCAACTTCGGTGCGCTGAATCAGGTCGCCGATGTAGTAAATGCTTTCTGCCTTCAGACAGTTCGCCGAGCGTACGGTGAGCTCAAGATCATCGATGGGGCGCAGCAAAATCGGATCAATCTCTTCCTTACGCTCAACCTTCTGCTCTTCCAACTTGCTGGAAAAGTCGACGAACACTGCGAGCTGCTCAGCCAGGATATTGGCCGACAGGCGCACCGCCTCTTCGCAATCCAGCGTGCCGTTGGTTTCCACGTCCAAAATTAGCTTGTCCAGGTCAGTACGCTGCTCTACCCGGGCGCTTTCCACGCTGTAGGAAACACGACGAACAGGACAAAATGACGCGTCCAGCTGCAGCCGACCGATGGGCTTAGCCTCTTCTTCCGGATTGCCGCGGCTGACTGCAGGCTCGTAACCTCGGCCCTGAGCGATTCGCAGACGCATGGAGATGCTGCCGGCTTTCGTCAGATGACAGATAACGTGCTCAGGATTAACGATCTCTACGTCGTGGTCCACCTGAATATCGGCAGCGGTAACCGCGCCAACACCTTCTTTGGACAGCGTCAGCACAGTCTCTTCCTGATTGTGCATCCGCAGCGCCACTTCCTTCAGGTTGAGCAGGATATCGATTACATCCTCCTGTACCCCGTCGATGGTGGTGTATTCATGCAGCACGCCATCGATTTCCGCTTCGACAATTGCCGATCCGGGAATAGAGGATAAAAGCACTCGGCGCAGGGCATTGCCCAGGGTGTGCCCGAAACCGCGCTCCAGCGGCTCGAGAACTATCTTCGCGCGGTAAGGACTGCTGCTGTCGACCTGCACACTCTTGGGCCGCAGCATATTGGCAAGGGTTGCTGCCATGGGAAACCTCTATTTAGTTGTTACTTTGAGTACAGTTCGACGATCAGGTTTTCGTTGATTTCAGCCGACAGGTCGCCACGATCAGGAACGGTATTGAACGTGCCTTGCATCTTGGTTGTGTCGACGGTCATCCACGTGGGCACAAGATCTAAATCCTGGCTTACCGTGATCGATTCCTGAATACGCAGCTGCTTTTTGGCCTTCTCACGCACCTCAATCACGTCGCCGGGATTGATTTGACAGGAAGGAATATTGCACAGGTGGCCGTTTAACATGATCGACTTGTGAGACACCAGCTGACGAGCCTGAGCTCGGGTCACTGCAAATCCCATCCGATAGACCACGTTGTCCAGTCGGCATTCCAGCAGGCGCAGCAGGTTTTCACCGGTGGCGCCCTTCAGCCGAGCTGAGGTCTTGTAGTAGTTGCGGAACTGTCGCTCCAGAATGCCGTACATACGACGAACCTTTTGCTTTTCCCGCAACTGCAGCGAGTAGTCAGACTGACGCAGACGACGGTTAGAACCCTGCTGTCCTGGCTTCTGCTCAAGCTTGCACTTGGTTTCCACCGCACGAGCTGGGCTCTTCAAAAACAAGTCGGTACCTTCACGACGTGCCAGCTTGCAGGTAGGGCCTGTGAATCTAGCCATGATAAATCTCCAAATTACTTGCTGTTCGAGGCGTTAGATTAAACGCGGCGCTTTTTGGGCGGACGACAGCCGTTGTGAGGAATCGGGGTCACGTCAATAATATTGGTGACCTTGAAACCCAGCGCATTGAGCGCCCGAACAGAAGACTCTCGACCAGGGCCGGGGCCTTTGACACGCACCTCAACGTTTTTGACGCCAAATTCCTGCACCACCTTACCGGCGGTTTCCGCCGCAACCTGAGCAGCAAACGGGGTACTTTTGCGGGAGCCTTTAAAGCCTGCACCACCTGCGGTAGCCCAGCTCAACGCATTACCCTGTCGATCGGTAATGGTAATAATCGTGTTGTTGAATGACGCTTGAACGTGCGCCACAGCATCCAACACCGATTTTTTGACTTTCTTCTTAGTTTTTCCGGTGGATTTAACCATGTTGTCCTATCCCGTCAGCGCTTAATCGGACGACGCGGACCCTTACGGGTTCGTGCGTTCGTTTTTGTTCGCTGACCACGGGTCGGCAAACCTCGTCGATGTCGCAGGCCACGGTAGCAGCCTAAGTCCATCAAACGCTTGATGTTCATACCAATTTCGCGTCGAAGGTCACCCTCAACGGTACGTCTGGAAACCGCTTGACGAAGCTGTTCCAGCTCTGCGTCAGCTAAATCGCCAACTTTGGTTGAAGGTTCAATACTGGTTTCTTCGCAGATTTTTAAGGCCTGCGTGCGACCAATACCATAGACCTCGGTGAGTCCCACCCAGGTGTGTTTGTGAACCGGGATGTTAACTCCCGCTATACGTGCCATGCGTTGATATCCTCCAACGGACATACCCGACGCGAAAAGCCGAGCAGTATAGCCCAGGTTTCTCGCTCAATAAACAATAAAAACTCGATAATTATATAAATGCGCCCCATCAGCGCACCACACCTGAACGCCCGTAGGTCTTCAGGTTGGCTTTCTTCAGCAGGCTGTCGTACTGATGAGACACCATATGGGCCTGCACCTGAGCCATGAAATCCATGGCGACAACCACAACAATCAAAATCGACGTCCCGCCAAACAGCGGCACACCCAATGACGCATTCAACCAATCCGGCAGCAGACAAATCAGCACCAGGTAGATAGCACCCCAGGTGGTGAGCCGGGTTATCACACCGTCGATGTACTCCCCGGTCTGTTTGCCCGGGCGGATGCCAGGGATCAGAGCGCCGGAGCGCTTGAGGTTATCGGCGGTTTCCTGGCTGTTAAACACCAGCGCGGTATAAAAGAAGCAAAAACCCGCAATCAAGCCGCCGAACAGCACTGCGTACAGCGGTTCACCCGGGGCCAGTCTTGTGGCTACGTTTTGCATCCACCGAGCCTGATCATTGGTTCCCAGCCAGGTCGCCAAGGTAGCCGGAAACAAGATCAGGCTGGAGGCGAAAATAGCAGGAATCACACCGGCCATGTTGAGTTTCAACGGCAGGTGAGAGCTTTGGTTCTGATAGGCCTGTCTGCCTCCCCTGCGCGCATAGTTGACGGTGATGCGGCGCTGACCACGCTCAATGAACACAACAATGGCAATCACCGCCAACGCCAGAGCCAGCAGGGTAAGAACGGTGATGGGCGAAATCGCCCCCTGGCGCGCCAAATCCAGGGTGCCGCCAATGGAACCCGGCAGCGCCGCGACAATTCCGGCAAAAATCAAGATGGAAATACCGTTACCCACGCCACGTTCAGTGACCTGCTCACCCAGCCACATCAAAAACATGGTGCCGCTGGTAAGGGTGACTACGGCGGTAAACAGAAACCCTGTTCCCGAGTTGACCACCACTGGCAAACCCGCAATGGCTCCTTGATTTTGCAACGCCACCGCCACGGTTACCGCCTGCACGGAAGCCAAAACCACCGTGAAGTAGCGAGTGTACTGAGTGATCTTTCGCTTGCCTGCTTCGCCGTCTTTCTTCAGCTGCTGCAGATGTGGCACGGTGGCGCTCAGCAGCTGTATGATGATCGAGGCCGAGATATAGGGCATCACCCCCAGCGCAAACAGCGAGAACCGACCCAAGGCGCCGCCGGAGAACATGTTAAACATGTCCACAATGGTGCCGCGCTGCTGATCCATCAGCTCAACCAAAGCGGCTGGGTTGATTCCGGGCACAGGTATAAAAGTCCCCAGGCGGAACACCACAATCGCCCCAATAACGAACAACACCCGTTGGGTGAGCTCTTTTGGTAGCGCCATGCCGCCGGTAGGCGGTTTTTTCGTTGGTCCAGCCATAATAACTAGGTCTTATTCCTCAACGCTGCCGCCGGCATCGGCAATTGCCGCAGCGGCGCCTTTGGTTACCTTGATGCCTTTGACAGTAACGGCCCGCTCAAGTTGCCCGGTATTTATAATCTTCACCTTCTTGATTCTCTGGCCCACCAGGCCCGCGGCTTTCAGCGCCGCCATATCAATAGTGTCAACATTCAGGCTATTGATCTGGTACAGGCGAATTTCCTGAGACTCAAACGCTTTACGCGAGGCGAAACCCACTTTGGGCAGGCGACGTTGCAGGGGCAGCTGGCCACCTTCAAATCCAACCTTGCTGTAACCACCGGAGCGCGAGTGCTGGCCCTTGTGGCCGCGACCGGCGGTTTTACCGGTGCCAGAGCCAATACCACGACCCACACGCTTGCGGTTAGTTCTGGACCCTGCTGCTGGTCTTAAGGTGTTCAATCGCATTGTCTTACGTCCTTTTCCCCGGAGTTCGGTAATGTTAATACCGCCTGCCGGATAATATTAATACTCAGCCACGAATCAGGCGGGCTCTACCTTCAGCAGGTAGTTCACCTTGTTGATCATGCCTCGGTTTTCCGGCGTGTCAGCAACCGTTACCGTTTGGTGCATGCGCCGCAGGCCCAGACCCTGGACACACTCTCGGTGCCCGGGAACCCGCCCAAATTTACTCTTAATGAGGGTAACCTGGAGTTGATCAGCCATGATGTTCCATCACCTCTTCCAATGACATGCCACGTTTAGCCGCAACGCTGGCCGGAGACTGCATAGCTTTCAGGCCGGTGATGGTGGCACGCACAAGGTTAATCGGATTTCGCGAACCCAGGCTTTTGGCTAGAACGTTATGTACGCCCACCGCTTCAAACACTGCACGCATCGCGCCACCGGCAATTACACCGGTACCCTCTGAAGCTGGCTGCATGTAAACCTTCGAGCCGCCGTGACGAGCTGTCATGGGATACCAAAGCGTACCTTCATTGAGGTCAACCTGGATCATCTGCCGGCGCGCCCGCTCCATGGATTTTTGGATGGCGATGGGCACCTCGCGGGCCTTGCCATAGCCAAACCCTACTCGGCCGTTGCCATCACCGACAACGCTCAGGGCGGTAAACCCGAACTGGCGGCCACCTTTGACCACTTTGGCCACTCGGTTGACGGCGACCAGCTTTTCAATCATGCCGTCGTCATTATCTCGTTGGTCGTTTCTTGCCATGTTAGTTGCCTAGAATTTCAGGCCCGCTTCGCGGGCAGCGTCAGCCAGGGCCTTGACCCGACCGTGATATTTGAAACCGGAACGGTCAAAAGCAACGGACTCAAGCCCAGCTGCCTTGGCCTTTTCTGCGATGATGGTGCCGATACGAGTGGCTGCTTCTACATTTTTACAGCCCTTTAGCCCTTCACGAACACTGGCCTGCATGGTTGAAGCGGCCGCCAGCACCTGTCCGGTTCTGGGATCGATTACCTGTGCAGACATGTGCTTTCCTGATCGGTGAACCGACAAACGGGGCACACCCAGCTGGCGGATCTTAGACCGCCCTCTGCGTGCACGTCTGAGTCTGGATTCTCTTTTGTTCATTACGTTAGATTCCTGGAACTGGAAGTCAGCCTTAGGCCTTCTTCGCTTCCTTCATGACAATTCGTTCGCCAGCATATCGAACACCCTTACCTTTATAAGGCTCTGGCGGGCGATAGGCTCGAATCACAGCCGCAACCTGGCCGACCTGCTGTTTGTCGATGCCGCGGATCACTATTTCCGTCTGGCTGGGCGTTTCCAGGTCTACGCCCTCAGGTGGGGTGAACTCCACCGGATGGGAAAAACCCAGGGTCAGATGCACAGTTCGGCCCTGCATCTGGGCCCGATATCCTACGCCGACCAGCTCGAGCTTTCGCTCAAACCCTTCCGAGGCCCCAACCACACAGTTCTGCAGCAGCGAGCGCATGGTGCCGGCCATGGCAATGGCTGCGTCGTTGGCAGGAACCATGGTCAAATCAGAGTCGGACTGATCCACAGACACCGATTCGTGCAGATTCAGGGTCGTGCTGCCTTTAGGCCCCTTAACCGTGACCTGCTGGCCGTTGACTGAGACGTCCACGCCCTTAGGAAGCGTGACCGGTTGTTTTGCTATACGGGACATCAGCTGGCTCCGTCAGGAAACCACGCACAGCACTTCACCGCCAAAGCCCGCTGCGCGCGCTTTATGGTCGGTCATGATGCCGTTAGACGTGGATACGATGGCTATTCCAAGTCCACCCATTACTGTGGGCAGATCGTTTTTTCCGCGATAACAACGCAGTCCCGGGCGACTGACCCGCTCCAGGCGTTCAATCACGCCGCGTCCTTCACGATATTTCAGGTCGATAACAAGCTGAGGCTTATCGCTTTCCACCACCTGGTGGTCTACCACATAGCCTTCGCTCTTCAACACACCGGCAATGCCAACTTTCAGCTTGGAGGTGGGCATGGATACCGTCTTTTTTCCAGCGAGCTGCGCGTTTCTAATCCGCGTCAGCATATCCGCTACTGGGTCACTCATACTCATGTTCGATCTCTCTGTAAGCTTGGGCGGGTGCTTTTACCAGCTGGCCTTTTTCAAACCAGGCACGTCGCCACGCATCATGGCTTCACGCAGCTTGTTTCGGGATAAGCCGAATTTGCGATAAAAACCTCTTGGCCGACCAGACGCACGGCAGCGATTTCGCTGTCGCACCGGGCTCGCGTCGCGAGGCATTTTCTGCAGCTTTAGCTGCGCGTCTTCTACTTCCTCATCGGTGCTCTTGATATTGGCAATGATGGCTTTGAGCGCATTGCGCTTTTCAGCGTAGCGATTTACCAGCTTGGTTCGTTTCAGCTCGCGCTGAATCATCGATGTCTTAGCCATAGTCTGTTAGGTCCTGAACGGGAAGTTAAACGCTTCCAGCAACGCGCGGCCTTCCGCATCGTCCCGGGCAGTGGTCGTGATGGCGATATCCATACCGCGGATCTCGTCAATCTGGTCATACTCAATTTCAGGGAAAATGATCTGCTCAGTGACCCCCATGTTGAAATTGCCCCGGCCGTCAAAAGACTTAGGGTTAATACCCCTGAAATCTCGGACCCTTGGAATGGCAATACTGATCAGCCGATCCAAAAACTCGTACATCCGCTCCCGGCGCAGTGTGACCTTGCAGCCTATGGGATAGCCATCGCGGATCTTAAATGACGCGACGGACTTGCGGGACAGGGTTACCACCGGCTTTTGGCCGGCAATACGACCCAACTCTGCGGTGGCGTGCTCAAGGGCCTTTTTGTTGCCCACAGCCTCACCCACGCCCATATTGATCGTGATCTTACTGAGTTTCGGAACCTGGGCAACGCTTGAAAAAGAAAACTTCTCCTTCAATGCCGGCACCACCTCTTTCACATATTTGTCGTGTAATCTAGCCATCATTATCTGCCTTAAACGTCTACTACTTCGCCATTGGAGCGGTAGACGCGAACTTTGCTGCCGTCTTCCAGAGTCTTGTAAGACACCCGGTCTGCCTGGTTGGTCTGCGCGTTAAACAGCATCACGTTTGATGCATGAATGGGCGCTTCCCTCGGAATAATTCCGCCTTCGATCTGTCGCTGCATATCCGGCTTAACGTGCTTTTTGACCATATTCACGTTTTCCACCAGCAGGCGGTCATTCTCAAGTACGGACATCACCTGTCCCCGGACGCCTTTGCTGCGTCCGGCAATCACGATCACGTCGTCACCTTTCTTAATTCGTTTCATTTCTCTACTTCCAGTCTCAGCACCGGTCAACCGGGCCTACAGAACTTCCGGTGCCAGGGACACAATTTTCATAAACTTCTCGCCCCGCAGCTCACGGGTTACCGGGCCAAAAATTCGCGTACCGATGGGTTCCAGTTTTGCGTTCAAAAGAACCGCAGCGTTGCCATCAAAACGGATCAACGACCCATCTTTGCGACGAACCCCTTTACGGGTCCGCACAACCAGGGCGTTATAAACCTCACCCTTTTTTACCTTACCCCGGGGGATGGCATCTTTGATGGTCACTTTAATGACATCACCGATGTCGGCGTAACGCCGCTTAGAGCCACCCAGCACCTTGATACACATCATCCGACGAGCGCCGCTGTTATCAGCCGCGTTCAACATGCTTTGCATCTGAATCATGGTCTTTTACCTTTCCTTGATCGCTGCCGGGCGCTACTGCGCGCGAGTGACCACTTCGATGACTTGCCAGCTTTTGGTCTTGGAAATCGGTCGGCACTCGGAGATCCGAACCGTATCTCCCGCATTGCAGGCGTTATCTTCGTCGTGAGCGTGAACCTTAGACGAGCGTTTAATGTACTTTCCGTAGATCGGGTGCTTAACTTTACGCTCGAGCAGGACGGTAACCGTCTTATCCATCGCGTTGCTCACCACCCGGCCTGTCTGGGTTCTGATCTGTGTTTCACTCATGATGCTTCACCGTCGTTACTTGTCGTCGCGGTCTGCTCCTGAGCCTTTTGGGTCAGGACGGTTTTCACCCGTGCGATGTTACGCCTCACCAGCTTCAACTCGTGAGTCGTGCTTAGCTGACCGGCAGCTACGGCCATGCGCTTTTCAAACTGAGTTCGACGAAGCTTAATTAGCTCGTCGCGCAGCTCCGCTTCGCTCTTTAATTTTAAATCCGCCGCTTTCATTACATCACCTGCCGTGACACAAACGTTGTTTTAACCGCCAGCTTGGCTCCCGCCAGACGAAACGCTTCCCGCGCCACGTCCTCGCTGACACCTTCGATCTCATACAGCACACGACCTGGCTGAATGGCGGCAACCCAATACTCGACGTTACCCTTACCTTTACCCTGACGAACTTCCAGAGGCTTTTTGGTGATCGGCTTGTCCGGGAACACTCGAATCCAGAGCTTGCCACCACGCTTAACGTGGCGAGTAATCGCTCTCCGGGCAGCCTCGATCTGGCGCGCGGTAATGAATCCACGGGTGGTAGCCTTAATTCCAAACTCACCAAAACTGACTTCGCTGCCACGATGAGCCAGGCCGCGATTGCGCCCCTTCATCTGCTTGCGAAACTTGGTTCTCTTGGGCTGCAGCACTTTTCTATCTCCTAAACTTGGTTAAGTCGCTCAGCCTTTAGCTGGCGCGCCGCGCTCAGAACTGTCGGCTTCGGGTTTGCCTTCGTACAGGTCAAACACCTCGCCCTTGTAGATCCAAACTTTGATACCAATAATTCCGTAGGTGGTATTGGCCTCTGCTACGCCGTAATCCACATCAGCGCGCAGGGTATGCAGAGGCACTCGGCCTTCTCTATACCACTCACCACGGGCAATCTCTGCTCCGTTCAGTCGGCCAGCAACACTCACCTTCACACCCAGGGCACCCAGTCGCATGGCATTACCCACTGCCCGTTTCATAGCCCGGCGGAACATGATCCGTCGTTCCAGTTGCGAGGCGATGGACTCCGCCACCAGGGTGGAATCAAGCTCGGGCTTGCGCACTTCAGACACGTTAATGTGAGTTGGCACACCCATCATTGCCGAAACCGATGCCCGTAGCCGTTCGATATCTTCACCTTTCTTACCAATCACGATGCCAGGACGCGCGGTGTGAATGGTAATTCGAGCGGTTTTGGCCGGACGCTCTATCTGGATCTGGCTGACGCCTGCTCCTGACAGCTTTTTGCGGATAAAGTCTCGAACCTCAATATCTTTGTTAAGGTTGTCCGCGAACTCTGCTCCGGTGGCGTACCACTTAGAATTCCAGTCCTTGGAAATACCAAGGCGGATGCCGGTTGGATGTACTTTCTGACCCATAACTATCTGTCTCTCAAGTCCGGCGCTTACGACGCCTGATCGGATACCGCCACGGTAATGTGGCTGGTTCGCTTTAATATTTGTGTGCCTCGACCTTTCGCCCGGGCACGCCCGCGCTTCATGGTTGGGCCTTCGTCAATAAAGATCTTGGCGATGCTAAGTTCGTCGATATCTGCGCCGTCGTTGTGCTCGGCATTGGACACCGCCGACAGCAGCACCTTCTTAACAATGTGCGCCGCCTTCTTCGGGCTGTAGGTCAAAACCTGCTCAGCCTTCTCAACTGGCATACCGCGGATAAGATCAGCGATTAGGCGAACTTTTTGCGCCGAAATGGGCGCGCGTTTTAATACTGCTCGGGCTTCCATGATAATTCCTTCCTTGCTCGCTCTAGCGAGACTTGCGATCGCCAGAGTGACCTTTAAATGTCCGGGTCACAGAAAACTCGCCCAGCTTGTGGCCCACCATATTTTCGTTAATCAACACCGGAATGTGCTGACGCCCGTTATGGATAGCAATGGTCAAACCCACCATCTCCGGTGACACCATGGAGCGACGCGACCAGGTCTTGATTGGACGCTTGCTGTTGGTGGCAACCGCTTCATCAACCTTTTTAACCAGGTGATGATCGATAAATGGGCCTTTTTTAATTGAACGTGGCATTTTAAGTTACCTTGTTTTCTTCGAGCGACGACGAACGATCAACTGATCGGTGCGCTTGTTGGAACGAGTCTTATAACCCTTAGTTGGCGTACCCCAAGGGCTCACCGGGTGCCGGCCACCGGAAGTCCGACCCTCACCACCGCCGTGGGGGTGATCCACAGGGTTCATGGCCACACCGCGAACGGTGGGACGAACACCACGCCAGCGACTGGCGCCGGCTTTACCCAGCTTTTTCAGGCTGTGCTCAGAGTTGCTGACTTCGCCAATGGTTGCTCGGCAGTCGTGAGGAACCTTGCGCGTCTCCCCTGAACGTAAACGCAGGGTTGCGTAGACACCCTCGCGAGCCACCAGCTGGGCTGAGGCGCCGGCGGAACGAGCAATCTGAGCCCCTTTGCCGGGCTTCATCTCGATACAGTGCACCGTAGAACCGACCGGGATATTGCGCAGCGGAAGGCAGTTACCATTTCGAATCGGGGCATCGCGACCGGACTGCAGCTCATCACCGACTTCGACTTTGCGTGGCGCAACGATATATCGGCGCTCGCCGTCGGCAAAGCACAACAAAGCAATAAACGCGCTGCGATTTGGGTCGTGCTCAATGCGCTCAACTTTTGCCGGCACACCGTCCTTCCGACGCTTGAAGTCAACAACGCGGTAACGCTGCTTATGACCACCGCCCTTATGACGGGTGGTAATACGACCGTCACTGTTACGACCGCCGGTTTTGGTTTTCTTCTCTACCAGCGCTTCATGGGGGCGACCTTTATACAACCCCTCACGCTTGACCACCACCGCGCCACGACGGCCGGGGGAAGTAGGCTTGAGCTTGATTACTTGTGCCATGGTTATTCTCTTATTCAGCCGCTGGCTGTTCAACGTCGATGGTCTGTCCAGCCGCTACCCTCACATAGGCTTTCTTCCAGCCGGGACGCTGACCAGGACGCATCTTGAATGATCGGGTCTTACCCCGAACATTGACTATATTGACGTTTTCCACTTCCACCTTAAACAGCATTTCAATTGCCGCCTTAACTTCTGGCTTGCTGGCATCAGTGGCAATCTTGAACACGTATTGATTACCTTCCCCGTTAACCCGAGTACTCTTTTCCGATACGTGGGGTGCGCGCAGCACCTGATAGAGTCGCTCTTTATTCATTTCAGCCACTCCTGAATCTTGTTAACAGAGTCGACGGTGGCAATAACCCGGTCTGCATCAACCAGGGTCACAGGATCAACCGCCGAGCTGTCGATCACCAAAATGCCTCTCACATTGCGGGAAGCAAGGTATAGGTTTGGACCTACGTCTTCGGTAATGATGACAATACGCCGACCGGGAAATGCCTCCAGCTTAGCTAGCAAATCTTTTGTCTTGGGCGCGTCCAGGACGAAATCCTGAACCACTTCAAAACGTTCCTGGCGAACCAACTCAGAAAAAATGGCCTGCATGGCGCCACGAAACATCTTCCGATTGACCTTTTGGCTAAAATCACGAGGCGTCAGAGCGAAGGTGTTACCACCCCCACGCCACAACGGGCTGCGAATGGTACCAGCACGAGCCTGGCCGGTGCCTTTTTGGCGCCACGGCTTGCGACCACCGCCGCGAACGTCTGATCGAGACTTGGTCGCCTTGGTGCCGGCGCGGCCGCCCGCCATGTAGGCAGTAACGACCTGATGGACCAGACCTTCAGAAAAGGGCCGGTCAAACGCGTTATCGGACACCTTGAGTGTGTCGGCGGATCCTTTAATAGAGAGTTCCATGATCTCTTATCCCTTGTCCTTGGCTTTGACCGCCGGGCGGACGATCACTTTGCCGCCGGTGGCACCAGGCACGGCGCCGCGGATGAGCAGCAGGTTACGCTCGGCATCCACCCGAACCACTCGCAGATTCTGGGTTGTGCTGCGCACCGAGCCCATGTGGCCGGCCATCTTCTTGCCTTTGAATACTCGTCCCGGAGTTTGACACTGGCCGATAGAGCCCGGCGCCCGGTGGGACAGAGAGTTGCCGTGGGTGGCATCTTGCATGCGGAAGTTATAACGCTTCACGACGCCCTGAAAACCCTTACCCTTGGTGGTTCCAGTCACATCAACAATTTGACCTTCGGAGAAGATATCAACGTTGATCTCACCGCCGGCAGAAAGCTCCTCGCCCTCACCGTCATCAAGTCGGAACTCCCACAGACCATCACCAGCTTCTTGACTTGCGCTGGCAAAATGCCCGGTCTTTGGCTTATTCACAAGGGATACGCGCCGGTTTCCGCGAGTCACTTGGACTGCACGATAACCATCAGTATCTTCGGTTTTCACTTGCGTGATGCGGTTAGGCGCAACTTCAATTACCGACACCGGTATGGATTCACCGTCGTCAGTAAATACTCGCGTCATTCCGCGCTTCTGGCCAATTACACCAATCATTACCATCTCTCTCATGGTGAGCAGCGACATATTCACAAGGCCGTGCTGGCGCCGCTGCTGTCTAATTTTCGAAAAAGGGGTCAGATCCCTTTTTTCCCTTTATTGTATTTTTTAAAAGGGACCTGACCCCTTTTAACGCCCGACGCCACCGACCTCGCTACGCCTGAGCTTGACCAGCCCTTACGGGCAACGATCAGTAAAGCTGAATCTGTACATCCACCCCGGCAGCCAGGTCGAGCTTCATCAGCGCGTCCACGGTCTTGTCGTTAGGATCCACAATGTCCATCAGACGCTTGTGTGTCCGTATCTCGTACTGATCCCGGGCGTCTTTGTTGACGTGGGGAGAGGTCAAAATCGTGAAACGCTCCATTTTGGTGGGCAGAGGAATCGGGCCACGGATCTGGGCGCCGGTTCTCTTAGCGGTTTCAACGATTTCTTTCGCACTGCGGTCGATCAGTCGGTGATCAAACGCCTTCAGTCGAATTCGAATTCTTTGGTCTGACATTTTATAAGCTACTCAGGGCGACCCGCAGGCCAGCCCAACATTCATCATTCAATAATTTTGGCAACAACACCCGCGCCCACCGTGCGACCACCCTCGCGG
>CAYGPO010000098.1:0-17170 GCA_964351665.1 uncultured Gammaproteobacteria bacterium | reverse complement strand
TCTTTAATAAAACTGCGGTCAATCTTGAGCGCGTCCAGCTCCATTTTTTGCAGGTGCGATAATGAAGAATAGCCGGTACCGAAATCATCAAGGGCTACTCCTACACCGTTGTCGCGAAGGATTTTGAGTTGGCTTAGGGTTGCCGCCTCGTTATGCAGCACGCTGCTCTCGGTGATCTCTATTTCCAGGCAGCCAGGCGCCGTGCCGCTGGCCTGACACATCTCAAGCAGACGAGTGGCAAAGTCATCTTCGTCGAACTGAAACGGCGATACGTTGATGGAAATCGGGACACAGCCACAACCCATATCTCGCCAACGTTGATGTTGGGCAATGGCTTTCTCCGCCACCAATAGTCCCAACTGGCGGATCATGCCGTGTTCCTCTGCCAGCGGAACAAACACATCCGGAGGTATGGCCTCGCCGTTGTGCTGCCAGCGTGCCAAGGCTTCGAAGCCCAGGATGGCACCTGAGCCTGCTTCCACTCGTGGCTGGAAAAACAGTTCAATATTGCGTTGGGCAATGCCTTCGTACAAGCCAGCCAGCAGGCCTTTTTGTTTCTTATTTCTGCCAATCAGGGCGGAACCCGGCTGCTGTTGCCCTCGAGCGGATTCACAGGCTGCCATCAGGATCTGGTCTGCTTCCAGGCCATCTTCCGGCCAGCGGGAATAGCCGAAAGAAAACACCAGGGGGATACGCTGACCATCGATGTCGATGTAATCACCCACCGATCTCCGGATTCGGGCGCTCAAAGAATGCAGCGTGCTGTGTCCGTTGTCCGAACCCAACAGCACGACAAAGTCGGCGTCGGACACCTTGGCGATCATCGTTGGGTCTGCCGGAGGTTCATGCAGAGAAACTACGCTATCAGCGGCACGTGTACAGGCAACCAGGATTTGGCTGAATCGATTGAGCAATCGCGCCCCGGTCAAATAACCGAAGCTGCGAAAAATTCCGCTGACAGAGTGAATCTGGACCAGCAGGATAGCTCCCTCCGCCTGACGCTCCATAGCACTTAGCAACACCTGTTGGGCTCGCTGATGGTGGTTGGCCATCAGCAGCACGCGGTCTTTGGCAACTTCTTTTGCAACCACCGAGCCCTGTTCAGCAGGACCATGCTGCCCTGGGGTCGGGCCATCAGCGACAGGGCTGCCAGCATAGGGTGCCTGCAATTCTCTAACTCGTTGAACAGCCAGTGACATGAGCTTTAGCCGACGGCCCAGTTCTGCCCATTCAGAGGGCAGAGGCAGGATATCGTCGATACCCAGCGCCGCTGCCTGTTGCGGGCTGCAGTCAAAGCCATCGCCCACCGCCACCAGCCGATCCTGGCCGGGAGACCGGCAGTTGGTCAGCTGAGCGCAAAGCTTCAAGACCTGTTCGTTGGCGGTGGGCGGCAAGAAGACGATTAGCTGCGGGTGGTCATTGATCAGCGTTTGACAGGCGTCGGTGACCCTTTGGTGCAAGGCCAGGTTGAGGCCCTGCTGCCGCAGTCCTTCAGCCACCATCGGATCAATGATGCCGGCCTGGTCAAGGATAACCAGGTCCAAGGTGATTTCAGCTGGATTCACGCTCAGACCTTTCTACGCGCCTGAGTTTCTTGCCATTGGGCAGCAGATCACCCGCAGGCATGGTGCCGGAGCTGGCCAACTGATACCGATGGCAACGCTTAAACTGGCTGGAATGACAATAGGTGGTTTTAAACACCTTTAAACCAAATTCGTTAACGAAGAGCGGAAACATGGGGCATTTTTCCACGAACCGACAGCGATCGACTGGGGGTTTCCTTTCTTGCTGGGCCATGAGATTTGCGTGCTAAGTGTGTCCAATACAAATCGGCCGCAATCCATCAAACTTGAACGATGTGCTGGCCTGAGGCCTTGTTGAGCTTTGATGGCTGTCAATCACGTACAGCCCTGGAGCCTGCCTCTGCCCAGAGTAAGCAGGTAACGGCTTGTGCTATTGTTATGCCGATCATCGGCGAATAAGGCCCAGATCGGGCGCCCCATCGCCGCAGTCATGGGCTGTACCCGCCGGTTGGCAGTAGAATTCAGCCGCTGGCATAGTCGCTTTCGCGCCTGCCGCCTTTCCCGTGCTAGCGTCAAATGGGAATGCATCTAAGCAACTGATGCACGAATAGCCAACCGGGATAGGGATTCGTTGAGATTTGAAGTTTTGGCAATTTTTGGCTGTGTTGTCCGGAGTTATTGGTTTGCTGGCCATGTGGCCGGAAAGCAACCGGCCTTTGGTGGTGGGCAACAGCGCAGATATGCTGCCCTCACAGTCCGGCTGGACCAACAGCGATGCCTTCCGGCACGAAGATTATCTAATCACCCCTTTGGCCGATTTTTCCATCACAGCCCGTATATTGGGTGTTGAAAAGTACTATTTTGATCGAGGCGCCGAACTCTCCCCGATTGACCTGGCCCTAGGCTGGAATCGAATGTCCGACCCCGAGGTACTGCGCCATTTTGATATATCTCAAGGCGGGCGATGGTATCGGTGGCGACTTGAGCATTGGGTGATACCACGGTCGGAAATTATCGCCAGCAGCGCCAATATGCACATGATCCCAGCTAACAGCCAGATCGAAAAGCGGCTGAAAAAACTGCGCAAAAATCAAACGATATCGATCACTGGCCAGCTGGTAGCGGTTGCTGGAGACAACAACTTTCAGTGGCGCAGCTCTTTGTCCCGCACCGACTCAGGTAACGGGTCCTGCGAACTGGTATGGGTTGAGTCAATAGCAGTGCTCAACTAACGGTTTACCTGCGGTGCCCATTCTGCTCAGCCTTTTGCCACTATTTGTTGTCAAGGCCCAAGGTGCGCAAAACATGAGTCACGGCGAGGTAAAACTCGCCAACGTCATGATCGAATTTGATGGCACGCCGGTATCGTTAGACTTTGGTGCCGTTCAGGCGGCGCTTTCATATAGCTCAAACTAGTGAGTCGGACTCTGAGGATTTAGCCAGCGGCTTTTTTCGTCCAACAGTGCTTTCATCCCTTCGCGGGTCTTGGGCAGCTGCTCCGGCGCCATATCCAGGTGGTTAAGGGGCAGCTCCTGCTGATATTGCTCAAATACCGGCGCCACCACCTCCAGGGGGTAACGCGGGATGCGCCGGCCCTGGCGAAATTCTGCGATGGGAATTTGCGCTTCAATGATGGCGTCGTTGTTGCTGGGGTCTTCCGCCAGCACCGCACCGTTGGGGCCAACGATCAGCGACTGACCGCCATATTTGGCGTAGGGGCCTTCGGGGAAGGTGATATTGGACATGGCTGAGTAAAAGCGGTTGAAAAGCGCCGTCGCCTGCACGTCTTCCTTGGAAAACAGGGTGGAGGTGCGGAACATGATTTCCACACCGCGCATGGCGTAGGCCGCAAACACAAAAGGGTCCAGCTGCACGGTGCTCACGGCAATGTTGCCGTACTCGGTTCGAAGCACCGGAAACTCCGCCTCAACGCCGTACATGGCCCGGTAGCGATCGCGGACGTTTTCAATAGTGGTGGTAGGAATCTCACCCTCACCCAGACGTTTGACGTTGCGGGTTTTCCAATAGCGCTCTATTACCTGGCCATCGCGCCCGATCACGGCGTTGAGACTCAGGATATGGCCCGGCCAGTCGTCGTCGTTGGCATAGCTGCCGAAGATAATGTAAGTGTCGCACTGCCTGGCAACCTCACCCAGAGCGTCGGTTTCCGGGCCCGGTATCTTGATGGTGAACTTGAGCTTTTCGGCCCGGGTGCCGGAGGAGTAGCCGGTCAACGGGAATTCGTTGAACAACAAAAAATCCGGCTTCATGCCGGTGCTGCAGGCCTGATCTGACAGCTCCACCATCCGCGCCAGGTTCTTCTCAAGACCCGCCTCTACAGTCTCTGCGTCCTGCAGATTCAGCGCGCCGTTTTGGATCACCTTCACCACCACCACATCTTTTTCCAGCGCCGAAGTGGGATAGCTGCCGTCGGCATTCACCAGTATGGGCATGTCGACGGTCCCTTTAACAACCGACGGGGCAACCGGCGGCTGAGGATCACCCGGGGTGGTGGCGCAGGCGCCCAGCAGCCCAAGACATGCGATCAGCACGAGTGGGCCCCTGGATAAGTTGGCGTTGATGGCACTTAACTTCATGGTTCGGACTCTCTGTGTTTTAGTTAGCGGCAAATGGCCGGCACCTTTTCACGCGGTTCTGGCACCGTCCACCGGCAGGGTAACGCCGTTGAGATAAGCCGACTGATCAGACAACAGCCAGACCACCACGTCGGCAATGTCCTGCATGTCGCCGAACCGGCCGCTGGGGGTTTCCCTCAGCAGCTGTTCAAAAATCTCCGGCGAACGCTGCCTGAACAGTTCAAATTTCTCGGTCTGAATAATGCCCGGGGCAATCACGTTTACCCGGATGTTATCCGGCCCCAGTTCCAGCGCTGCAGATCGGGTCAGGCCAATCAAGCCCCACTTGGCGGCGCTGTAGTCGGCCATGGAGGCAATGCCTTTGACCCCCGCGGTGGAGCTGTTATTCACAATGGAGCCGCCGCCGGATGTGCGCATCAGCGGGATCGCGGCCCGCATCAGGTGAAACACGGCGCTCAGATTCACCGCCAGGGTTTGGTCCCAGCGTTCCACCGGAGTTTGGTCGATGGGCGATGAGCCCAGGGTGTCGCCCAAATTGTTGAACAGGCCGTCCAGGCGGCCCAGCTGTTGCTGGACGCTGGCTATCAGGGTCTCAACGGAATCGGGGTCGGTGCCATCAAAGGCCAGGGCCAGGGCCTTGCCGCCGTCAGCGCGGATCTGCTCGGCCACCGCCTGACAAAGATCCAGCCGACGGGCGGCACACACCACGGTGGCGCCGCAGCGACCGGCGTGCACAGCGGTCCGGCGGCCCATGCCGGAGCTGGCTCCGGCAATCAGGCAGACCTTGCCTTCCAGTGTGCTCATACCAAGGCGCTCATAGGATAGCGCAGACGGTTTTGGTCTCCAGGTAATTGTCCACCGCCTGTTGACCGCTCTCCCGGCCCCAGCCGGACTGCTTCATGCCGCCGATGGGCAGGCTGGCGTCATACATGGAATGGCTGTTAATCCACACCGTGCCGGCCTGCAGATCTTCTGCCATGTGGTGAGCGGTACTTAAGGATTCGGTCCAGATGCTGGCGGCCAGGCCATAGTCCGAGTCGTTGGCCAGCTCAAGCACTTCTTCGGGTTCGTCAAAGGCGGTGGCCACCACTACTGGGCCAAAAATTTCTTCACGCACAATCGCCATCTCAGGCTTTACGTCGGCCACTACCGTTGGCTGCACAAAACAGCCAGGCTGATCCAGAGCCTGTCCTCCGGTGACCACCGTGGCACCATCTTTGCGTCCCTGTTCGATGTAGCCCAACACCTGGGCCTGTTGCTTCTTGCTCACCAGCGGGCCGCACTGAGTCTGCTGATCCAGACCATGACCGAGCTTCAGGGACTGGGCTGCAGCGCTGACTCCCTCCACCAGTTGATCAAACACCGAACGATGGGCGTAGATTCGCGAACCCGCCACACAGACCTGGCCGGCATTAAAGAAAATCGCGTTAGCTGCCCCGGCGATGGCCGAGTCCATGTCCGCATCACCCATCACAATCACCGGCGACTTGCCCCCCAGTTCCAGGGTTAGTCGTTTCAGATTGTGCCGGGCATCAGCCAGGATTTGTTTGCCCACGGCGGTGGAACCAGTGAACGCCACTTTATCCACGTCCGGGTGTTCCACCAGGCCTTTGCCGGTGATTTCGCCGCGACCGGTGAGGATGTTGATGACACCCGGCGGGAAACCCGCTTCGATGGCCAGTTCACCCAACCGCAGGGCGGTCAGGGAGGTGTCTTCCGCGGGCTTTAAAATCACGGTGCAACCGGCCGCCAGGGCCGGCGCCAGCTTCATCGCCGCCATGATGATGGGCGAGTTCCAGGGCGTGATGGCTGCCACCACCCCCACCGGCTCTTTGCGGGTAAAGGCGTGGATCCGCTTACCCGGCGGCTGATAGTTGATGGAGGTAGGAATCTGAACACCTTCCAGGCGAGTGCACTGACCGGCGAAGAACCGAAACTGTTCAATGGAACCGGGGATTTCCGCCCAGCGACCCACCCCCAGGGGCTTGCCCTGATCCAGGGTTTCCAGCTCGGCCAGTTCGTCGATATTTTCTTCCATCAGATCCGCCATCCGCCACAGCAGACGGGATCTGGCAGATCCGGTAAGGCCCCGCCAGCTGGCGTCCTTCAGCGCTGCCCGGGCTGCTGCAACCGCCTGATTGATGTCCTCAACGCCCGCTTCAGCAATGTCTCCCAGCACCTCACCGGTGGCGGGGTCCAGGGTGTTGATGCGGTGGCTACCATGGGCGTCCACCCAGGCGTTGTTGATCAGCAGCTTGTGGCTGGACTTAGCAAGAAAGGCCCGGGTTGTGGGCTTAAGTTCAAAACGATCAGCGGCGGAAGTTTCAGTCATTTGGTGATTCCCAATGGCGGTAGTGTTGTAAATAATGATCGGCGTCAATCAGGGTGGCAATGTCGGTTTCGGCGCGGCGGTCAACAGGGCGCAGGGTTTCCGGCGGCGCCTGGGCCGCCACTTCGGCCATGGACGCGGTCATGGCGCGGGCCACGGCGGCGGTGATCCAGGTGGGCCCCAAGGCCAGTCGATAACCTTCGTCCAAGGCGGTTTGGAGGGCCTTATCAGGCCTAGTCTTGATGATGGCGGTGTTGAAAACCCGGGGCACATCAGGGCCCAGTGCCTGCCTTAACTGAGCTCGCTCAGGGGCCTCGGTTAGACCTTCAACAAAGACCAGATCGGCGCCGCACTCTGCGTAGGCCAGGGCCCGTTCTATGGCGCTGGCAAGACCCTGCTCATAGCGGGCGTCGGTCCTGGCACTGACCAGCATCCCGCTGCCGGCACTGGCCTCAAGGGCGGCGCGGATCTTGACCTGCATCTCGTCAATGGCTACGACCGGCCGACTCAGGGCTTTGGCCACGGGCTTGATGGTCTGCTGGTCTTCCATCTGCACGCAGGCGGCGCCGGCCAGGGCCATGGACTTGACGGTGCGGTGGACGTTGAAGGCGTTGCCAAAGCCGGTGTCGATATCCACGCACACCGGTATCTCGCAGCGTTCACAGATGCGTCGGGTGATGGCAGCCAGCTCCGAGGCGTCGGTGAGGCCAATGTCCGGCCTGCCCAAATGCACCTGGGCCACCGCAGAGCCGGATAAAAACACTGCTCGAAACCCCGCGCGCTGGGCCGCCAGGGCACCCAGAGTATCCGCGACCCCCGGTGCCACGATCATTGCATCGTTGGCCAATAATCGCTGACGGTGACTGCTGGTCATGGTCAGTTCCAGTCCGCTACCTGGCCGATGCCTTTGGCCTGGGCATGGGCCAGGGCTGCGGTGGCTGCCGCCAGGTCCTGGGCCGCCACGCCCAGGGATTTATACACGGTAATCTGCTCAGCATTCTGCCGACCCGGAACCTGGCCTGCCAGCACCTGGCCGATTTCACCGGCAATGGCCTCATCCGCGGACAGTCCCTGGGCCATAGCCGCCGCCAGCTCTCCGGCCTGGGCCAGGGCTGAGGGGCGATAGTCGGTGAAAAAACGGCTGCGCCGCACCACCTGGGCATCCACTTCGGCGGCCTCAATGATCGCCGCCCCCACCAGGTTGAGGTGCTGACCTGGACTCAGCTCATCGCCAAATAAAATGGGTTCTTTGGATGAGGTGGTGGTGCATATGATGTCCGCCCCAGCAACCGCCTGGGCGACGTCGGAGCAGACCACAACCCGGGCATCATGGGTCTGGCTGATGGTGTTGGCCAGGGCCTGGGCGTTGGCGGGTGTTCTGCCCCAGATACGTATTTGAGTGATGTCCCGGACCCCGGCAATGGCCTGCAGGTGGTGGCGAGCTTCCATCCCGGTACCCAGCACCGTCAGCACCTCACTGTCAGGCCGCGACAGCTCCCGGGTGGCCAGAGCGCTGGCCGCAGCGGTACGGATAGCCGTCAGCTCAGAGCCATCGAGCAGAGCCACGGGAATGCCCAGTTCAGCGTCGAACAGCATCACTGCGCCCACGTGGGAACCATAGGCTGAGCCCGGTTCCCGGGGATACTTGGAGACAATTTTGACCCCGAAACAGCGGGGCTCGTCCAGATACCCGGGCATCAGAGTGAATTTGCCGCCGGTATCAGGAATGTTCAGGTACTGACGCAGCGGCAGATCGGTGCGTCCGGCGGACACTGCCCGCATTGCTGGCTCCAGGGCCTGCACGCAGTCCAGATGGCTGAGGCACTGCTCCAGTGCCGCCTGGTTGAGCAGCCGCATTACTTGGCGTCGGGCGGCGGCGGTACAAACCGCAGCGCTTCTAATATGTGCTCTACCCCGTCTGGGCGGGGGAACGGATCCGGCATGGGATCGCCGGGCTGTCGGGGTTTGCCTATGCCACGAAACCAATGCTCCAATCCCGGCGGCGTGAAGACCCAGAACATCTTGAGATCCACATCGCCGGTGTTTTCGATCAGATGACAGGCATAGCGGCCAAACAGCACCGTGCTGCCTTTGCCCACAGGGTAGCTGTTGCCTTCGATCTCAACCCGGCCCTCACCTTCGTAGATGAACACCAGCTCGTGGTTTTGACGGTGTCCGTGCTCGCGCACCCGGTGTCCCGGGGGCATGCTTTGGATGCCGCTGGTAAAGCCGTCATAAGGCATGGTTTCCGGCGTCAGCTTCAGGGTGACATAGCCGCTGGAGGGCATGGGCTGCCACCAGGACTCCCCCTCATCGGGGCCAATAACAGCCCACCAGGGCCGGTTGTGGTCTTCGCTCATCCATCCACTCCTTTACGGCCGCTGATGGGCCATAGTGATCGTTCCAAGCCTGGATTGTTCATGGACGCTGAAATGGTCGGTTGTGGTGGCCTGAGCAACACCCGGCGTGACCTTATGCTGTCCCTTCATCCTCAAGATACTTGCGAGACCGGACACTAGCCAGTCATTTTCGAGAATAGCGCCATACATTAACTGCATACGCCAGCGTCAGGACAACGTGTTACTTTTCCTTGGCCAATAAAAATCAAAGGTTATACCCAGTGAGCTATTCAGACATCCGCCAACGCTGGCGGGACGATCCAGAGGCGTTTTGGGCCGATGCCGCCGGCGGGATTGATTGGCATCAGACCTGGACGGCGGTCATTGAGCCCGGCGGCAAACCAGGCACTGACCAGCCCCAAGGCGCCGGCCGTTGGTTTCCTGGAGCCATGCTCAATACCTGCTACAACGCCGTGGACCGCCACGCCGAGGGCGAGCTGGGTGATCAGCCGGCGCTGATTTTTGAGTCAGCCATGACCGGCCGAAAACAGACCTACAGCTATCGCCAGCTGCAGGAAAAGGTCGCCCGCTTTGCCGGCGCCCTGCAGCGAGCCGGGGTGGAAACCGGCGACCGGGTGCTGATTTACATGCCCATGGTGCCCGAGGCGGCCATAGCGATGCTGGCCTGCGCCCGCATCGGCGCGGTGCACTCGGTGGTATTCGGCGGTTTCGCTGCCCGGGAGGTGGCCACCCGTATTGATGATGCCCAGCCTAAACTGATCATCAGCGCCAGCTGCGGACTGGAACCCGGCAGAGTGGTGTCTTACAAGCCCCTGCTGGACCAAGCCATTGCCATGGCGGCGCACAAACCCGAGCGCCATGTGGTGCTGCAGCGCGACAGCGAAGTGGCAGTCCTTGACCCGCAACAGGACGTGGAGTGGCAGGCCTTTGAGTCCGGCGCCGCCGCTGCGCCCTGTGTGCCGGTGCATGCAGGCGATCCGCTGTACCTGCTGTATACCTCCGGCACCACAGGACAACCCAAAGGCATAGTGCGGGACAACGCTGGCCATGCGGTGGCCCTGCATTGGTCCATGAAAGCCATCTACGGCATCGATACCGGTGATGTGTTTTGGGCCGCCTCCGACATCGGCTGGGTGGTGGGTCACTCCTATATTGTTTACGGGCCGCTGCTGCGCGGCGCCACCACGGTCATGTTTGAAGGCAAGCCCGTGGGCACGCCTGACGCGGGAGTTTTCTGGCGCATGATTGCTGAGCACCGGGTCAAAGCCCTGTTCACCGCGCCCACCGCGATTCGGGCTATCCGCCGTGAAGACCCGGAGGGTAAACACATCAAAGCCAACGACCTGTCTCATTTTACCGGCCTGTTTGTAGCCGGCGAACGCTGCGACCCTCCTACCCTTCAATGGGCGGGGCAGCAGCTTGGCGTGCCGGTGATTGACCACTGGTGGCAAACAGAAACCGGCTGGTCGGTGGCGGGCAATACCCTGGGAGAGGGTCTTGAGGAGATCCGTCCCGGGTCCGCCGGCAAGCCCATGCCGGGCTGGGACGTGCTGGTGGTGAATCCTGACGGCAGTCCCGTTGCCCCGGGCGAAACCGGCGCCATCGTCTGCCAGCTGCCCCTGGGGCCCGGCGCGCTGACGGGACTGTGGCAGGCCCAGGAACGCTTTCAACAGGCCTATCTAAGCCGCTTTCCCGGCTTTTACGAAACCGGTGACGCGGGCTTTATTGACCAAGACGGCTACCTGTACGTGATGACCCGCACCGACGACATCATCAATGTGGCTGGACACCGGCTGTCCACCGGCGCGATAGAGGAGGTGATCGCGCTGCATCCCGACGTGGCCGAATGCGCCGTAACCGGTATTAAGGACAGCCTCAAGGGTCAACTCCCCATGGGCTTTATTTGCACCCGGGCCGACTGCTCCAATGATCCAGACGCGGTGGTTGATGAGTGCATTGCCCTGGTGCGAAAAAATATGGGAGCGGTGGTCGCGTTTAAGCGTGCGCTGGTGGTTCAGCGGCTGCCGAAAACCCGTTCGGGGAAAATCTTGCGGGCTACCCTGGCGAAAATCGCTAACGGCGATCCCTACGACATTCCCGCCACCATCGATGATCCTGAGATCCTTAACGAGATCCGCAGCCAGCTGGCAGCGGTGAACAATGCCGGTGAATAACTCCCTGAGCGAAACAACTTATCCCAGTGAACGTTATGGCTGGTACGTGGTGTTTGTCCTGTGCGTGTGTGGCGTTGTAGCCAACATTGATCGCCAGATCATTAACCTGCTGGTGGAAGATATCCGCACCGATCTGATGGTGACCGACACCCAGATCAGCCTGCTGCAGGGGTTCGCCTTTGCCGTGTTCTACGCCATTGTTGCCATCCCCCTGGGCCGGCTGGCGGACAGCAAGAACCGGCGCTGGCTCATTACCATTGGCATCATCGCCTGGACCCTGGCCGCCATTGCCTGCGGCCTGGCTGAAACCTACTCCCAGCTGTTTGCCGCAAGAATGGCCGTTGGCATTGGTGAAGCGGTGCTGACACCCGCCGGATTTTCGCTGCTGGCAGACCTGTTCAAACCCCGCCGCATGGCCCGACCCCTCAGCGTTTACACCGCCTCCAGCTTTCTGGGTGGCGGCATTGCCCTGATGGTGGGGGGCGTGATCATCCAATACCTGGCCCAGCCCGAGGGCGCCTCAGCATTGGCCTTTCTGGGTGATCGGGCAATCTGGCAATCGGCGTTTATTCTGGGAGCGCTGCCGGGTATTCCGGTGGCGATCTGGTTTTTTCTGTCGGTCAAGGAGCCGGTCAGACAGGTCACGGCCCAGGCCCGCATCGACGCCGAAACCTATCGCGCGGGTTTTCGCCACGCAGTGAAGTTCTGCCTGGACAATCGAAGACTTTTTTTCTCGGTGTTCGTGGGTCTGGCGGTGCTTTCAGCGGCCCAATTTGCGTTGGGCGCATGGGTGCCGGCCTATTTCATCCGGGTGCACGGCTGGGATGCCAGCGAAATCGGCGCCGCCCAGGGCCTGCTGTTTATGATTGGCGGCACTGCCGGCGTGATTGCCGGAGGCTGGACCACCGACTATCTGTTCAACCGGGGCTACAACGACGCCAACCTTCGCACCTGCGCCATTTCCGCATTGCTGAGTTTGCCCTTTATTCTGGCAGCGGTTTTGGTCAAAGACGGCCAGCTGGCCATCTGGCTGCTGGCGCCGGGGATGTTCTTTGGCACCATGCCCTTTGGCGCGGGACCCGCTGCCATCCCAGCCATCTCGCCACCCTACTTCAGGGCCCAGCTGGTGGCGGTTTACCTGCTGATTGCTAACCTGGTGGGCCAATCTGGCGGCCCATGGGTGGTGGCCATGCTGACCGACAATCTGTTTAAGCGGCCCGACGCCGTGGGCCTTTCCCTGGCCGTTGCGGTGCCTTGTTTGCTGGTGCTGGGCTCAGCCCTGGTGGCCTATGGCTGTCGGCCCCTGGCGGCGCGAATCGGGGCAGAAAAACCGGAGGGATAACCCGCCCTGGCTGGCTGACAGTCATCAGAAGTTCTGTTGTGCACTGCTAAGGATGTTGGGAGGGCTGCTGAGCACCATGGGTTTTGATAAGGCTCTGGCACTGGCATTTCTAACGCGCTATAAACTGCCCCACATCCTCAGCGATGACCTGACCCGGGAGACCTGAATGAACCCTGACCAAGGCGCAGCATTGTTGGCGTCGCTGGAGGCCATTGTGGGCCACGCCGGCCTCAACACAGACCCATTAGAGCGGGACTATTTTTCGCAGGATTACTTCCGCCCGGGTGTGCCAACTATCGCGATAGTTGCCCCGGCCAATGCACAGCAACTGGCCCAGACCGTTGCCGCCACCACCGCCGCCGGCCTGGCGATTTTCCCCCGGGGCGGCGGCTACTCCTACACCGACGGCTATACCCCCAGCCAATCAGGCATCACCATCGACCTGCGCCGAATGGACCGGGTCAGGGAGGTCAATCGTGATGCCATGTATGTGACGGTGGAACCGGGCTGTACCTGGGCCGCACTGAACGAGACTCTGGCTCCGATGGGATTACGCACACCGTTCTGGGGCCCGTTCTCTGGCCTCAATGCCACCGTGGGAGGTTCTATTTCCCAGGGCACCCTGACCTGGGGCTCAGGGCTTTATGGGATGTCGGCAGAATCGGTGCTGGACCTGGAAGTCGTGTTGGCCAATGGCCAGATCCTTCAAACCGGCAGCTCCGGCCAACCCCACCATCTGCCCTTTTTCCGAAACTATGGGCCGGACCTGACCGGCCTGTTCTGCGGCGACTGCGGAGCGCTGGGCATTAAGTCAGCGATCACCCTGAAGCTCATTCGGCGCCCGGCCAAAGTGCTGGGGCTGTCCTTCGGCTTCAACAGCTTTGAGAGCGCCGCCGATGCGGCTGCCCAGGTGGCCCGGGAAGCGGTGGCAGCCGATAACTTTGGCCTACCTGAGTCCAAGGCCATCGCCGCCGCCAGCCAGGTATCCCTGGGAGGTGATCTCAAAACCCTGTGGAAAATCGGCCGCAACGGGTCGAGCATGGCCAACGGCTTGGCGCGCATGGTCAGGGTTGCTGCGGCGGGCCGACGATTCCTGAAAGACGTGAATTTCAGCTTTCATTTTGTGGTTGAAGGCAACAACCGGGATATCGCCAACGGCAGAGCTCAGGCAGTAAGGGCGGCGGTGGGCAACAGGGGGGTAGAAATCGCCAACACTGTGCCCATCATGCTGCGTTCAGACCCGTTCCAGAAATACGACATGCTATCGCCCAGCGGCCAGCGACAGCTGCCACCCAGCACTATTTTGCCCCTGGATGCCGTTTGCCCGTTCAATCAGGCCTTTTTCAGCGCCATCGAGGGCTTCAAACCCGACATGGCTGCCAGCAATATGACCGTCACCGCGGCCCTGGCAACCGTCGGCACAAACGGTTTTTTGTATGAACCGGTGATTGCCTGGGATGATGCGGTGGACGAATTTCATCGCCGCCATACCAACCCCCAGGTGTTAGCCACGGTGGCCCAGCGCAAACCCGATATCCAGGCGCGACAGCTGGCAGACGCCGTTCGCCAGGTGATGATAGACACCGCCTTTGACCATGGCGGGATTCATCTTCAGATTGGTAAGCTCTACCCCTACCTGCGCCAACGCAATGGGCCGGCCGTTGGGCTGCTTGAGGCGGCCAAACGAGAGCTGGACCCCCGGGGGCTGATGAACCCTGGCGCGCTGGGTCTTTAAGATACCGCCGGCCCGGCGGGTCAGATTGGGCCGCTTTCGTTGGCCTTTGTGCGCCCGGCTTGAGTCAGGCCTTCTGGCTGATTGCCTCAATCAAACCCAGCAGCTGCTCGTTGTAATGCTCTGTCACCGTCATGGGACAGAAGTGTCCGCCTTCGGGTAGAACAATCTGCTTGGCACCGGGGATCAGGGCCGCCAGCTCATCGGACATATCAATGGACGTCAGCGAATCATCTCTGGCGGAAATCACACCCGTGGGTGCTGCGATGTCTTTCAGCCGGTAGCGCAGATCGTGGGACATCACCGCGTTAAGCCGTGCCAGTTCGATTTCAAGGCCAGGAAAGGTCTCAATTCGCTGGCGCAGGTACTCATCCATACCTGGGTAGTTGGGAGAGATAGACCAGGCCGGAGATGCCAGCAGGCTGCCTATCATCATGTATTGGCGCACGCCGCAGTTGACCAGAATGTCACGCCGAATCCGGAAGGTGTCTACAAACAGCTGGGTGGGCCCGGCCCAGCTGGCGCTGAGCACCAGGGTCTTAACCCGCTGGGGATAACGGACCGCCAGGTGCTGGCCAATGGCGCCGCCGGTGGAATGCCCAACAATATGGGCAGACTCAATTTCCATCGCATCCATCAGTTTAATGACATCGTCGGCCATTTCCTGAGAGCTGGTAACCACCGGCGCCGGTGAGCTGTTGCCCACGCCTCGATGATCGTGCAATACCACCTGATAACGTTGAGCCAGCAGGTCCAACTGTTTGTGCCAGAACACGCCCCGACCGCCCAGACCGGCGATCAGTAGCATAGGCTCGCCGCTGCCGTGGGTTTCGGTGTAGATCTTCGCTTCACCGATGTCTACCATGTCAGTTTGCCCGGACATCAGCAGAACATCCCGCAGGGCTGGGTCTGATTGAGTCTGGCGACTCCGGTAATTGCTGCGCTGGTCACGGCTGTTCCTGAGGGTATTTTGGACTTCCAGAGTGACCTGTGCTGAGCTGCGCTGCAAATGAAAAATGATGGTAAAGCCATACACTCAGCGCATGGATCAATGCCAGCTGGTCCAGACCCAGGTCCGGTCCAGGCCTGGCCCGGGGGGTTTCCATGCACCGGAACTATGGCAGGCCATGACATTTGAATTGGTGCGGCGCCCATTCCATCGTTACTGTGTGTTTCAACACCAACCCTGATAGGGAATTGTTTATGAGAGCTGCACCAGAGGCCTGCCGCACAATAACCGATGATGAGATCGCCACCTACGAGCGGGACGGTGTAGTCTGTTTGCGCAACGTCTACGATCCCAAGTGGGCCGAAGAGCTGTTGCCAGAAGCGCGACGCATCACCATTGAAAAACAAGACGTCGGCCTGCTGCCCAGTTATCCCGGACGCTATATGTCCCGGCGAATTCCGGAGTTTCGGGATTTTGTGTTCAACTCACCCGTGGCCGAGGCAGCCGCTCGGGTCATGCAGTCCAGCTATGCGCGATTTTTCTTCGACGAAATTTTCGCCAAGGGGCCCCGGTCCAACGAAGCCACCATTTGGCACAACGACCGCATGGGATGGCCCACCAGCGGCGTGATGGTGCCCTCTATATGGATTCCCTTAACCCCGGTGGCGAAAGAGAACTGCCTGGAATGCATCATCGGGACCCAGCACGAAGACGTACCCTACTGGCTGTTTTCACCCAACGGCCGGCAGATGATTCGGCCCGACGACCGCCCCCTGCATCCCGACGGTGAAGCGCGCCGCTCAGATCCAAATTTCACCTTCAAACAGTGGGACATGGAGCCAGGGGACATTCTTATCGTTCACCCCTGGACGCTGCATTACTCCCACGGTAATTCAGCCGACGACTGGCGCATCGCGATCTCGGTGCGGGTTTTCGGCGACGACATCCGCTGGAAGCCGCGGCCGGACTGCCTGAGCCTGGCTGGGGTCAGCGTCGATGAGATGGTGGTGGGTGAAGTGCCCGCCGGACCCTGCATTCCCCTGCTCTGGTCCCAGACCGGTGAACGCGATGGCGACGCCCATTTCCCCAGGGGTTTTGCCACCACCTGGTCTGCGAAACGCCGCAGCGACGTTAACGAATACGAAGAGTTCAAGCGGCTGCGGGAGCAGCAGGAAAGCGGAGCCGCAGCTCCATGACTCCGGAGGAAAAAGCCCAGGCCGCCGCCGATCAGGTAAACAACATCGGCATGCCGGCGGCGGGCGCGGAACCGGCGTTTCTACCCCACCCACTGATGGACGCCATGCTGGAAGCGGTGATCGCGCTGGGCGGCGAGCTGTGGATAGAACGAGATCGACGGATGACCATGGAAGCCCTATTGGCCTCCAAAGGCCAGCTTGATCCTGAAGAGATAGAGCAATTTGAGCTCAGCGCCGAGCAGCGGGAAAGTCGCGATGAGGCACTGGCAGATTTGACTCGACGGGTATTTGATCCGCTAAAAAAAATCGGCAGTACCGACAGCTAACTTATCCCGTCGCCACTCTGGCCTGTTCAACTTCCAGGGATATGGTATTGCGGATTTCTTCCGCCAGCGCATTGGCCACCGGCCGATGAAAGGCTTCCTTGCGGTTAATCAAACCGGCGCTGCGAACCAGCGGCGTGCCCGGCACCTCCAGCCGCACCACTGAGCCCTGCTCAAGCTCCTCGCGCAACAGGTGATCAGGGATCAGGCCGACAAAGCCGCCGGCGCTGACCAGGGATTTGATCAAGGTCAGTGAATTGGCCTGCAGCGCTGGTCGGGGCGCGGCAATTCCGGCGGAGATAAACAGCGAATCCAGCACTTCCAGGGCGTGGGGCTGGTCCACCGATGCCCAGCGGGCGTCACGCAGCTGCTCCAGTGTTGGGCTGGGGGTTTTGGCCAGCGGGTGAGAACTGGCGGCAAACACGCTGGTATGGACCTGTACCAACGGTTCAAACTCCATCGAGTCAGGCAGCACCAGCAGCGGAAAATTGGTGAAAGCCACCTCGATCTGCCCCAGATCCAACGCATTGACCAGATCTTCAAAATAGCCCTGCTGTAAATGCACCCGCACTTTGGGGTTGTCAACGCAGAACCGACCAATCATGTCGTCAATGATGCGGGTGGCAAACAGCGCTCCCACCCCCA
>CAYGPO010000097.1:0-17971 GCA_964351665.1 uncultured Gammaproteobacteria bacterium | reverse complement strand
CAACAGAGATGCCAGCACAATCAGCGCCACCGCAATCCAGCCGTCCCGGGTGCTGGGCGCCAGCATGAAGATGGCCAGGCCCACCGGCACCCGGTGAGCCACAATGGCCAGTCCCAGGTGGCTGCCGTCGGCTGACGCCGCCAGCGCAGCACTCTCGATGGTGGCATGAATCACCAGTCCGGCAAGCAGCACCCGGTCGGCCCGGGAGCCTGCACCCCGGGGGCCCAGCTGATGCAGCAATCTTGGCAGAAATAGTCCTGCCAGCAATAAGCCCGCCGAGATGATGCCGCCGACAGCCACCGCCCCCGGCGCGATCAGCAGCAGCGTTAATCCACCCACCGCCACAATGGCGAAACCATCGACGGCCTTACCCAGGGCTAGGGATTGAGTGGAAAAATGCCAGAACACCGGTCCCACCAGCAGCGCCGCCAGGGCCGCCAGAGGCAGCAGGAAATCCATCGTTAGAGATTGATCCGCAGCGCCGCTATGTCGGCAGTGAGCGCAAGATAGTCTGTTATGGCGCGGTAATACAATGCCAGCGCGTTGACCTGCTTAAGCCGGGCGTCAGCGTTGGCACCCTCTCGCTCGTTGAGCAGGAAAAAACTGCTGGCGCCCTCTTTGAATCGCTGCTGCTCCGCCTCTTCCAGGCGCTGGGCCAGATTGAGCTCGCCGGTGGCAAGCCTGGCTTTGATTTGAGCTGCCTCAATGGTGTTAGACAGCTGCGCGATGCCGGCGATCAGCTGATCGGTGATGTTGCGCCGATGCTGATCCAGGGCCCGAATCTCCGCGCTGGCGGCGGCGATCTGACCCTTGGCTTTGCGTCGCTCCAGCGGCACCGACACTTCAAACCCTACATACAAGTCTGTTTCGCCCCGGGTCACACTGCCGCCACCCAGATCCCGGGCCACTTTCAGGTCCAGGTCCACCTGGGGCAGCAGCTCGTTTTCCCCCAGAGCACGCCGGTTAGCAGCCAGCTCCAGACGACGGTCAATCAGCGACAGCTCAACCTGGCGTTCCAGGGCAACATTGATCCCTTGATTCAGATCCGGCACCTGGGTTTCGGGCTCGGGAAACCCAGCTGGCAGCTGCTCTGGCAAAGGCACCGTGGGCTGGCCCTGATCGTCCCGGTAGTACAAACTCAGTTTCAAGGCAGCGTTGTCCAGCTTTTGCTGGGCGTCCACCACCAGCGCTTCCCGCTCCAGCTGCCGCTGCTGGTTTTCCACCAGCGCAATTTCCGCCAGGTCACCTTCAGCCACCCGGCTCCCCAGGGCACCGATCCGATTCAATGATTGTTGAAACAGGTTTTCAAAAACCTTCAGCCGCAGGCCCCAGGCCACCCAGTTCCAGTAAGCAATCATGGCGTCGTGCTGAACCTGGATACTGGCCAGCACAAAATCCAGCTCAGCCATCTCGATTTCAATGCTGCGATCACGCAGCGCCATGCGGCGTCGATCTACCTGGCGATCGCGCAGCAGTGAAATGCTGGCGCCAAAGTTAAATTCACCGGCCCCCAGGGTCACAAACTCGTCCTCATAAACGGGGAAGTCGCCGTCACTAATGCGATAGCCGGCATAAACTTCGCCCCCCAGCTGGCGCAAGGGCGAGGAGTATTTATTGTCCACATAGGTAAGACCGTAAAAGCCGGCAGCTCTGGACCGACCTACGCTGGACAGCTGGCGATCAAAGGCACCTTCAGCGCCCAGCGCCTTGGCTCTTTGGACGTTGATCTTTTCCCGGGCCTCAAGAATCTTGGGCACGCTGCTGGCGGACCGATCAAGCACGCTCTCAAGGGTCAAGACCTGTCCGACAGCATGTCCGGTCAGCGAGCCGGTTATCAGCAGCGCCGCCAACGAGCCGCGTAGCGTCAGGGCACTCAACCGCCGTCTTCCTCAGTGCGAATTGGCGGAAAACCGTTCAGGCGTCGCCACAACTCAAATCCTACGCTCACTTCCTCCAGCAGGACCCATGCACGAACCTGAGTGCCAAAGCGCAGATAGCGGCCCGAGGGCCAGGGGTCAGCGGTAGGGTCGGGCCCTACCAGCAGCCGAAAGCGTCCGTTTGACGATACCACCGGGTCGATGGTCTGGACGACGCCCCGGAAGGTACCCACGGCCACCGCCGGCCAGCCGCCGGTTTGCACTGCCGGCCAGCCTTCGAACATCAGCATCACCGTTCGACCCGGACTGACCAGGGCCGCATCCAGCCCCGACACATAAACCTCAGCCACCAGTTCATCGGTATCGGGTACAAAGGTGGCGATGTGCTGTCCGGCGCTGACCAGGGTCGCGCTGAAACCCGCCACGATCTGCACAATGGTGCCATCGCCAGGGGCCCGCACGGTTTGAGTCGACTGGCGGGACAGGTTGATGTCCAGCTGGTTAATTTCAGCCTTAATCCCAAATTCTTTGGACAGCAGCTCCTGATATTTAATCTGGGCAGTTTCCAGCGCGCTGCGTGGGGTTAATCCCTGGTCGTAGAGGCGTCGTTGGCGCTCCAGATCAATCTGCGAGGTTGCCGTTGCCGATTCAGCGGCCCGTAATCGGCTGACCCCGGCCGCCCGCTCCCGCTGCAGTTTGTTAATCAGCTCAGGGTCTACGTCGATAATCTCAACAATGGGGTCGCCGGCCTTGATGTGCTGGCCATCTCTGACAAACCACTCCCTGATGCGTCCACTGGTCAGGGCAGCAATTTTCTGGGTGCGATCAGCCGGGGACAGGGTGGTCACTGTGCCCATGCCGTTGGCGGTCTGCACCCAGGGGGTCAAAAACAGCAGGGCTATCGTCCCTGACATGGCCAAAACTATCACCAGCGCAAGGGCCCAAATGGGCCGGGGCACGCCAATTGCTGAGGCCGAGGTGAAACCCGCGATATGCTCTGGATTAGCGAACTCTTTAACGTCAATCGGAGCCGCGGTTGTCAGCGTGGGTTGTGCCATTAGACGCTTATCCTCAAACCTATCGTAGGTCCGACCGGGACGCGGCTTCCGCCCGGATCAGCTCCTGGACGGAACCGTGCATGGAGGTGTGCCCATCGTTGAGCAGCATGTACCGGTCAAAATGGTCAAGGTCGCGACGGTTGGAAAAGACGATCAGGGTAGTATCTGGCATGGTTCTCAGGTGCTCAAGAATCTGCCGGCGCCGATGTAGCCTGAGCAGGTCACAGGCCGGTGTAAGGATCAGCAGCTTGGGTTTCGCGGCAATGGCCTGGGCAATTTTAAGTCGTAATATTTCGCTGTTTGACAGCGGCATGCCTGCGTCGTTCAACTGGCTTTCCAGTCCTCCCGGGAGCTGGTCCACCACCTGGGAAAGACCCACCATGTCCAGCAGTTCACGTATCCCAGCGCGGCTGAGGTGTGCGTCTGCAATATGCAGATAGCTGGCAATAGTGCACTCAAAAATCAATGGGTCATCCACCACCACCACCTGGTCGCGCAATTCCTGGGGCGCAAAGTCACGCACCTCGTGGTCATCCAGGGACACGCTGCCGGACTCCGGCCGGCGGGCGCCCCACAGCAGATCTTTCACCGCCATCACGATGCCCGCGTTCTCACCGGCCACCAGGGTCTGGGAGCCGGCGGGGAATTCCGCATCCAGATGATACAGGCGTCCGCGAAGATCAACCGTGGCTTTGTCGAAGCTGGCACAGGGCCGCCAGTTTTCAATATGCTGATCGCCACCGTTATCTTCCAGCCGGACCTGATAAAAACGCGACAGCTTATCCAGCGAGCCCCGAATGCCGTAGTACAGCTCCAGGTAATAGCTGAACCGGGACAGCCCGGCAAAAATGGCGCCCAGAATCAGCTCAGCGGCGACCAGCTGGCCAAGGCTTAGCTGGCCCTGAATCACCAGCCAGCCAGCGACCCCAAGCACGATGGCGCTGCCCGCCGCATACAGGGTCAAAAGACCAATATGCTGTGAGAAAAAGTAGCCAAAGTGTTTCTTGTGCTTAACGATGTATTCATCGATCAGCCGGTTGGTTTTGCCGATGGCGTAGTCCACCCCGTGGGCGGATTTGAACTGTCGATGATTACGGGCCAGCGACTCAAGCCAGCGCGCCGTTTCATGTTTGGCGCTAGACAGCTCAATCACCGATTTAACGGCCCCGGCATCTGCGTGGCGCCAGATCAGGTAAACCAGCAGCGCGTGGACAACACAGAAGAACAAAAACACCGGGTGATAAAACGATACCACCGCGTATCCAACCAGGGTCTGCAGCACCAGAGCCAGCCCGTTGGACAACAGCGAGGGCAAACTCTTCAAGATCAAATCGATCTCAAAATAGTGATTGATCAGACCCTCGCGGTTGATACGTTCGAAGCCGACGGTTTGCGAATAGACCGTCCGCAGCGCGATCTCTGAGGTCATTCGGCCGTAAAAGCGCCGCTGAAACAACTCCAGCACGTAAGTCTGCATCGCCACCAACATGCCAGACAGTGCCAATAGAGCAAACAGCACAAGGGCAAGAATCACCACGGATCGGACCACCGCCGTGTTGGCCACGGCACCGATCAGAACCTGCACCGAGATGGGCAGTGCCAGGGTCAGCAGACTGACACCAACGCCGTAGATGAGAGTGACCGTCAGAAAATTTCGGTCAGCAAAGATGCCGCCCAGAACTTCCTTGGTCAGTGCCACCTTGGGCAGGGCCGAATCGGGCCCCTTCGCCTCAGCTCTTCGAGTTGAATCATCCATGAATGGGATCTTACCGGTGAAAACGTAGATTTCGCGTAGTTTTATAGCACACGAAGGGCCTGTTTCCCCATGACATTGGGCCAAGGGGAAACGAAAAAACGCCAGCCCGGGAAACCTGCTGAGCTAAGGAACGGACGGAAAAAAGGCCAGCCAGCCCGTGATGTAATTCGGCTGGCCCTGGTGTGGATTTCGGCACCGGTGGCAGCAAGGCAGCCGGGCGCGGCGGCGCAGCCGGGCAGGCTGGATACACTAGAGGTTGCCAAGCGACTGGTCACTGGCGGGCCGTCCCAAAGATATCGTGAATTTGCAGCCCGGAAGTTTCTACGGCGCAGGCTCCTAGCTGGCCATGGGCAGCTGCGTTTGGCCCACCAGACCCACGCGCAGCGCAGCAACCAGGGCGTCCGGTAGTCGCAGGTCAGCCGCCAAGGTGCTGATCAAGGCATCACCCCGGGTTGAGCCCGGATCGGTGGCCACCAGGGCTGCAGCAAATACCGACAGAGCGGCTTCGGGACCGTCAACCTTGCCAATGATGGACGCCATGGAGCTGGATTCCGGCAGGATTCTGCGGGTGAGTACTTCCGCGTCCAGAAGTTCAGACTCCACCAAAGCAACCAGCAGATGATCGGCAACGTCGGCAGAACTTGCAGAGTTGGCAGCAAATGCTGCGCACAGTGCCTGCAGAGGCAGCAGGCCGGTTATCTCTGTCAGGGACTTCCGATCGTCCCAGACCGCATCAAACTGGTAGCGAGACAGCTGCATCCAGGAAATGGCTCCAGTGGCCAGTTTCAGTTCTCCCTGGCACACAGCAGCCCGAGCCCGGTTATATTGGATCTGCATTGATTCAGCGACCCGATAGCGTTGATAGATTCGCCAGGCCAACGGTCCAACGGCCTGCAGGCCGCCAAACACCGCTAACCGATGCACCACCCCAGGCAGCACGGTGGAGCGGCTCCAGGCCTCAAGCTCAACAACGTGGGAATGAACGGATCCGGAATCTAGTTCCATCATGGTCTCTGACATTGCGCCTCTCCAATGATTTGAGGGCTAATCATGGAGCAAGAAAACACCAAGGTAAAACCGTTTTAAATTCTCCGAAGCATCGGTTTTTACGAATTCAAATGGACGCAAAGCCATAATCCCGGCGGTTGCATAAGCGCTAACGGAGCGCCAAACTTCAGCCAGACCCTTTACCAGCGGAGCTCAACGATGCGCGGACTCATGCAGTCATCTTCCCTGAATCTCGTCAAAATTTTGGAACACGCTGCCCGCTGGCACTCTGCCCAGGAGGTGGTGACCAATACGGTGGAAGGAGGGATGCATCGCCAGACCTATCAGCAGACCTATGCTCGAACAGGGCGGCTGGCCAATGCCCTCAAAGCCTTGGGAGTAAGCCGGGGCGATCGGGTTGCCACCATGGCCTGGAATACCTATCGGCATCTTGAAGCCTGGTTTGCCACCATGGGCATTGGCGCCGTCAGCCACACCGTCAACCCCAGGCTGTTTCCCGAACAGCTGGCTTACATCATGAACCACGCCGAAGACCGGGTGCTGCTGGTGGATCTGACATTTGTGCCCTTAGTAAAGGCCCTGGCTGAACAATTACCCAGCCTGGCCCACGTCATCGTGATGACCGACGCGGCCCATATGCCGCCGGACACGCCAGACAACTGGCACTGCTATGAGACGCTGCTGGAAGCCCAATCCCAGCACTGTGAGTGGACCCAGGTTGAGTCTGATGAAGCGTCCTCCCTGTGCTACACCTCAGGCACCACCGGCAATCCCAAAGGGGTCATGTATTCCCACATGAGCAACCTGCTGCACGCCTATGGCGCAACCAGCAAAGACGCCATGAATACCGGCAGCGGCGACCGGGTGCTGATGGTGGTGCCCATGTTCCACGCCAACTCCTGGGGCCTGGCCTTTGGTCTGCCCATGGTGGGCGCGCGCATCGTGATGCCCGGGCCGCACATGGATGGAGCGTCCATTGCCAATCAGCTCAATCAGGAACAGTGCACCTTTGCTGCGGCGGTCCCCACCATCTGGTCAATGCTGCTGGCCCACCTTAAGTCTGCCAACATCTCCCTTGACCACCTCAAAGAAGTGGTGATCGGCGGATCCGCCGCGCCCCGCTCCATGATCGAGGCCTTCGACAAAGATTACGGGGTGAAGGTGCTGCATGCCTGGGGCATGACGGAAATGAGCCCCCTGGGCACCGTCAATCGAGTTACCGGCTACATGCCCGCTCCCTCCAGCACCGAGGCCGATTACGATCTGCGCTGCAAACAGGGTCGAGTGCCCTTTGGCGTGGACATGAAAATTATTGACGATGAAGGCGCCCCGGTGGCCCACGACGGCCAGACCTTCGGCCGGCTGCTGGTGCGCGGTCCCTGGACCGTAGAACGCTACTTTGGCGAAACGCAAAGCGCGCTTGAAGACGGCTGGTTTGATACCGGCGACATTGCCACCATCGACGAGTTTGGCTTCATGCACATCACTGACCGGGCCAAAGATGTGATTAAGTCCGGTGGCGAGTGGATCAGCTCGGCGGATCTGGAAAATGCCGCCATCGCCCATCCCGACGTCGCCATGGCCGCATGTATCGGAGCGCGCCACCCCAAGTGGGAAGAACGCCCCCTGCTGCTGGTGCAAACCGAACCCGGCAAGCCCCTGGATGAAGAGGCCATCAAGGCATTCTTAGCCGAGCATTTTGCCCGCTGGCAGCTGCCCGACGCCATCGTGGCGGTGGACAGCATCCCCCTCACCGCCACCGGCAAAATCGACAAAAAACCGCTGCGGGCCCAGTATCAGGACTACCTGCTTAATCGGCCTGACTGAAGCCCGCTTATGCTGGTCTTATGCTCAGGCAAAGACCTCAGCAAAAAAATCCACCGTCGCGGCCCAGGCTCGACGATCAGCAGTGGGGCTGTACATGGTGCCCATGGCCGGATCGTTAGCCTCTGGATGGGTAAACGCGTGCAGGGTTTTGCCGTAGGCGTGTAGCTGCCAGTCGGCGCCGGCGCCGTTCATCTCATCGGCCAGTGCCAGCACCTGATCAGGCTTGACCATGGGGTCATCCCAACCATGCAGGGCCAATACTTTGGCTGAAATATTGGGTTTGGAAATATTATCCGGGGCAACAAACAGGCCGTGGACAGAAATCACCCCAGCTACCTGAGCTCCGCTGCGAGCCAGATCCAGCACACATAGACCGCCGAAGCAGTAGCCCATGGCGCCGATCTTGCCGCTGTCTACCTGGCTCAACTGGGAGGTGGCAGCCAAAGAAGCAGCCAGTCGTTTCTGCAGCTCAGCCCGATCGGCCAGCATGGGCTGCATCAGCGCGCCGTTTTGTTCCGGATTGCTGCCGGTTTGATTATCGCCGTAGACATCCAGGGCAACGCCCACGTAACCCAGCTGGGCCACCTGGCGCGCCTTATTTTTTTCAAATTCGGTCTGCCCGCCCCAGGCATGGCTGACCAAAACCGCCGGCGCCGCTGAATCGCTGTCTGGCGCGCAGACGAAAAGTTTCATGGTGACGTCGCCTGAGACAACGTCCAGCACTGTTTCGGTAGCCATAATTTCTCCTGAGATGACATTAAAGGTGACATGCAGTAGGCCGTCAATGTTAACGACGATTGGCCACGGGTGGAAATTTTTTCAACCAGGGAAGCTCCGATTCACAGCTGTCGGCGTAAGATCTTCATGGAAGTTTTGTAGCAGAACAATAAACACAGCAGGCCAGAGCCGGCGCTGACCCAGCCCAGCCCAAGGCGGGGCGCAGCGGCCCCCAGCAGAAAGGCGCCCAGGGCCGAGCCGCCAATGCCAAACACCCCCCAGAAACTGCTGACGCGCCCGCGAAAGGCGTCATCGACCTTGGTTTGCAGCAGGCTTTGCACGGCGATGCCGAAACAGGAAAAACAAAAACCCAGACCGGCTGCCAGCACCAAACCCATCTCAAATGAGCGGGTAAAGGCAAAGCCAATAACCAGTACCCCGCAGACCAGTGCTGCCACCGGCGCAATCAGCGGCAGGGATTTCTGGCCGCCCCTAGCCAGCCACAGGCCGGCGCCGATAGCGCCGCCGCCACTGGCTGAGGTCAGCCAGGCCAAGCCCGCAGCACCTCGACCAAACACCCCGTCGGCAAAGGCTGGAAACATCTCCATCACTCCGCGGCCAAACACCGAAACCGATATTGCCAGCAGCAGCAGCGGCCTGATCAGCGGGTGATCCAACACGTAGCGCAGCCCCTCGGTGAGCTCGTCTAACACCCGACGGCCTTCGGCCGCAGCGCTGTGCTGGGTCAGAGGCTTGACCAGCAGCAGCGCCAGCAGCATGAAAAAGTAGCTCAGGGCATTGATCGCAAACGCCCAGGACACGCCCCAAGAAACGATAATCAGACCCGCAAACATGGGCCCTAAAAACCGCGAAGCGTTGAAGGCAAGACTATTAATGGCTATGCCCCTGGCCAGGTGGTGCCTGGCCAGCAGGTTGGCCACCAGGGACATGCGGATGGGTGAATAGGCACCGGAGGCAATACCCTGCAGCAACGACAGGGCAAGAATCGTCCAGATGTCCAGCAGGTCAGCGAAGCTGGCGCTCATCATGACCACAGCCACGGCGGTCAGGGAAAGATTCAAGGCCATGGCTGAGCGACGCCGATCCAGACGATCGGCCAGTACACCAAACAGCGGCCCCAGCACCACCACCGGAATAAACTGGGCGAAAGCGATCATTCCTACCCAGAATTCTGATTCCGTCTCCACCCAGGTTAACCAGCCCAGGGCCACCCGGTGGATCCACAGACCGTGCAGATCAAACACCTGTGCACTCATGTAGATCTTCAGGTTGCGTTGGGACTGAGCCAGCCTCTGGTCCGATTCCGCTGGCACTGAAGTCATGGCAGGTTGAGGCTACCTACCAGACGACGTATCTCCTCTCGTGCCGCCAGATGCGACATCTGTGTGAGCCCCTTGCCCGGCAGATCCGCCAGGTCCATCAGGGTCAATCCGCTGACAAACAGCTCCCGGTAGATCACCCGCTCTGTCAGCCCTCGTTGATAGCGAAACTGCAGGCGCTTTTTGAGCGCTTCCAGCACCCCTTCGACCCGCTGGTTGTTGCGGGACTGAAGACTGCCTACCCGATTGGGTGTGACCACCCAGTCCATGGGCGCAAGCTCACTGGCTGAACGAAACTTTCGACTTTCCCAGACCATCTCAGCGTAGTGGCTCAGCCGGGTCACCTGAAAGGTTTGGGCAGAGACCTCGCCCAGCAGATCAAGATCAACAAAACTGTCGTTTAACGGTGTGACCAGAGTATCGGCCAGGGCATGGGCCAGCTGGGCGTAGTGGGTGTGTCCGCCGGGGCAGTCGATGACCAGAAAATCGTTATCGGCTCTTAGCTCTGCCAGGGCTTGCTGCAGACTGGCCTGCTCCTGGGCTTCACGCTGGGCTATGGACTCTCTCAGGCTGGACGCCGGCGGCGACTGCCAGCGAGGCAGCGGCAGATCCACCCCCTGCGTATCAATATATTTCTGGCGGTTTTCCATAAACCGGGAAACCGACCGCTGCCGGGAGTCAAGATCAATCACAGACACGGCGGCGCCCTGCCTAAGCAGATGGACAACCACGTGCATCGCCAATGTGGACTTGCCGGTGCCGCCTTTCTCGTTACCGAAAACGATGGTATGGGTCATGAGATAAGCTCGAGCCCCCGGCCACAAGCGGGGCGATGATCAGTCCAACAAAAAATACGCTGAGGCCAGATCGCTACGGGTTGACTGGGCCGATTGACGCGGATAACCGATCCAGATCAGGCCTGCGATGCGATCCTGGCGGGGATCAAGACCCAGCAGTTTGAGGGTTTCTGGCATTCGCGTAACAGCGCCAGTGGTCCATTTGCAGCCCACCCCGGCCTGCCACAAAAACAGCATCAGGTTTTGAATTGCACAGCAGGTGGCGGCGTAGTCTTCTCGATCCAGCAGGCTATCTTCAGAAACTGCGCTGGTTACCGCCAACCATTCGGGCACGGCCTGAAGCCGGGTTCTCCTGGCCTCGCCGGCGGCTTCGCCTTTGTTGTCCACGGCCAGCTGAACTGCCCTGTCGATGAGCTCAGAACGGCTGCGCGGCCCCAGGTGGACAAATTTCCACGGTTCGGTGAGACGGTGGTTGGGCGCCCACTGAGCCACCTCCACCGCCGCTTTGATCAGCTGATGGTCAACGGGCTGCTCGGAAAAAAAGTTTGTCGTGCGGCGCGCCTTCAACAGCGCCGCCAGTTGAGTCAGTTCCGCTGGATGACCCGAGGCGTATGCCTCTCCCAAGTGACTTTTCTGGTCACTTGTTTGGTTAGGTTCCCGGCGGCTACCCTGATCAGCGCTCTGGTTCTGATGAACGTCGGTGTTTGAGTTTACCGACATCAGCTAACCCGCTCTGGGTTTTCCATTAACCGGATCAACTCTGAAACTCGGGCATCCTAACCACCAAACCATCCATTTCTTCGGTGACCGTCAGCTGGCAGCTGAGCCGGCTGTTTGGCTCCCGATCCACCGCTGAACAGTCCAGCATATCGTCTTCCAGGTCTTCTTTGGCTACCAGCTTATCCACCCATTCCGGCTCGATAAACACATGACAGGTAGCACAGCTCAGGCAACCACCGCAATCGGCGTCTATGCCGTCGATGTTATTTTGAACTGCACCTTCCATAACACTCCAGCCCACGGGGACGTCCTGCTCCGTGCGCGTGCCATCATTGGCGATATAGATAATCTTAGGCATTGGCTTCCCGCTTATTTCCCAGCCGGCAAGTATTGTGGCCCTGGGCCAAAATTTCAATACATGGATTGCACGCCGATCACAGCGAGCGGCTTTTCAGCCGGCCGGCCACAGCCAGTGACCGGTTGGCTGACAGGATATTTATCCGGTTGCCAGCACCAGAGGCTCTTCGTCATTGGCCGCGCTGCGCTGGGCGATCACCGCCAGAGCGCCAATCCGATAGGCCTCGGCCAGGGTTGGGAAGTTAAAGATGTTTTCCACAAACACATCCACGGTTTGATGGGTCACCAGGGCCATTTGGGCCAGGTGAATGAGCTCGGTAGCGCCTTCACCGACAATCTGGCATCCCAGCAGCTTTCGACCTTCCGGGTCTGCAACCATTTTCAGCAGGCCATCCTGGATGCCGGCAATCTGCCCCCGTGCCACCTCGGCAAAGTCAACCTTGGCAACCTTAACCGAACCAAACTGCTTGCGCGCCTCCAGTTCGCTGAGCCCTACGCTGGCAATCTCCGGGATCGTGTAAATGCCCGAGGGAATGGTGTTGGCAGGCGCTCCCGGGGGCAGCGACAGCGCGTGACGCACCGCCCTTCGGCCCTGATCCATGGAACTGGAAGCCAGCGCCGGCGCCCCGATCACGTCACCCACGGCGTAAATGTGAGGGACCTTGGTCTGACAGTTCTCGTCCGCATCCAAAATGCCGTACTGATTGACGCTCAGGCCCGTCTTATCCAGCCCCAGGTCGTCCACGTTGGCCATACGGCCCAGGGCAAACAGGGCCTTCTCAGCGCTCAGCTGGGTGCCGTTGTCCATCCTCGCTACCACTTCGCAAGCCCCATCCCAGTAGATGTCTGATATTCGGCAGTTGCCAACAAAACGACCGCCAAACGATTCAAAGGACTCCAGAAATTTCTTCGACAGGTCCGGGTCAAGAAAGCCCAGGGGCGCGGCGAACCGGTCAACCACCGTCACCTTGACCCCCAACAGGGCAAATATCGACGCATATTCGCAGGCAATCACCCCACTACCCAACACCAGCATGGATTCGGGCAGGTAACACATGGACAGCACCGAATCACTGTCCAGAATGTACTCATGGTCAACCGGAATATCCTCGGGAGCGCGGGGACGGGAACCGGTGGCAATAATAATATGCTTGGCCCGGTAGGTGCGGCTGGAACCATCAACACGGGTAGCCACAATGGTGTGATCATCAACAAAACTGGCCCGGCCGTGCTCGCAGATAATGCCGTTGCGACCCAGCTGATCGGAGATCAGATCATCGTGGCTGTCCAACACGTGCTGCAGTCGGGACATCAAATGGTTCATGGAGGCATGCTGCTCCAGGCGCACCGTGACCGCCTGCTTACACTGCATGGCCCGGGCCAGCTGCAGGGCATTTTCCCGCAGGGTTTTGCTGGGAATGGTGCCGCGGTAGACGCAGCTTCCTCCCACCTGGCGATCTCGCTCAACCAACATCACCCGGCAACCCTTTTTAGCCGCCTGAATGGCAGCCTTCTGGCCCGCCGGGCCAGATCCTACTACGACAAAATCAAACTCATCTTCGCTCATGAAAACGACTCCAGGGCCATGGCGAGGCGAGACTTCTGGGCTAACAGTCCAGCCAAATCATCGGGATAAACATTGAGTTCCTGAAAACAGGGCATGCTTTGCAGCTTGAGGGCCGGGTCATCTTCATCTTCCGACGGCTCATGATCGGCAACTTTGAGTAGCTCAGCGGCGCCGCGCACGGCGCAGGCTTCGTCTCGATAATTCTCCGCGGCTTCAAAATTCTGATGAAAAGCGATGCAGGTTTTGACCACTTCCGGCAGCTGCCAAAGGTCAGCAAGTATGCCCCCCACCTCCGTCGCATGCTGGTTCACCACCTGGCCCAGGTGGTCATCAAAAGGTGGCGCCTGGTCAAGTCCAGCGATAATCTTCAAGGTCATCGGCTGGCCCACGTTGTGCAGCATTCCACATAGGTAGGCAGTTTCAACATTCTTGCGTCGCAGCCGCGCCAGCTCTTTGGCCCACAGGGCCGAGCCGATGCCGGTTCGCCAGTACTGCTGCATCGGCTCCATGTAGCGATCATCGGCAAACACCGTTGCCTTGAAGGCGGCCCCAAGCACAATTTCGCAGAGGGATTTTAGGCCCAGCCGCATAATGGCCTGGCGCAGGGTGACGATTTCCTGGCGTGGACTGTAGGCCACCGAATTGGCGACCCGCAGCACGCCGGTGGCCAGCTTCTGATCCCGCTCGATCATTCCTGCCACCTTGCCTATGTCCGCATCCACATCGCTGGCCAGGTGAAACACCTGCATGGCGGAGGTGGGCAGCAGCGGCAGCTCCAACTCACCGGTAGCAATTTCGGCGGCCACTGCCCGGGAAATGTCCGCCATTTCACCCGCTCCCGGATCAAGCTGTTCTGCGGCACTTTGCATTACGCTGCCTCCTGTTCCACGTTATTGGCGGCGTCTTCTACAACAATCTGCAGCTCTGCCAGCACGATGTCATTAAGATTTAGGATTTTGGATTCCTGGGTGCTATCAAGACTGATAGTCGGGTCAGGGAAATCGCTGATACCTTCTTTGGCACAGGCCTTATCCACCAGCCTGACGATGGTCAGCACCACATTAGATTCATCAAACTTATCCAGTTCCTGCTCAGCAACCACCTGTTGTAATGAGTCAGGCAGGCTCCACATTTTCAGCAGCTCGGCGCCGTGCCGGGTATGCAGCTGGCGTAAGGTCACGTCCACCACATGTTCAGAAACCTGAATATCGCTGTCAGCATCAACGGATAGATCCTCGATGATGGTCAGCAACGAGACTTTGCCCACATCGTGCAGCAGTCCACCCACATAGGCTTCGTCGGACAGATTCAGGTAACCGGCTTTACGAGCCAGCCAACGGGAACCCATGGCCACCGCGCTGGTGTGGGCCCAGAGTTTCTTCAGGCGCGCGTTGTAGAGTCCTTTGGACATGCTGTAGAGGCGTTTTTGGCCCGCCGCCATGGCCAGGGCACCCACCTGTTTGGCCCCCAGCCGCACCAGCGCCTCTTTAATTGTGCTGACCTGGCCCAGGCCAGAAAAGAACGAGGAGTTGGCGGTGCTGAGCACTTCTGCCACCAGCACCGGGTCCTCCTCCATCAGCTGGCAGATCTGCTCAGCGTTCAGGTCATCTTTGCGCACCGCGCGATAAACTTTTAGCGCTACCTGATCAAATACCGGCAGCTCAATCTCACCTGAAGTCAGCTTGGCGCTGATCATATCCACCAGTGAACTCGGCTTACTCATTGCAAATTTCCTGTTAGTCGTTTCAGCTCCATTAGCGGCCGGGGGGTACTTAGCCTCGGCAGGGTCCTGCGAACCTCGTCCATGGTTGTGAGCCCACGGGCCGCTTTTTCCAAGCCATCTTCAAGCAGGGTCACCAGACCCGAGGTCTCAACGCTGATCTTGCGGATCTGGGCCGAGGTCTTGCGGACCAAAATTGCGTCTCGCACCGCTTCCGACAGCACCAGAATTTCAAATACGGCCACCCGGCCGCGGTAGCCGGTGTAGTGACAGGCATCGCAGCCTGCTCCGGCGACAAAATCGCCGCCCTCAGCGTCCCCAGCTGACCAGCCCATGAGCTGAAGATCCCTGGAATCCAGCTCAACGGGGGCAGCGCATTCCTGGCAAACCCGCCTGATCAGACGCTGAGCCACCACGCAGACCACCGTGGAGGAAATCAAGAACGCCTCGATATCCATATTGAGCAGACGCAGCAATCCGCCGATGCTGTCCTCGGTGTGGAAGGTGGTGAGCACCTTGTGCCCGGTCAGGGCAGCCTGAATAGCGCTCTCAGCAGAGAACGCATCACGAATTTCTCCAAGCACGATCACGTCCGGATCCTGGCGCACCATGTGGCGCAGAGACTCCTCGAAAGTCAGCCCAAGCTTGTTATTGAGCGAGCACTGGGAAATGCCGTCCACCACGTATTCCACCGGGTCTTCGGCGGTGATGATGGAGGTGGTTTCGTCGTTCAGGTGATTAACACAGCTGTACAGGGTGGTGGTTTTGCCCGAGCCGGTGGGCCCGGTCACGATGATCACCCCGCTGGGCGTATCCAGGCCCTGGTATTTAAACCGTTCCTGCATCGCCGGCGACATGCCCAGCTGAGACATATCCAATACGGTGTTGTTGTTGTTCAGCACTCGCAACACCACCGCTTCGCCGTGCACCGTGATGTAAAACGATGCCCGCATATCAAATATCGAACCCGACTTAGGATCTTCGAACAGCACCCGCCCATCCTGATGACGACGCCGCTCTGAAATATCAGCTTCCGCCAGCACTTTAAGTCGCGAGACCACCGCAGCCAGCTTGTCATGACTGAAATCGGCGTGCTCCCGCAACACCCCATCGATCCGAAACCGCACCCGCACACGTTCTTTCAATGGATCTATATGGATGTCGCTGGCGCCCCGCTCCACCGCCGCCTGAATCATCGAGTTGACCAGCCCCTGGGGGCTGGACTGGTCGATCTGTTGCAGCCGGCTGGACTGTTGCTTGCGCCGCCGACCCAGGGCCGCAGCGGCGGTTCGAATGGCGCTCTGGGTAGCAACGATGGGGATAATCTGGCAATTGAAAATTCGGCTGGCGGCCAGCTGGGCCTCCTGGCTTAAGGGGTCAGAAAACGCCACCAGCAGCTGCTCGCCTTCGGTGCGAATCGGAAAAAAACCAATCTGTACGCAGGACTCTGCGGACAGCTTCTCCGCCAGCGTCGCGTCGCAATCGGCAACGTTCAGTTCCACGAAGTCCATGCCCACCTGGCTGGCTAGAATTCGGGCCAGGTCTTTCTCTTTGATAACGCGTTTTTTAACCAGAATTTCGCCCAGCTTCTCGCCCCTGCTGGACGACTTCTGGATTTTAAGTGCAACCCGCAGTTCGGCTCTGGAGATGTATCCCATCTCCATCAACAGGTCGCCCAGGGGCAGCTCGAAACGGTGGTTTTTACAAACCTCGCAAATCTGCACCTCGTTGACCACGCCCATCTGCTTGAGCACCGCAAGCACGGTGGACTCACGCCCCAGTTTGGCCACCATCCGCTGGCCTTTCTTGAGGTCTGCCGGGCTGATCACGCCGTCTAGCACCAGCAGTCTGGCCAGCGCATCCTCACCGTCATTGCTCGCGGCTTTGCTGGCTACCGATGGTTCGACAGCGGTTTTTCCCGCCTCAGGTTCTGGACCTGACGGAGCAACTGGCGATGGCTTTGCTGTGTTGGGACTGGACATCTAACGTCACATTATTGACTCTGATGCCAAAACTATCGGCGCACTGGGAAGAAACTGAAGTGGCTGCTACACGGTTTGGTCACGCCCCTTAATCAGCAGCAAAAACCCTGCCGCCAGCAGTCCGGACAGGCCCATCAGCAATCCGTTGGGAACGGCGCTGTGGTTGTAGGTCAGGGCAATCAGGGCCGACGCGCCGGCTCCGGCCGCAGATTGGGTGGTGCCTAGTATGGCGGCGGCGAATCCAGCTGAGCGTGGCTGGGGGTCAAGCACCAGGGCCGTAACCACCGGCATCAACAGCCCAAAACCCATAGCGTAGACCATCGCAAAGCCCCAGACTAAAATAAGCGACGAGGACCCCAGAGCGACGCAGGCCAGCTGGCCAAGCCCGGCAAACGCCAGCACCGCGACCGCTAGCTTTTCCTGGTTTCGCAAGCCAACCCGTCGCACCAGCAGCCGGCTGATCTGGGAGGCCAGCACCAGCATCAGGGGAATCAGGGCGATGACCGGCCCCAGCAGCTCCTGGGGCAGATGAAACACCTCCTTTGCCATTGCCGCTGATCCGGAGATGAACCCAAACAGCCCGGCAAACGCCGCGGCGTTGACCAACACACCCCGAACGCTTTGGGCATTTCCGGCAAAAGCCCTAAGACTGACCTGCAGCTGTTTGAGGGGCGACTGCGCGCGACCCTGGCCTCGGGTGGCTGGCACCACCCATCGCACCGGCAGCAGAAAGGCTGCGCCGTATAGCGCCATCACGATAAAGATTGATCGCCAGCCAAATTCGGCGGAAAAGTAGCCCCCTATCAGGGGCGCCATCACCGAGGCCAGGGCCATCACCGTGGTCACTGACGACATCAGTGCACCGGCATCCACACCGCTGGAGACGTCTCGAACAATGGCTCGGGCGCTGACCGACAATCCAGCCAGGGACAGGCCCTGTAGGACTCTCAGTGCCAGCAAGGCAGGAAAATCCGGCAGCCGCGCCACCAGCAGGCAGGTCAGCGCGAAGGTGCTGAGGGCAAAGTACAACACCCGCCTGCGGCCGTAACGATCAGAGGCGATGCCGGCGGGGATCTGGCCCAGGGAAAACCCCAACATCGCCAGCGTCAGTGCCAGCTGGCTGTCACCGGGACTGACCCCAAACTCGCCAGCCAGCAACGGCAAAGCCGGGACCAGAGAGTCAATACCCAATGCCGCAGCGCCCAGGCAGCCCCCGAGCACCAGGGCAATTTTCAGGTGTTGCAC
>CAYGPO010000096.1:0-18207 GCA_964351665.1 uncultured Gammaproteobacteria bacterium | reverse complement strand
TGAAAATGTCGCAGCCGTTGTTCCTGCTCACCCCACAGCGGCCCATCAAAACCTCTGGACTTCTGACCTTGCTGCACCACCGGTAGCAGCTCTGAATCCTGATCCAGCACCATGCCCAGATTGGGTGGCTCACCCAGGCCTACATATTCGGTGGCCGGGCGGTCTTCGCCGGACAGGTCGGTACCTTCGGGAATACCCATCCAGCCTGGCGCCTTGTAATCCGGGTCGTCAGCGGGCCTGAACAGGGTCATGGTGTCATAGAAGAACCGTTCCGGATCCGTGGGGTGGGGCATAAAGCGCATCAGAAACGCGCCCTCGGGATGCAGTCCAATCTGCACGTTGGGGAAAATTCCGGTGGCCCAGCTGTCGGTGAGCTGGCCGTCCACCAATGCCTCATAGCCAAGGTCCAGGCGCTGGGCCCGGGCTCGCTTGGACTGCTGAATGGCGGGCCGAACACCCGCAGCATCACCGTGATAGCCATCCGGGTCCATGCCGGCGTCGCGCATCATGTATTGCAGCCCTTCGTCCACCGTGGATTGATCTTCGACCCTGGGGCTTTTCTGGGCCAGGGGCACAATCATGCGGCTGGCGCCGAAGGGATATAGGTCGTACTGCACGTTTAAGTCGCCCATCACGCCCTGGGTTTCCGGGTGCACGGCGTGCAGATGGTAGCTTTCATAAAAGGCGTCAACGCCGGTCTTCCAGTTGGCTCCCCACTCGCTGACCACGTGGCGAACCACGTTCATTTTGCCGATCTGGTAGTTTTCCAGATAGCCCGGCGGCAGGCCCAGGCGTTCAGCCAGGGGCGGCGGGTTGGGGTCCATGGTGATGAAAACAATTCCGGCCAGGGTCTCGCAGGGCACCTCTTTAAGGTTGGGCCGGTGGCACACCACCTCGGGCCGAAAGGTCTCCTCGTCGGTGATATTGCGCAGCTTGCCGCACAGGCCAAACTGCCAGGAATGGAAGGAACAGGTGAACGATGGCACCGTCCCCCGGTCGTTGTGCACCAGCCGGTTACCCCGGTGAGGGCACACGTTGTAGAAGGCTTTGACGGAGTTGTCGTCCTGGCGCGCCACAATGAATGATTCGGTGCGGATCCGGTACACCATATAGTCTCCGGGCTCCGGGATGTCCGATTCCACACCGGCAATCTGCCAGGCCCGCGTCCACAGCTGCTCCCACTCGGCGTCCATAAAAGCCTGGCTATAAAAACGCTCTGGGGAAACCCGCTCCGTGCCGTTGTCCACGTAGGGCATTTTGGCTTCCAGAGACTCATCCGGCGCGTCGGGGTTGATGACGCTGCCCTCACGATAGTGATAATTCATCGGTCAATCTCCATTGGTGGGCCGGTGTAGTCTGAACCTGCTTTGGCGCCTGGGTTCAGCTGTAGTCGACCTTAAATTCGTCGGGCACGCCGCCCGGCCAGGTATCTCCCCACTGGTTGTTGCCGCCGTCCACCGTCAGCACTTCACCGGTAATGAACTTACCGGTGGGGCCGCACAGATAGGCCACCGCCTGGGCAATGTCGTAGGCATCACCCAGGGTGCGCATGGGGTTGCTGTCGCTAAATCGCCCGGCCGCCTCCGGTGGGTAAACGTGCAGGCCTTCGGTGGCAATGGAGCCGGGTGATACGCAGTTCACCCGAATGCCCAGCTGAGCCCATTCCGTGGACACCGATTTGCTCAAATAAATCACCCCGGCCCGGGCGGCGCAGGTATGGGCTACCTGGGGCATGCCTCGGTTCACGTTGGCCACAATGTTGACAATATTACCTGGAGTTTTGTTATCGACCCACCGTTTGGCGGCGGCCTGCATCATGTACCAGGTGCCGTTCAGATTGGTGTCGATGACGGCGTTCCAACCTTTGACGGAATAATCCAGTGCGGCCTGGGGAAATTGGCCGCCGGCGTTGTTAACCAAGATATCTGCCTGGCCAAATTTTTCCCAGGTTTGTTCCATCAGCGCGTGAACGTCATCGGGATTGCGGATGGTCATGGCCAGGTAATCGATGTCGCGGCCAAGGTGCTCCTTAATTGCGGCCTGGGTCTGGGTCAGCTTGTCTTCGCTGCGGGAACAGATCACCACGTTGGCGCCCAGTCGGGCGAACAGGAAGGTCATGGCTTTGCCGATGCCGGAGCCGCCGCCGGAGATAATCGCGGTTTGGCCGGCAAACAGGTCTGGCCGGTAGACTAGGGGATAGTTGGCAAGCTCGTGATCAGTCATGCCCCAGCTGGGGTCAGCGCCGGTCAACGTTACAGATTCCGCGCGTTTACTCATCACATTCCATTCCGTTAGTCGGTGATTGCGCACCGCAAGCCGCACAGCAACACCGATTGAGTACCTTTGATCAGTATAGGATTGGCATGGCAAAAAATAAACAATCAAGACTGTTTTTTTTATTTGCGCCGGTTTAGGCTGATTGCCCCGATTTGTTGGAACCCCTCATGCCCGAGCTGATTGTTCACCACTTTGACCCATCCCCCTTTGCAGAGAAAACCCGGCTGGCCATGGGCATCAAGAGCCTCCAGTGGCGGTCGGTGGAAATCCCCATGATCATGCCCAAGCCCCAGCTGATGCCCCTGACCGGCGGCTATAGAAAAACCCCGGTGCTGCAGGTGGGGGCAGAGGTGTATTGCGATACCGGGCTGATTTTCCATGAGCTGGAACAGCGTTTTCCCGAGCCTGGGCTGTTTACCCCCGGCGGCGCGGCCCTGGAAGCGGCTCTTGCTGCCTGGAGCGATCGGACGTTCTTTGAGCCCGGTGCCGGATTGTCCATGGCCATGAACGACAATATCCCCGAGCCTTTGCTGGACGACCGTAAGGGCTTTTTCGCCTTTATGGATTTCGATCAGCTGTCCGCTTCCGTGCCCCATATGACCGATCAGTTTCTGGCCCAGGTGTCGGTGCTGGAAAACCAGCTGGGCCACGGTAAAGATTTCTTAACCGGTGATACGGTGCGGGTGCCGGACATCCTGGGGTATTTCCCGGTCTGGATGCTGCGGGGCAACGTGCCCGGAGGCGGACAGTGGCTGGAAGAGTTTGGCCGGGTTTGTGAGTGGGAAAAGCGGATGCAGAATATTGGCCATGGTCAGCGCACTGAACTTGACCCCAGCGAGGCCCTGGCCATCGCCGCTGCCAGCAGCCCGGGGCAGGGTGAGGGCGTACTGCCCAATGGCGCTGACCTCAAACATGGGCAGCGGGTTAGCGCCACCCCAACGGACTACGGCGCGGTGCCGGTGGTGGGTGAGCTGATAACCCTGAACCGACAGAAAATCACCCTGCGCCGCAACGATCCCATGGTGGGCGAGGTCAACGTGCACTTCCCCCGGGCCGGATTTCGGGTGGAGAAAACCTCAGACTGAGGACGGCGGCTGGGGGGTCGATACGTCCACTTCCACTTTTCCCTCATCGCTGAGCCGTGTGGCGAAGGAGTCGATGGGCCGGCGAGCCGGCATCTGCAGGGCGGCGCCATCTCGAACGTCAAACACCGCGCCATGCGCAGGGCAGAAAAGCTTGTGGTTTCTTAGCCGTCCCAGGTCAAAGGGCGCGCGGGCGTGGGAGCACTGATTTCTGACCGCAAAAAACTGGCCTTTGACGTTGCAAATCACTATCGCAACGCCGTCTACTTCGACACAGCGAAAGGACTTCTCGGGAATCTCTGCGGCGGCCAATGCGGGGGAAAATTTCTGGGTCATTGGGTTTCCTATGATTTGGCTTTCGGGGCCTTTTCGATGGCTCTTGCTATGGCCTTTGGGTAACCCTGGGGTGCGCCAAGGCTGTTGTCGGATTTTGGATCAGGGCGTGTTCTAACGCCGGTTTGCGGCAGAAAAAAAACAGTCATGATTGTTTTATTCCCTGATTCTCAATGTTACCATCCAGACACTTGTTCGCCCATGGGAGCCGCCTGGTGATTACCTTTCTTTCCCGAATGAATATCAAGCCCGAAAAGCAGAAAGAGTTCTGCCAGCTGGTGGAAAAGCTCACCGCTGCGGTGCACGCTAATGAGCCCGAAACCCTGGCCTATCAATTTTACAAGCTGCGAGACCAGCCCCTGGGCTACGCGGTGTTTGAGTCCTTTGTTAACGAAGCCGCGGAAGAGCATCATCTGAACACGCCTCACTTTAAACAATTGGCAACGCCGATGATTGAGTGCCTGGACGGTGCCTACGTTCGCGAATACCTGGATCCGATTGACTGAATCAGCGGAACTTCACCACCGGAGAGGCAACTGCGTGAATGAGTGACGACCTTAGAACCAGCCGGATCCGGGCCACCACCCTGGGTGACCTGTTGCTCACGGCGGCCGATCACTATCCCACCAGCGAAGCGGTGGTATATCCCAACGAACGCTATACCTATGAGCGGCTTGCCAGCCGCGCAATAAAGGTAGCACGCAGTCTTAGCGCGCTAGGGGTAAAGTCCGGCGATCACGTTGGGCTGCTGCTGCCCACCTGCTGTGAATTTATTGAAGCCCTGTTTGGTGCCACCTTGCTGGGCGCGGTGGTGGTGCCGATTAACGCCCGCTTCCGGCCGCCGGAAATTGGCTACGTGTGCGAAAACGCCGACTTAACCGTGGTGCTCACCTCCAATAAGTTTGCCGACACCGCTGACTTTGTCCCCCGTCTCAACGCGGCGCTGCCGGGCTTGACCGAAGCGGACAACCCACTGCAGCTGAGTCTTGCCGCAACGCCGCTGCTGCGAGCGGTGATATCACTGTCCGGCGACCCCGTGCCTCACCTGGTGAATCTTGAACAATTTGACGCCCTGGCCCAGCAGGTCAGCGAGGACGCAGTTCACATCCGACGCCTGCAAACCCGCTTGGGTTCCACCGCGCTGATCCTCTACACCTCGGGTACCACGTCCAACCCGAAAGGCTGCATGATCAGCCACGAGTCCATGGTGCGCAGCAGCATCGCCTTGGGCCGGCGTTATCAGCTGACTAATGTGGACAAGTTTTGGTCACCGCTGCCGATGTTTCACATTGCCGCCATTTTACCCCTGGTGGCGATTTTTGATGTGGGTGGCACCTATCTCACCGCCGAGATGTTTGAAGCGGGCAGCGCCCTTAAGATGCTGGAACAGGAAAAGGCCACCGTAACCTATCCCTGCTTCTGGACCATCATGGGCGACCTTGTCCAGCACCCGGATTTTGCGCGGCGTGACCTAAGCGCCATCCGCCTGATGAACGCCAACTTTGCGGTGCAGCCGGCTACCGTGGGTCAAACCATGGAAAAGGCCATGCCCGATACGGTTTACGTGGGTACTTTCGGCATGACCGAAACCGCCGGCACGGTGGCAACCAGCCGGATCAGCGATAGCCGGGAACAGAAATTCACCCGGCTGGGTGAGCCGCTGCCGGGGCTGGAGGTGAAAATCATTGACCCGGAAACCGGCCAGGAGAGGGCAGTTGGCGAACAGGGTGAGTGCCTGATCCGCGGCTACAGCACCTTTACCGAATACTACAAATCGCCGGAAAAAACCGCGGAAGCCCTGGATACAGAAGGCTGGTTTCATTCCGGGGATATCTGCTCGGTGGATACCGATGGCCAGCTGATGTTCCACGGTCGGCTGAAGGACATGCTTAAGGTGGGCGGTGAAAATGTCGCCGCGGCTGAGATTGAATCCTGCCTTGAGCAACACGATGGGGTGCGTATGGCCCAGGTGGTGGGGGTGCCGGATCTGCGCTATCAGGAAGTGCCGGCGGCCTTTGTGGAGCTGACCGAGGGCTACCGCCCTGGGGATGAGGTATTGGCAGACGCGTTGGTGCAACACTGTCGCCAGCGAATGGCCGGATTTAAAGTGCCGCGCTATGTTCGCTTTGTCACCGAGTGGCCAACCTCATCCACCAAAATCCAAAAATTTCGACTGGCCGATGAGCTGGTTGCTGAATTGAATCTGGACCCATAGGAAACGCTGATGATCGCATTTGTTGCAACGCTGAAGGTCAAACCGGAAATGGTTGAACAGTTTGAGCAGGCCCAGACGGAGCTGTCCCAGCTAACCCATGAGCATGAGCCGGAAACCTTTGTCTACGACCTTATTCGCCAGCAGGACGATCCCAGCGTCTATTTATGTTATGCCCGCTTCAAAGACCAGGCGGCCTTTGATCATCACATGCAAACCGAATTTCATGATCGCCTGGTGCCGCCCATTTTGGAGGCGCTGGCTGATGATATGCAGCTAACCTTCTACGACCATATCGCCTGAGACCAGGCTGTGGACAGCGCCACCAACGAAGCCATTTTAGCGGGCATGGAGTTTGAGCATTCCCGCACGGCGCCACCAGTCAACTTTCCTCAGCTGCCCAGAGTGGCCGCTGGGCGTTATCTGGATTCAGACTTTCTTGCCCTGGAGCGCCAGTACATGTGGCGCCGCTCCTGGCTGTATGCCCTGCACACTGACGAACTGCCGGAGGTTGGCAGTTATCGGGTCTGGGATCGAACCGGTTCGCCGATCATTATTGTGCGTTCCGCTGAGCATAGGTTCCGGGCTTTTTATAACGCCTGCGCCCATCGCGGCGCACCTCTGGTGCAAGACGACAGCGGCCGCAGAAAGCTGCTGGTGTGTCCTTATCATGGCTGGAGCTACGACCTGCTTGGGCAGTTAAAAGCGGTGCGTGACCCGCGGGATTTTCCGGACCTGGACCTGGCCTGCTACAAGTTGCGAGAGGTTCGCTGTGAGGCCTTTGCCAACTGGCTGTTCATCAACGAAGACGCTGACGCCAAGCCCCTGCTGGAATCCATTGCACCCTTTCCCGAGCATTGGTCCACCCTGGATCTTGACAACATCGCCCATGTTCATTCGTCCAGCTATGAGGTTGAGTGCAACGTCAAGATTCTGCTGGACGCCTTTATGGAGTCCTACCACCTGCCGTCCATCCATCAGAAATCGGTGAACCGATTTTTGGATCATCTGGGAACTCACATTGAGCTGTATCCCGGCGGTAATATGCTGATGGTGACGCCCCAGCGCGACCCCAACTGGCAGGATCCCGGAGCCCGGGGCATGCCGGAGATTGCCACCGCCACCGAAGTGCAGCGGGAGCACAATCCGTCCTGCCACTTCTTTCCCAATCTGGTGGCCCCGGTGTCCGCTACCGGCACCCCATTTCTAACCTTCTGGCCCACCGGCGAGCAGACCATGCGTATCGACAGCCACTGGTTTGCGCCGCGCCAGTCCCTGGGCCATGAAAACTGGCAAACCCGGATCGACAACTGGGAACGGATTTTGGACGAAGACCTGCAGTTTGCCGCTGATATTCAAATCTCGGTTGCCGGCGGCGGCTTTCAGGGCCTGGCCCTGTCCTATCAGGAGCGGCGTATCTACTACTGGCATGAGGAAGTGGACCGACGCATTGGGCCTGAGCGGGTGCCGGAGCACCTGCGGATAACTCCGTTGCTTGGGCCCTACGTCAAGTAGGCGTAATACTGACCCTATGACCTCATCAGGCATCCACGGCTGGGGCAGCTATCTGCCTCGACTGCGCTTACCCCGGGAGCGCATCGCCGCAGCTCTGGGCTGGTTCAATCCAGCTCTGAAATCCCAGGCCAAGGGCAGCCGCAGCGTTGCCAACTGGGATGAAGATGCCCTGACCATGGCCCTGGCAGCGAGCCAGAGCAGCTTAACCATGAGCCCCGAGGTGCCGGTTGATCGATTGGTATTTGCTTCCACCACCGCTCCGTTTTTGGATCGCTCCAATAGCGGCCTGATGGCTGAGGCTTTAAACCTGCCTGAGACCACTGCGACCCAGGACGTGGGCGGCAGCCAGCGTGCCGCCACCAGTGCCCTGCGCCATGGACTGGCCAACAATGAGTACACCCTGCTGGCCGCCGCCGACCGACGCTGCGCCAAGCCCGGCGGCCTTGCTGAGATGCGCTATGGGGATGCTGGCGCCAGCGTGTTGGCAGGTCCCGGCGACGGGCTGGCCCGCTATCTGGGTGGGATCTCGGTGCAGCAGGATATGGTTGATCATTATCGCAGCGCCCAGCAGACCTACGACTACCAGCTGGAAGATCGCTGGGTTCGTGATCAAGGCGTGCTGGCGGTGATTCCCGACGCGGTCAAAAGGGCCTGCGAAGAGGCCGGGATTAAGGTGTCCGATATCGATACCCTGATTGCTCCGTTGCCTCAGCGCCACGCCAGGGCTTTGTGCAAGGCAATGGGAGTGTCTACTGAGCTACTCAGCGACGCTCTACACACTGACGTTGGCGAGACCGGCGTTGGCCATGGGTTGCTAATGCTGGCGTCGGCGTTGGAATCAGCCGGCCCCGGACAGCGGCTGTGCCTGGTGGGTCTGGGGCAAGGCTGTGACGTGCTGCTGTTTGAAGCAACGCCGGCCATTACCGCCCATCAGCATGGCGAGCTAGAACGGGCCCGCCGCGACGGCGTGATGCTTGACGATTATCTGAAGCTGCTGGCCTTTAGCCGCCAGCTGCCCCTGGACGGTGGGATCCGGGCGGAGGCTGATAAGCGTACCTCCATGTCTGCTTACCATCGCCGCCGCGGCGACATTAACACCATGATGGGCAGCCGCTGCACGGCCTGTAGCACGCCCCAGTTTCCCAGCGCCCGGGTCTGTGTGGCCTGTCAGACGGTGGATCAAATGGAACCCTACGGCTTCTCCCAGCGGCTGGCCCAGGTAAAAACCTTTACCGAAGACTGGCTCGCGGCGACGCCATCACCACCGTTTTGCTACGGCAACGTGGCCTTTGACGGCGGCGGCAACGCCTTTTTGGAAATCAGCGACGTGGTGGCGGGTGAATTGACGGTGGGGACGCGTCTGAAAATGCAGTTCCGGATTAAAGATTTTGACGAGCTGCGTGGCTTCCGGCGCTATTTCTGGAAGCCGGTGCCGCTGGGGGAGAGCGCTGATGGCTGAGGGCATTTGCGACAAGGTAGCCATCGCAGGAATGGGCTGTACACGCTTTGGCGAGCGCTGGGACTGCGGCTATGACGACCTGCTGCTGGAGGCCTATCTGGAGGCTTTGGCTGACGCGGGCATTGATGGTAGCGTGATTGACGCGGCCTGGGTCGGAGTATTTTTTGACGAACAAAGCCAGGGTAAATCGGCCCTGCCCATGTCCATGACTCTGCGCCTGCCGAACATTCCCGTGACCCGGGTGGAAAATCTCTGCGCCACCGGTACCGAGGCCCTGCGGGGCGCGGTCTACGCAGTGGCCTCCGGCGCCGCCGATGTGGCCCTGGCGCTGGGGGTGGAGAAACTCAAAGACACGGGGTTTGCCGGCCTGCCCGAACGCACCTATGGCGCTTTTGAAGATCTCTATTTGCCCAATTTCACCGCCCCGGGAGCCTTTGCCCAGCTGGCCAGCGCCTATGCCGCCAAGCACTCTTTGAGCATGGATGAGCTGCGCCGGGCCATGGCCCATGTGTCCTGGAAAAGTCACCAGAACGGCAGCCTGAATGAACGGGCACACCTGCGTAACACCCCAACCATGGAACAGATACTGGCAGCACCGCCGGTGGCCTATCCGCTGGGCGTGTTTGACTGCTGCGGGGTATCTGACGGCGCCGCCTGCGCGATTGTTGCTAGGCCCGAGGTGGCCAGGTCTTTAGGGATGATCGGGCCCGGCGACCCCTGTGTCAGCATTAAATCCTTGCAGCTGGCCGGCAGCAGCGGGGTAGAGATGGCCCACAATTCCTGGGACGGCAGCCATACCCTGACCACGGAAAAAGCCGCGGCCCGGGCCTACGCTGAGGCCGGCATTTCAGACCCTGCCAGGGAGTTGGACCTGCTCGAGGTGCACGACTGCTTCTCGGTCACTGAGCTGGTGCTGATGGAAGATCTGGGACTGTCACCCCGGGGTAAGGCTTGGCAGGACATACTGGATGGTCGCTATGATCGCGACGGCGCGTTGCCGTGCCAAACCGACGGTGGGCTGAAGTGTTTTGGTCATCCCATAGGCGCGTCCGGCCTGCGCATGGTGTTTGAAATTTACAGTCAGCTGCTGGGCCGGGCAGGGCAGCGCCAGCTGGCCAGCCCAAGCCTGGGTCTGACTCATAATCTGGGTGGCATACCGAACCGGAATATTGCCGCGATCAGTATCCTAGGCTTGCAGTAGCGCTTGGCCTTTGAGTTGCCAACGTCTGACTATCGCTGATTAAAGCGACGGCCCACCAGGGCTGAGGCGATGTTGGTTTTCTGCACGTCGATGGTGCCGCCGGCCAGCCCCCAGCCAAAGCTATCCCGCACCCGTTGCTCCATGCCGTACTCTTTGGCAAAGCCGTAGCCGCCCATCACCTGCATACCGTTGACACAAACAGAGCGCACAATCTGGTTCGCGAAACACTTGGCGGTACTGGATTCAAGGATCGACGGATGGCCGGTGGAGGCGTTGTAGACGGCGCGGTGAATTAGCAGTCTGGCGGCCTCCACCTCCATGGCCATTTCCGCCAGGCGCAGCTGAATGGCCTGGAAGTCGATGATCGGTTTGCCGAACTGCTGGCGTTCCTGCACGTACTCGGTGGCCTGTTCCAGCGCCCCCACCGCCAGGCCCATGGACATGGTGGCGTTGCCACAGCGCTCAAGGTCAAAGGCCTGCATCAGCTTTTTAAAGCCGCCGGCGGGCACGATCTGATTGTCCAAGGGCACTGCCACGTTATCGAAGTAAAGGTCGCAGTGGCCCACACCCCGCCAGCCCATCAGCGCTTCATGTTTGCCAAAACTCAGGCCCTGGGCGTCTTTTTCCACAAAGACCGCGCCTATGCCCCGGGCGCCGGGCTCGTCGGACATGCGGCAATACACCACATAGCCGTCAGCGTGGCCGCCGCCGCTGGTCCAGCGCTTCTGGCCATTGATGATGATGCTGTCACCCTCAACCCGGGCCTGGGTAGTGAGGTCGGTTAAGGCGGTGCCGGCATTGGGTTCTGACATGCAGACAGAGACCTGCATATCGCCGGAGCAGACCTTTGGCAAAACCCGCTGGCGCAGGGTCTCTGAGGCAAATTTCTCAATCGCCTTAATGGGCCCAACACAGGACTCAAAAACCGGGAAGGCGGCGGCGGTGGAAATGCGGGCAAACTGTTCAAGGACAACAATGGCGTCTAAATGGGGCCTGCCCATGCCGCCGTACTTTTCATCCACATTGATACCTAAAAAGCCGTGTTCGGCCAGCGCCCGGCGCACCTCCAGCCCCGGCGGCTGGTTGTCCCGTTCGCAGCTTTCCGCTACCTCCCGCATCCGTTCATCAGCGTATTTACGGGCCGCATCGCGCAGCTGGGTCTGTTCTTCGGTAGGCTGAAAATTCATCGGTGAGATTCCCGTAACGGTGGCTGCCCGGGGGGCGCTATGCAGCCATTATTGCACCGCCCGAAAATAAAACAATCACGCCTGTCTTTTTTTTCTGTCCAGTGCTACGATTCTGGGCAATTCACCCACCTTTTTGGGCGCAGGTCCGGGCCTCTCGCCGGACCAGCCTGACACAGCGCCGGGTCTCATCCCGGCATGAGGAGACACTATGGACCTGGGTCTGCGCGATAAGCGAGCCATCATTACCGGCGCCACCAAAGGCATTGGTCTGCGGATCTTACAGATGCTGATCAGCGAAGGCTGCACGGTTGCCACCTGCTCACGCTCGCCAGAGGCGGTGGAAGAGGTGATCGAGAAATGTTCTACCCGCAAGGCTGAGGTGATAGGCGGGCCCTGCGATGTGAAGGACAAGGACGAATACGTGGCCTGGATCGACGCCATGGCGGAAAAGATGGAGGGTGTGGATATTTTCATCCCCAACGTCAGCGCCGGCGGCGGCATGGACAGTGAGAAAAACTGGCAGAAGAATTTTGAAGTGGACGTGCTGGGCACGGTGCGGGGTTGTGAAGCGGTGATCCCCCACATGCGCGAGTCCGGTGGCGGCGCCATCACCCTGATCAGCACCTCGGCGGCGGTGGAGACCTTCGGCGTGCCCCAGGCGTACAATTCCATGAAGGCGGCTTTGATCACCTACGGCAAGCAGCTGGGTCAGTTTGTCGGCGCTGAAGGCATAAGGGTAAATACCGTATCGCCGGGCCCCATCGAGTTCCCCGGTGGCACCTGGGAAATGCTCAAGGACACCATGCCCAAGTGGTATTCCAAGGTGCTGCGGGATCATCCTGGCGGTGAGCGTCTGGGCACTCCCGATGAGGTAGCTCGCTGTGTGGTGTTTCTTTCCAGCCCCGCCGCCAGTTGGGTCAACGGGACCAACCTGATGGTGGATGGCGGTTTCACCAAGCGGGTCCAGTTCTAAGCCTCCTGCCATGACCGATCGAGTCTATAAACATGTGGTTCGTGTTACCGAGCCAACCCCCAAAGGCACGCCGGTGGAACACGTGCCGCTGCCGGATCTGGGCTACCAGCGGATCCCCAAAGAGCGCTACACCAGCGCCGAATTTCTCGAGCTTGAGTGGCAGGCTGTATGGAGCAAAGTCTGGCTGCTGGGCGGGCTGGAGCGAGACATGCCCGAGCCCGGGGATTACGTTTGCACCGACATAGGCCGGGAGTCGGTGATTCTGGTGCGCCAGGACGATGGCAGGGTGCGTGGGTTTTACAACGTCTGTCAGCACCGCGGCAATCGACTGGTGGATGAAGGCATCGGCCAGGCAGAGACCTTTGTCTGCAGCTATCACGGCTGGGAATACGGGCGCAGCGGCCGGTTTGTGAAAATCCCTCATCAGGAGCTGTTTCCCCAGGGCGCGCCCTGTGCGGGGCTGATGGAAATTCCCTGTGAGGTCTGGAACAGTTTTGTCTGGTTCAGTTTGGATCCGGAGGTGATGCCCTTCGATGAGTTTATGGCGCCCTTGAAAGGCCACTTTGAGCCTTATCACTTTGAGCGCATGACCCTGGTCCGCGATATCACCGTGGAGTGGGAGTGCAACTGGAAAGCCTCGGTGGACGCTTTTAATGAGACCTACCACGTGGCCGCCACCCACCCTCAGCTGCTGTGGTATCTGAACGATATGGACGTGCAGATTGACTGCTATGAGCGCCATTCCCGCTACCTGGTGCCCTTTGGCATGACCAGCCCACGGATTACCCAGATCCCTGAAATCCCGCCGCCGTTGAAAGTGATGCTGACCGACGCCGGTCTCGATCCAGCCTCCTACGAAGGGCCCGTTGACGGCATCCGCGAGGCTGTGCAAAAGCATCTGCGGGAAAATGCCGCGGCTGAAGGTAAAGATTTTTCCGAGCTCAACGACGACCAGCTAACCGACGATTTTAATTATCTGGTGTTCCCAAATCTCACCTTCAACACCCACGCTGATGATCTGATGCTGTTTCGCCATCGGCCCCATGCCAGCGATCCCAATCGGATGTATTTCGATACCTGGACCTTCGAATATATTGTTGATGAGGAGGCACTGCCGGAGCAACGACCTCGTCATCGCCAGTACAGCCGCGAAGATAACAAGTCCCTGGGAATGGTGATTGATCAAGATGGTTCCAACCTGCCCAAGGTTCAGCTGGGCATGAACAGCGCCGCCTTTCAGGGGCTGTGGCTGGGCGATTTGGAAGTCCGGCTGCGCCATTTTCACAAGACCCTGGACGATTACATCGACCAACATGCTGCCAAAGGCAAAACCCCATGAATAGTTCAGACCTGCTGCGGGTATACCGCAGTATGAAAACCATCCGCGAATTTGAAGAACGCCTGCACGTGGAAATACAAACCGGTGAAATCGCCGGGTTCACCCATTTGTATTCCGGCCAAGAGGCGGTTGCCGTAGGGGTATGTGATCAGCTTAACGACGACGATTACATGGTTTCCACGCACCGGGGCCACGGCCACTGTATTGCCAAAGGCTGTGATCCCAAAGCCATGATGCTGGAAATTTACGGCCGCGCGGATGGCCTTTGTAACGGCAAAGGTGGCTCCATGCACATCGCCGATTTTGACGTGGGTATGATCGGCGCTAACGGCATCGTCGGCGGCGGTCCTCCGCTGGCGGTGGGCGCCGCTATTGCCGCCAATCTTGACGGCAAAGGCCAGGTGGCTGTGGCCTTTGGCGGTGACGGTTCGTCCAACCAGGGCACGGTGTTTGAAGCCATGAACCTGGCGGTAGTGCTAAAGGCACCCACTGTGTTTGTGTTTGAGAACAACGGCTATGGCGAGCACACCGGCGCTTCCTACGCGGTGGGCGCACCGAGCCTCACCGAGCGCAACGCCGGCTTCGGCATGCTGGCCCTTAGCGGTGACGGCAACGACTTTTTTGACGTGGCTGAGAAAACCGCCGCAGCCCTTGAACACGCCAGGGCCGGCAAAGGACCGGTGGCCCTGGAATTCATGACCCAGCGGTATTTTGGCCACTTCGAAGGTGACCCCCAGCGCTACCGCGCCAAGGGTGAGGTTGAAGACGCCCGCAGCAGCGACGACTGTCTGCTGCGGTTTCGAAGCGCAGTGACGGCGGCAGGCGCGCCCACTGCAGCAGAGCTGGACCAGGTGGATGGCGAAGTCCTGGCGCTGATTGATGCCGCCGTCAGTGAAGCCCGCAGCGCCCAGGTGCCGTCGCCGGATCAGGTGCTTACCGATGTTTATGCCAGCTACTAAGGAGCTTCGTTGATGCCCGTAATGAACGTAAGAGAGGCCATCAATGAGGCCCTGCACCTTGAGATGGAGCGCGATGAAAACGTCATTGTGCTGGGGGAAGATGTGTCCGGTGGCGCCGGCACACCCTCGGGTGAACGGGAAGTTATCGGCGGTATCTGGGGAACCACCGCCGGCCTGCTGCCCAAGTTTGGCGACAAACGGGTGATCGACACGCCCATATCAGAATCGGCCATAGTTGGCGCGGCAGCGGGCGCCAGCCTGGTGGGCAAGCGGGCGGTGGCAGAACTGATGTTCGCCGATTTTATTGGCGTATGCCTGGATCAGCTGATGAACCAGATGGCCAAGTTTCGCTACATGTTCGGCGGCAAAGCCAAGTGCCCGGTGGTGGTGCGGCTGATCTACGGTGCCGGCACCAACGCGGCGGCCCAGCATAGCCAGGCGCTGTATCCGCTGCTCACGGCCATACCGGGTTTGAAAATTGTCACCCCCAGCAACGCGGCGGACGCCAAGGGCCTGCTGGCCAGCGCCATTCGCGACGACGACCCGGTGATGTTTTTTGAGCACAAGGCGCTGTACGGAAAAAAATGTGAGGTGCCTGAAGGTGAATACCTGGTGCCTTTTGGCCAGGCCAATCTGCTGCGTGCCGGTGATGATGTGTCGGTGGTGGCGATTGGACGGATGGCTCATTTTGCGGAGAAGGCGGTGGATCAGCTGGCCCAGGCGGGCATCGGCTGTGACCTAATTGACCCTCGCACCCTAAGTCCTCTGGATGAGGACACCATTATTGACAGCGTGGAGAAAACCGGCCGGCTGGTGGTGGTGGACGAATCGCCGCCGCGCTGTTCTGTGGCAGCGGATATCGGCGCCATGGTGGCGCAAAAAGCCTTCAGCTCCCTGCGTGCACCCATTGGGCTGGTGACGGCTCCCCATACGCCCATACCCTTTGCCCGGGAGCTGGAACGAGCCTATGTGCCCAGCCCGGCAGCCATCCAGGCGGCGATCAGCAAGGCGGTGGATTACCAATGAGTGAGCTGCGCGCCTTTACCATGCCCAAATGGGGCATCGAGATGACCGAGGGCGTGCTCACCCAGTGGCACGTTGCCCAGAATGATCGCTTTACCCGAGGGCAGGTATTGCTGTCGGTGGAAACCGACAAAATTGTCAACGATATCGACGCTGAATATGAAGCCAGCTGCTTGCGGATACTGGCCCAGGCCGACGAGACCCAGCCGGTGGGAGCGCTGCTGGCGGTGATGGGGGATGCGGGCACGCCGGAGGCGGAGGTGGATGCGTTTATCCGCAGCTTTGTGCCGGCGGCAGTCGTCGCTGAGGATGAAGATGAGCCCGCTGCGGTGGCAGCTGAGCCCCCGGCTCAGGCCCCTGAAACTTACCAGCTAAACACGCAGCTACCCGTCAGCCCCGGGGCGGCAGCGCTGGCGGCGAGCAACGGCGCAGATCTGTCTGCCCTGACCGGCAGCGGTGGCCATGGGCGAATCTTAAAACAGGACGTGGAACAGTTGATCAGCGCCGCCGGCAAACCTACAAGATCGACTGCACCGGTGGACAACACGGTGGACTTTGGCAGCCATAGCGAGGCCCACGCTACGCCGGTGGCCAAGCACTTTGCTGCCGTCAATAAGCTGGATCTGTCGGGTATCGTCGGTTCAGGTAAAGGCGGGCGGATTCGTTTGTCCGATCTTGGGCCCGGAGCTGATGTCGTCACACCCTTTACCGCGGTGCAGGCGCGCATTGCCAGCAGGCTCACCGCTGCTGCCCGGGATATTCCTCAGTTCCATCTGGAAATTGAGGTTCGGGCCGACGCCATGATGGCCTTGCGAAAATCCCTGGACAGCAAAGTGTCAGTGAATCAGATCCTGCTCAAAGCCGTTGCCGACACACTGATGGAACACCCGAAGGTCAACGTTAACGTCACCGACGGCGGGATCAAGGCTTTCGCCCACGCCAACGTTGCCTTTGCCGTTGCGGTGGACTCTGGCCTGATGACGCCGGTGATAGCCGCTGCTGACACATTGAGTCTGATTGAACTTGCCCGGGAGTCGGTGCGTCTGATTGGCGGCGTGCGCAAGGGCACGTTGCAACATAGCGACTACGCCGACGGCACTTTTACGGTTTCTAACCTTGGCATGTACGGCGTGTCCCGCTTCACTTCCATTGTTAATCCACCCCAGGGTGCGATTTTGTCGGTTGGCAGTATTGAGCAAAAGCCCATGATTATTGACGGCCATGTTGCGGCGGGACTGACTATGATGTTGACCCTGGGCTGTGATCATCGCGCCATTGACGGCGCCACCGGAGCCGAGTTTTTGAGCGGCCTCAAAGCCCGCCTGGAACAGCTAACCCCGGACTGACATGTCAGAGTCCACGGCAGCCAATCGGACCAACGTGCTGCTGATCTGCGGCGGTCTTTACCACGACATGGACTATGTTCGACGTCAGCTGCTGGACAGTCTGGCTCAACACCCTCAGGTAAGAACCCGGGTGGCGGAGGACTATGCCAACCTTGATGCCTTAGCCAAGGCCCATGCGCTGGTGACCTATACCACCGATGTCATCCCAACGGATCAGCAACTGGTTGAGCTGAGAGCGTTTCTCGCCCGGGGTGGTCGCTGGTTTGCCCTGCACGGGACCAATTCGGTGATCAGGATTGACGACAAGGGCTATGCCAGCAGCCCAGCAATTGCGCCGGGATTTATGCAACTGCTGGGCAGTCAGTTTATAGCCCACCCGCCCAAAGGCCCGTTTAAGGTTCACAACGCCCAGCCCCAGCACCCCCTGGTGCAGGGCATTGAGGACTTTGAGGTTGACGACGAGCTGTATCTCGTTGAGCAGCACGGTGAGCTGGATGTGCTGCTTTACAGCCACTTCAACGGTAAGGCCATGAAGGGCTTTATCGAACGAGAGTTTTACTCCGATGAACGCCGCCCCATCATGTACCTGAAACATCACAGTCCCGGTTCAGTGTTGTATTTGAACCTTGGTCATAGTCGTGGCCATCTGGATATGCAGCCGCTTATGGACTGGTATCCTGAGGTGGAGCGGTGCTCGTGGAATTCTGAGACTTTTCTTAAGTTGGTTGAGCGGGGCATAGGCTGGTCAGTTGGCTCTAGCGCCCAGGGTGGGTGCCTGGCATGAGTCGGCGTTTGCCGCCCATCGTGCAGTTCAGCTATGTGGTCAGCGACTTAGATGCCGCCATCAATCATTGGGCCCAGGTCCTTGAGGTTGGACCTTTTTTTGTCATGCAGCACGTGCCCTTCAGTCACCAGTTGTATCGCGGCGAAAACTGCGCTGCGGATATCTCTGTAGCCCTGGCTTATTCCGGTGAGGTTCAAATTGAGCTGGTCTTACAGCACAACGACGCGCCCTCCATCTTCAGCGATTTTCTGCGCAGCCGGGGGCCGGGCCTGCAGCATGTGGGGGCGATCAGTCAGGACCTTGAAGCAGACCTTGCCAGCATGGCTGAGCGAGGCGTGCAGCCGGTGCAATGGGGTGAAGCGGAAAACGGCACCCGCTTTGCCTACCTGGATACCGATCAGGTGCCCGGTGGCATGCTGGAGTTGTTTCAACTGCCCGATGCCATAGCGAGCGCGTTTCGCTATATGTCCAAGGCCGCTGGAAAGTGGCAACCGGGTATAGATCCGCCACGGCGCTA
>CAYGPO010000095.1:0-18343 GCA_964351665.1 uncultured Gammaproteobacteria bacterium | reverse complement strand
TATGGCGATCGCGAATTTTCGCCGGCGAAAGTTTCTACGGCGCAGACTCCTAGGGTCAGCTTCTCCCGCTGCAGCTCTGCGCCCTGGCGATCGTAACTGACCTCAAGCATCTCTGCGCCCCCGGGGCCCAGGGTCAAAATGGTACTGCAGCGGGTGCCGTAGTTGGGCCCTTTGATGAATGCTGGGGCCAGCTGCCGCTCCAGCTCCGGTCCAACGCCGGTGTCTGGCAGCGGGCCAGCGGGTACATGCTGACTGGTCAGCGCGGCCAGCAAGGCGTCTGGCTGCAGCGAATCGTTCAGCGCCTGGCGGATCATCTTGGCTTTGGGCCAGGGTGAATTCAGGCTGGCATTGCTCAATCCATGAACTCCCTGGCTGATCTGACGCGCCGGCAACGACTGGTTGCTGCACCACCAGAGCTCGCAGCCGTCAAATGCCAGCAGGTTAAAGCCGCCGTAGCGGGCGCCTCTGGACGCCAGGCTGTGGCAATAGTCCTTTGCCGTTTGGTTGCCGCTGAGGAACTCAACGGGTAGCTGACCCCGGGACTTCCCACTGGGGCCAGCATTGATAGTTTGGGCTGAGCGTACGTTGGTTAGCGCGGCAAAACGGCCGCTGCGGCTGATGCCCAGCCAGGTGCCGCCGGCGCTGAGGTCGCGGCCGGCGTAAAGGTCTGGGTGAGAGTCCCACCAATGGGCCGGCAGCGCCGGTCGATCATGGAACTCATCCCGATTGGCGGCCACCACCAGCCTTGCTTCACCGGGGACAGATTGAATAAGCTTCAGGCCAATTAAACACATGGACCGAAGTCTACGACATCTGCGGGCAGCTGCGCTGGAGCAAACCCTGCGCGCAGCTGGCACAACTTTTCTGTAGCATGCCGGTCCCGACGTCGGTTGAACATCTGATGATAAACATCCTCATGATTGCAGCGGCCATGCTGACGGCCACGCCGCTGCTGGAAGATCGCAGCGCAGCGGTGAGTTTTGAGCATTTTAACGGCATGGTGGGTGAGCACTACTTCCCCGAGATGATGGGCGCCGGGGTTGGCCTGGTGGATTTTGATCGGGACGGTGATCTGGATCTTTACCTGGTCCAGGGCGCGATGCTCAAGCCTGGCCAGGATCTTGATCTGGCCCTGATCAAACCCCGCAGTCCGCTCACCGATCGCCTGTTCCGCAATGACAGCGCCAACGGCGAGCTGCGTTTTACCGACGTCACCGATGCCGCTGGCATTGTAGCCGGAGGCTATGGCATGGGGGTTAGCGTGGGAGACATTAACAACGACGGCTGGCCAGATCTCTACCTCAGCAACTTTGGCCCCAATCAGCTTTGGTTGAACCAGGCTGACGGTACCTTCCGGGAAGTGATTGCTGAGTCCGGCGCCGGGGATGATCGCTGGACCATCACCTCGGTGTTTCTGGATATGGATGGCGATGGTTGGCAAGATCTGTATCTGGTGAACTATGTGGACTGGAAGCTGGCCAGCGCCAAGACCTGCCGGTCTCACAACGACGCGCCGGATTATTGTTCCCCCCAGTCTTACCCGCCCACCTCCGATCAGCTGCTGCGAAATCAGGGCAACGGCAAGTTTCAGCAGGTCACCGGTCGCGCCGGCATGATCCGGGCGGCGGGCCCGGGCCTGGGCGCGGTGACCGGCGACTTCAACGGCGATGGCCTGGCAGATCTTTATGTGGCCAACGACGGCGCCGCCAACTTTTTGTGGATCAATCAGGGCGGCGGACGGTTCAGTGATGAGGCGTTGATGGCCGGGGTTGCGGTGAATATGTCCGGCATGCCCGAGGCCAGCATGGGGGTGGATGCTGGGGACTTTGACGGCGACGGGGATTTAGATCTGTTCATGACCCATTTGGATCGTCAGACCAACACGCTCTACGTCAACGATGGCAGCGGCTGGTTCATGGATCAAACCCTGGGCAGCGTTTTGGGTGCATCCAGTTTTGCCTTCACCGGCTTTGGCACCGGCTGGTTTGATCTGGATAACGACGGTTGGCTGGACCTGCTCAGCGCCAACGGCGCGGTGGTGAAAATAGCCAGCCAGGTTGAGGCAGGGGAGATTCTACCTCTGCGCCAAAGCAATCAGCTATGGCGCAATCTGGGTGATGGCCGCTATGAGGATGTTAGCAACGCCGGTGGTGAGGCCTTCACGCGCCAGCGGGTTAGCCGTGGGGTCGCTTTTGGTGACCTGGATAATGATGGGGACGCCGACGTGGTGGTGACCAACAACGCCGGGCCAGTGGAGATTCTGCTGAACCGTGCCGCCGATGGTCAACACTGGCTGGGCCTGATCCTGACCGACGCCCACGGCGGACCTGCCTACGGCGCCCAGGCCTCCCTCAAGCTAGGGGAGCGTGCGCTGGTGCGCCGATCCCGCAGCGACGGCAGTTATCTATCGGCTCGGGACCCCCGGGTACTGTTTGGCCTGGGCCAGCAGGCGGAGCCGGTGGACATCGAAGTCCGCTGGCCCAATGGCAAAACCAGTCGCCACCCGGGCCTTGCCCCGGATCGTTACCATTCCATTAGCCAGCCCCAGTAGCCGGTAGGTGATGGCGAAGCCAATCTCTACCAGTTGCCCCAGCTTGTGGGGTTGGTTGCTGATGGTTGCCAGTTTTCTGGCACCGGGCAGCTTAGCCTTCGCCAGTGAGTCTGTTCTTGATGAGCTGAAAGCCCAGCAGGCCGCAGCACCCCTTAGCGCCGAAGCCGCAGCGCAGATTGCCATGTACTACCAGGCCCATGAGCGTCATGACCAGGCCCAGCCCTGGTATGCCACGGCCCGCAGCCTGGACCCCGGGGACTGGCGCTGGCCCTATTTGGCCGGTCTGAACTTCAGTGAGATGGCCAGGGCAGGGGAGGCACTGCCGGCGTTTCAGCAGTCGTATCAACTGGCTCCCCAGCAACTGGCGGTGGCGGTAAACCTGGCCGCAGCGCTGTCGACCCTGGGCGACCTGGATCAGGCGACCCGGGTGCTACAGGCGGCCAAGGCGGCTCACCCCAATTCGGCAGCGGTGCTGGGGGAGCTGGGCATTTTGATGCTGGCGGCGGGCAGCCCGGAATCTGCCGCCCAGCTGCTGCGCGAAGCCCTGGACATTGAGCCGACAGCCAGTCGCTTGAACTATCCCCTGGCCAGTGCCCTGCGGGCCAGCGGCGAGCCCGCCGCCGCCAGGCTGGCGGCAAATAATGCCGGACCGGTGGCGCCACGGTTAGAGGACCCGACGGCAGACGCCATGCGCAGCCTGTCTCAAAGCTACGCCTTCTATATGAGTCAGGGTTTGCTGGCTGCCAGCAGCGGTGACTGGTCAGCCGCCCAGCGGTTGCTGCAGCGGGCGGTGGAGGAAAATCCCGCAGACCCCACCGCCGGGGTCAACCTGGCCCGGGTGCTGGAATCCCAGGGTGAGCTTGGGGCTGCTGCCCAGCAGCTTGATCGGGTGCTTAAGCAAAATCCCCAACACGCCCCGGCCTGGTTCAACCTGGGTGTGCTGGCGGAGCTGGCTGGTGATGACGAAACGGCCCTTGAGCGATATGTCGAAGCCTTGGCCCTGGACCCGACGGATTTTCGCAGCCAGCTGCTGGCCGCCGCCGCCGCCATGCGGCTGGGGCAATATGATAGGGCCAGCAGACATTACGCCAGCGCTGCCCAACTGAAGCCGGAGCGTGACGAGCTGTTGGTCAGGGTCGCCGTTAGCCAGTGGCACAACAACTGTGCTTCTGCCCTGCAGACGGCGTTGGAACTTGTCCAACGCCGGCCCGAAGATCCCGCCGCATTGGTGCTTTATATCCGCATGGCCAGTACCTGCGAGGGGGCGCCAAAGCAGGCCCGGGTTAACGCACTGAACGCTGCCGGCAACCTCAGCCGGCTGGATCCATCCCCCGCCATGCAGATCAATCTGGCCATGGCACAGGCCGCTAACGGCGATTTTGCGAAGGCAAGGGTCTCACATCAGCAGGCCACTGCCGCCCTGGAAGCCTTGGTCAGCCCGGCCCAGGGTCAGTCCATGCACGCCTTGGATCTGCGCTATCGAGACCAGCAGCTTGCCAATCTGCCTTTTTTACTCAATGAGCAGGTGCTGTTGCCTCCTCGATTGACCGCTGAGGATCGGCGTTGAGTCGAAAATAACCACCAATAACCGCAATCGCTGCAACATCGTGATGCAGTAATCAGCAATCTCAGAGAGGATTGTTGATATCCACCTCCCTCCCATAAGTCATGGTTTAACAAGGTTTTAACATCAAAAAACGGCCAAGTTCTGCGGTTTTTGGCCATTTTTGGCCTACGAAAAGCAGGGTTTTACTCTGTTGCACTTAGTGCTACCATTCGCCATCGCCGACTTTGGTGACCATGACCTATGCCACATGGATCTATAAATCTGGCATAGCCCCGAAAATCTGTTTTCGAGTGCCAATCGAAAAGCTGGGAGAGTCTCAAACTATGAGTAATAGACGCAATCCATTAACTAGTGCCGTACATTACGCACTGGCCACCGGGATGGCTGTCGGACTGACCGGTACTGCGCTAGCGCAGGACCAGGATCAGGACGAAGATGCAGCTGTCCTTGACCGCGTAGAAGTTACCGGCTCGCGTATTAAGCGTGCCGATATCGAAGGCGCATCGCCGGTATTTGTTATCCAGCGTGAAGAAATCGAGCGTTCCGGTCTGACCTCAATTGGTGATCTGCTTCAAGATCTGCCAATTGCCGGCGCCGCTTTGAACACGCAGTTCAACAACGGCGGTAACGGTGAAACCCGACTTGACCTCAGGAACCTGGGCTCCAACCGCGTCCTGGTCCTGATGAACGGTCGTCGCTTCGTATCCAACCTGGCGGGTATTGTTGACCTCAACAACTTCCCGGTAGCGGTGATCAAGCGCATCGAAATCCTGAAAGACGGCGCCTCAGCCATCTACGGATCTGACGCCATTTCTGGTGTTGTTAACATCATCACCCGTGACGACTTCGAAGGTATGCAGGCCAACGCTTACATCGGCCAGTACGAAGGTGAGAACGACGGCGAAATTCAGGCCTATGACTTCTCCGTGGGTACCACCTCTGACCGTGGTTCGGTGTTCTTCAACGCTTCCTACGTGAAAAACTCACCGGTATTTGCTGGCGATCGCCGCATTTCCGCTGAGCCTCAGTTCGGAACTGCCAACTCCTTTGGCTCTTCCGGTACACCCCAGGGCCGATTCGGTGCCGCTTCCCAGGGCAGCTTTGGGCTGACCAGTGATCCCGGTGCCAACGTGTTCGGACCCGGTGGAATTGGCGCAGCGGCTTTCCGCCCCGGCGATTATTCCTTCGGTGCTCCAGGCTCTGGTGCTGACCGGTTTAACTTTGCCCCGCAGAACTATCTGCTGACCCCGCAAACGCGAACCAATATCTTCACCCAGGCTTCCTACGACGTCACTGACAACGTGCGACTGCGTGTAGAGGCCAGCTTCAACAATCGTAAGTCTGACCAGCTGCTGGCACCTACCCCGTTGTTCCTGGGGCTGTTCGGCAACAACCTGGCGGCCAACATCAACGTTGCGGCTGACGCGGCCTTCAACCCCTTCGGCGTTGAGCTGCTGGCCTCCAGCTGGCTGCTGGGTCGTCGACTGATCGAAGCCGGTCCGCGGATCTTCCGTCAGGATAACGACAGCTACCGCTTCGGTGCTGGCCTGGAAGGTTCTTTTGAAGCCTTCGATCGCTACTTCGACTGGGACGTAAACTACGTCTTTGGCGAAATTGATCAGGCCGATCGGAACACCGGTGAAGTCAACGTGCAGCGAGTGCAAGCCGCACTGTCGGGTTCTGCCTGTCGTGACGATATCAACGGCGATGGCTGTGTTGAGCTGAACGTGTTTGGTGGTCAGGGCCCCGATGGGCTGGGCACCATTACCCCCGCCATGCTCAACTACATTCTTTTCAACGGAAACGAAGGTGCCGGTAACCAGATTCTGGATTACACCGCCAACTTGACCGGTGAAATTTTTGAGATGCCTGCCGGCCCGCTGGCCTTTGCTGTTGGCTACGAGCACCGTGAAGAGGAAGGTTTTGACTCTCCAGACGCGCTGGTTTCCGCCGGCATTACCTCTGGTAACGCACGTCAGCCCACCTCCGGTAACTTCAGCGTCGACGAATTCTATCTGGAATTGGCCGTACCGCTGCTGTCCGGCGTAACCGGTGCCGAGCGTCTGGACCTGTCTATCGCTTCTCGCTGGTCTGACTACGACACCTTTGGCGACACCATTAATTCCAAGATCGGAATTGAATGGCAGCCCATTGATGATCTGCTGCTGCGGGCAACCTTCTCTGAAGGTTTCCGTGCTCCAAGTATCAACGAGCTGTTTGCTGGCCAGGGTGATTCCTTCCCAACCATCGCTGACCCCTGTAACTCAGTGGACACCGACGGTGACGGGACCGTTGATACCGTTCCTAACCTGGCTGGTTGTGCCGGCGTTCCAAACGGCTACGTTCAGGCCAACCCTCAGATCCGGATCACCGTGGGTTCAAACCCAGGCCTGACCCCGGAAACTTCGGAGTCTGTGACCTTCGGTTTCGTGTACAGCCCCAGCTGGGCTGACGGACTGGATGTCACTGTTGACTATTACAACATTGAATTGGATAACACCATTTCGTCTGTTGGTGCTGTCACCATCCTCAACACCTGTGCTAACACCGGCACGGTTCTGTGTAACCTGATCACTCGTAACCCTCAGGGTATCGTGACCGATCTGCTGAACGCTGGAACCAACCTGGGTGGCACGGAAGTTGAAGGTGTGGACTTCCTGGCTAGCTACGCTTTCCCTGAGACCGACTGGGGTTTCTTCCGAGTGGTTTGGGACGGCGCTTATCAGGGCACCAACGAAAACACCGTACTGGCTAACGATGGTTCCGGAGGTTTCATCACTCAGAACCTGCTGGGCTTCAACATTGGAGACGGTGCGTTCACCCGCTGGAAGTCTAACCTGGACGTTAACTGGAGCTACGGCGACTGGGAAGCGACCTGGGGCATGCAGTACATCCACGGTACGGATGAAAACTGTGACGCAGCCTCCTTTGGAGCATTCGGTTTTTGTAATGCCGGTGGAGATGCCGACGGGGACGGGTTCCAGGACAACCGACGCATTGGTGGGGCAACCTACCACGACGCGCAGGTGTCTTACTTCCTGGGTGAATACGACACACGCTTCACCTTTGGTGTGAACAACATCTTTGACAAGGGACCACCTCTGTCAGTGACCGCGTTCGCCAACAGCTTTAACGTAGCCGACTACCGGGTACCCGGTGTGTTCCCCTACGTACGGATGACGGTTGACTTCTAGACCTGACTTTGTATCGCAGTATCAAAAACCCGCGGCTTGCCGCGGGTTTTTTTTTTTGCCAGGGCCAATCATCGAGCCGACAGATCGCTGTCCGGTCAGCGCAAGTTAACCCCCTTGCCAGCAACAGCGCCCACGGTTTACCAGCAAAGACCTCTAAAGATTATCGGAAGGTGGTGGCTGTTCCGAATCTCTAGGGGTTGAAGTGGGTGATGGTTGCCAGCCGAAGCGATATTTGCCGGCGCTGGAAGACTGCACAATTGGCTGCTCCTATAGGCCCAGAACATGGCCTTAGGCGTAGCCGTTTCAGCCAGTCTGAGATTAATTATTTACCAAAGGGCCCACGAGTTTCCCGTGTAAGTCACCGAATGACTTGACCAGCGCATGGGGCTGGCCCGCCTGCCTAGAGGCCTACTTCAGCCTCGTATAAGCGGCTTAAGACGTCTTGCCACTTCTCTGACTGCTCGCTGAGGGTGCCGCTGAGTTCCACCAGCTGACCCTGGGTTTGGATCTGAACCGGCTGCATCCGAAACACAAAGCTCTCCATGGTTTCCCGAACCGTCTTTTGATACAGCTTCAGCTCCTGCAACTCCCGATAAATGGAGCGGGCGCTCTTACTGCTGGCGGCTCGATTGGCCGACTTGTTGCGGTAGTTCGCCATTAGCTGTTCAGATTCATACAGGGTTTTTCGCCACAGGATATAAGTGGGCTGCATGTCGTTAAAAAAGCGCCCAAAGTTGGGATCCACCGCGTCAGCAAACAGCGCCTGGGCCTCAGCGATGCGGGACACCCTGTTGAACAGTGGGTCTGATTCCGCCGGCAGCCGGTTGATTTGGTAGACTCCGTCACTTAGGCTCAGATAGTCGCCGAAGGCGTCCGGAGCCAGCCACGCTGCCCGCCTCAGGCTGGCGATGGTCTGCAGGCCCTCCAGCTGAGCCAGGCTTTTACCATTGCGCGCCTTAGTCAGGTCACTGGCGATGGCCTCAAATACCTTGATGAAGGGTTCAGCCCCGGTGTTGTAAGCGCTGGGCAATACCGTTTGCTGGTAGCTGTGATCGATCCATACCGCGCCGCTGGCGTCGCTGACCCTGATCGCCAGCTGCAGCTGTACAGGTGTGGCAGCCAGCACTTCACCGCTGATCACCAGCTCGTGTCCCTGGGACGCCTGTTCCAGCATTCTGACCGGCCCCCACTGGGTGGAGCGTTCCAGCAGGTCGCGCAGCTGATAGGCCAGATAGCGGCTTTCGGCGTCTTTCACCGCCTGGGACCGTCCCTGACCAGTTTCCGGCGTAAAGGGCAGCACTTCCACCGCCAGCAGCGCCTGGGCAGGAAGTTCAGCCCCCGCGGCCAGCTGCTGAGCCCAACCGGCGGGCTCGGGCTGCTGTGCCTGCTGGTCTAATGGCTGGCCCTGTTGACTGTCGTCGTCCCCCAGGGGGGCAGTCTGGGCAGGCAGACTAAGACTGTTCAGCAACAGTCCCAAGGCTAACAGCGGTGTGGCCAAATCCTGCGGTCTCACTGGCTACCGGCACCGTCGACATCGCGAATTCGCACGCAGGACTTGGTTCCGGCGACGTTATAGCGGCAGTCAAACTCCTCCGGCAGCGGCTCGAATTTGTTGTACACCCGGTTCAGGGTGAAGGCTCGCGCAGATCCCCGTCGCCGAACCGTGGTTGCGACGTTGAGCCGCTCGCCGTCGGGTGCCAAGGTGAGACGCTGGACGATGTCCAGGCTGTCAGGCAGTGCAAACCCAAACACCAGCTGATGGCTGTCCCAACCGCAGATTTCGCTGCCCAGGGGATCTACCAGGCCATAAGCCTGGTCGCCGACAAACTCGCAGGTCAGGGGAAAATCATCTTCCCGGTTGACCTCAATACTGAACTCGTCCTGTTCAATTTCCACCACCTGGGTCTGGGAGATGGAGTCTGCCAGACGCACCAGCTCCAGAGATGGCAGGACCGGGAACGGACTGCGGTCATAGCGGCTGTTGGCGCGGCGCTGCTTGGCAATGGCGATCAGACGCAGCAGCTCAGCGTTTTCCTCCACCCGGTCGCTCTGTTGATAGCTCAGTTCCCAGGAACCGCTGAAATCCACCGGCATGGGTGGTTTAGTTTTTAGCGGCGGAGTCACTGGCGCCCGGCTGCTGCAGCCACAAAGGACGATCAGCAGGCCCACAACCAGCCCGGTTCGGCGACCTTCGCGGTGCCTGAAAAATGGTTTGCCCATAGTTGGTCAGACTACAGGAATTGGGCAAAAGTTGCGTTAATCCCAAGGGAGTTTCAGTGAGGTAAAATCCTAGTGGGCGGTTCGATAAAAAAGCCCACTTAAAGTCTAAACAACAAGGGATTGCCCATTGCTGCAACTGCTCAACAGCCCGGCCTCGCTAATCGCCCCAGGCGCTGAACTGGCGGCCCAGGGTTTTACCCAGATCCCTGATGTCCTGGATCCAGCTTTGGCGGACAGGCTGCATGACTGCCTGGTCAGGGAGGTCCCCTGGACCCTGGCCTGCCGCACCGCACAGGGTTCTCAAACCTATAGTCAGACCGACCTTTCGCGGATGTCGGCGATTGACCGGGCAAGCTTGGACAAGGCCATTGGGAAGGAAGCGAAACAGGGTTTCGGTTTTGCCTATGAATCCTACATGATGGTTCCGGCCTATCTTGAACAGCGCGAGCCGGGCCTGCTGCTGCATAAGCTGCTGGAGTTGCTCAACCATCAGCAGACCTTGCAGATGCTGGCCAGGGTCACCGGCGATCACAGCGTGACGCGACTGGATGCCCAGGCCACCTGTTATCGGCCGGGACACTTCCTTCGTTATCACAATGACCAGGCCGACGGCGAGGGTCGCCGTTTCGCCTTTGTGCTGAACCTGAGCCGCCAATGGCAGGCCGACTGGGGCGGCCTGCTGCAGATTCTTAACGGGCGCGATCAGGTGGTTGCCACATTGTCTCCCAGCTATAACAGTCTCAGCTTGTTCCGAGTTCCGCTGGAGCACTGTGTGTCCATGGTGACGCCGTTCGCCCAGCAGCCTCGCCTCGCTATCACCGGCTGGTTGAAGCAATGAGCCAGGATTCTTTGGCGCTGGCTGAGCAAGCCTTAAGGCGCGGTGAAAAGGCGGAAGCTGAGCAGCTGGCCAGCCAGTCCAGCCGCCCGGAAGCGCTGCAGTTTCGAGCCATGCTGGCCCTTCAAGGCGGCCGTCTGGCCGACGCTGGCAGTCATATGGGGCGATACGTTAAGCTGCGTCAACACGACCCCAACGGTTGGTTTAACCTGGGGCTGATACGTTCCCATCAGGGCGATCCAACAGACGCCGAGGCGGCCTTTCGGCGCGCGATTTCGCTCAGCCCTCAGCATGGCCAGGCAGTGGCGGCGCTGGCTGAGCTGCGGCTCAGCGGGGTCAGGGAGCTGCTGGGGAGCGGCAAACCCAGTCAGGCCCAGGCGCTGCTGGAAGACCCGCTGATTGCCCGATTGCCCCAGGTGCTCGATGCCCAGGCCGCCGTGCTGCATGCCTTAGGCGAGGGCCGGCAGGCGGTGGCCATGGGCCGCAAAGCCCTGGCCGCAGCGCCGGATAATCTTCGCATTAAAACTAACCTGGCGGCGGTGTTGAGCAGCCACACGGACCCTGAGTCCATCGTTGAGGCGGGTCAGCTGGCAAATCAGGTTCTGGCTCAGCGGCCGTCGGATGGCGCGGCTCATCACTGCCTGGCCATTGTTGAGCAAAAGGGCGGCCAGCTAGGCAGCGCCATCAGCCACGCGCATGCGGCGGTTGCTGCGCAGCCATCGTTGGATCATTGGCTGACCCTGGCGGATTTGCAGGCTGTCAGCAGCCCCGCACAAAGTGTTCAAACGCTGATTAAGGCTACCTCTCAGCTGGGCCAAGGTGCCGAGCTGCCAGCCGCTGCGTTGGCGCCCCTGCACCGTCAGCGGGGGATTGCGCTGCTGCGGCTGAGTCGGGTTGAGGAGGCCCTTTCAGCCCTGGATCAGGCCTTGGCCCTGGCGCCCTGGGATCAGCGCACCATCGCCCATCGGGGGGTGGCACTGGCGGCCAGCGGTCAATGGGAGCGGGCCAACCGATGGCTGGGTATTCCCCAGCTGATTGAGCGCCAGCCCCTGGGCTGCCCCGACGGCTTCGTCTCCATGGCTGCCTTCAACGCAGCCCTGGCTAATGACATCGCGGGCCACTCACTGATGCGCTGGGAACCCCTGGGCCTGGCGGCGCGGAACGGCGGTCTGACGGACAATCTGCTGGCCGACGACACCCCGGCCATCCGGGGCTTTGAGACCAGCCTGCGGGCGGCCATAGACGCCCTGATCGCGAACCGAGCCGCCATCGAGCCCTTTGAAGCCGCCTTTCCCGGCCCCCGCTATCAGCTCAATATTTGGGCCACCCTGGTCCACGCCGGCGGCAATATTGATACCCATATCCACGAGGAGTCGTGGCTGTCCGGTGCCTATTACGTTCAACTGCCCGGCGCTGAAATAGACGCAGAACCCGCCAATGGGCCAGCCAATGGACCAGCCTATGCACAAGCCGATGGACCAGGAGATCGGCCAGCAGCTCAACCAACAAATCAGTCCCAGCCCGCCATCCACGATGAGTTCCAGAATCTGCCTCCGCAGCAGCAGGGCGCCATAGAGTTTGGGCGGCCCCACGCCGACCTTCCCCAGGCGGCTACGGCGGTCTGTGAAGTGCTGAAACCGAAAGAAGGTGAGCTGCTGCTGTTTCCCAGCTATTTGTTCCACCGTACTTTGCCCCATCGCAGCCAGCGCCCAAGAATCAGCATTTCGTTTGACGTATCGCCGTTGTCGGGTTAAAGCTCTTGTCCATGACTGCCAAAACAGCCGATAGGGATGCTGGGTTAACCAGGGCCAGAGAATTGGTCTCCCGTGAACCCGTTGATAGCCCAGGGTTCGCCGAAGGCCTGGAACTGCTGGAATCTGACAGCGCTGCCGGGTCCCTGGAAGCCAGCCTGGTTCTTGGTCACCTGCACTGCCAGTACCCGGGTCTTCCCGATGCGCCTAATAATGCCCTTAAGAATTATCAGCGGGCTGCCGCTGGTGGACATCCCGAGGCCCTGATGCGGCTGGCGGATCTGGCGATGTTTGGTTATGGCCAGCCTCGGGACGACTCGGCGGCCCTTGCCCACGTTGCCTCCCTGGCATCCCGGGGCTTTGCCAACGGCCTATGTCAGCTGGCCCTGCTGCACTCCGCCGGGCTGGCCTGCGAGGTGGACGATACGCTTGCCGCCAGTGAACTTCTGCAGGCGGCGGCCCAGGGCGAAACCCTGGCCTTTGCGCTGCTGGCAGAGCGCTACCTTGAAGGCCTGGGAGTGCCTGAACGCAGCGATCTGGCCTGGGCCTGGCTGGACCTGGCCTGCCGCCGTAAATTTCCCGCCGCCCAGCGCCGACGGGCCCAGTTGGCCCAGCGCATTGATCCCGCCCAGCAGCAGTCTGGGGATCAATGGGCGCTGCGGCTGATGGACAATATCAAGGGCCTGCCGGCAGCGGTGGCTCAGGTTCGTTTGGCTGACAGTGATCCGGATTTCCCCCAGGCCTTTGCCCAGGCGGTGGTGGGGAATTTCGCCAGGCTTGGCGAACCTGCGCTGTCTATCGATGCCAGCCTCAGGGGCGCCAGCAGCGAGCAGCGGGTGGTTGCCAGCCTTAGTCCCCAGGCCCTGAGCTGGTCGCCCAGAGTGTTTTCCGTTGACCAGTTTGCTGATGCCTATGAGCGGATTTACCTGCTGGCCGCCGGCGGCGGCTCACTAATCAGCAGCACCGACCAGGAAACGGCCGGCGGCGCAGCTGAGGTGGACCCGTTTGACGGTGAGTGCGCGGTGTTTTCGCCGCCCCTGGTCAGCCCCATCGTGAGGATTATCCAGCGTCGCTGGGCGCAGCTGTTGCAGGTCCATGAGCAGCACTTTGAACCCATGTCGATACTTCGCTACGGGCCCGGTCACGAGTACGCGCCCCACGTGGATTATTTTGACAGCCAACGGATAGCGGCCCATCGACGGGTCGGAGACCTGGGGGGGCAGCGGCTGATCACCGGTCTGATTTATCTGGTGTCGCCGGAGCGCGGCGGTGAAACCGCCTACGGCAGCGATGGCCCAACGGTCAGCGGCACTGACGGCTCAGCGGTGTTTCATTTTAATACCGGTGTCGATGGCCTGCCTGATGTTAAGTCCATCCATCAGGGCCGGCCGGTGCTGGAAGGGGAGAAGTGGCTTTGCCGCACGGCGGTGCGGGAAAACAATCTGTATTTGAATCGGGAAACGGTGCTGTGAATCGTCGACTTAGTGAGCTGGTGCGGGTCTACGACGACGCCTTGCCCGGGGATTTTTGTGATCAGACCGTGCGCGCTTTTGACCGCACCAGCGGCGCCATGGAGCGCCACGACCCGGTTCGCCAGTTCGACGAACTGGTCATCGACGGCAGCCCGGAATGGGCTCAGAGCAATCTACAGCTGGAACGGGCCAAGGAGCAGGCCCTTGAGCAATATTGCCGCGAGGTACCGGGCCATTACCCGATCCAACGGGACTTTGAGGCCTTTCGCATCAAGCGCTATGCGGCCAGCCGGCAGGATCAGTTCCGGGAGCATGTAGACGCCTATGATCGAATTTCAGGGCTGCGCTATCTGGTGTGTTTTTGGTATTTGAACGATGTATATGAGGGCGGCGAGACGGTGTTCACCGAGCTGGATTTGAAAGTCAGAGCCCGCCGGGGACGATTGATCATGTTTCCACCCTATTGGATGTACGCCCACGCAGGGGTAGCGCCCATCAGCGGCGATAAATACATCATCAGCACCTATTTTCTATACCGCTGAAGGGTCGGGGGTTGGTTCCAGTTTAAACGCCAGGGTGTACCTGGGTTGGGTGCAGATTCGGTTGGGAGGGCGGCCGCAATGGCGGATTTCCCCATCAAACAGCACCAGCCTGCCAGGTCTTGGGCTGACTACAAACTCGGCGTCACCGTCGCTGTTAAAAAACAGCGTCTCGCCGCCCCATTCGGTATCCCACAGATCGCTCACAAACCACAGCGCGGTCAGCTCCCCGGCGCCGGGCATGCAGTCGGTGTGGGTGAACAGCATGTCGCCATAGCCGGCATAGTTGGTGTAGGAGCGATAGACTGAAAACCGACCCCGGCGCAAGCTCTGCGAGGCGGCCAGGGTGGGGCCATGGAAGGGCAGGTTGCGGGCTGCCTCCACGCTAATATTGTTGGCCCAGTGACGGTACTGGGCGGTGTCGGGGCGAGCGATTTCGTTGTGCTGAAAGGGGCTTGAGTCAAGGATTTTTTTGATCTTGCTGACGATGGGTAAGGCCACCAGATCATCAAAAACCGCCACCGTCTTACCGTCGATGTTTGCCCAGCGCTTTGGCCTTAGATCGCCTTCTCCGAGATTTTCAAAAGGATTTTCCAGGCGGCTGTTTGGCTCCTTATTTGACCTGTCGTCCTGGGGCCGGGAAGGTCCGGTCATGGCAGGAACGGCCGGTCTCTGAACCACAGGGTGGCCAGCCATTTCTCGCCCTTAATCACGGGCAGGCTGGCGTGCAGGCTGTTGCGGTCTATGTTGCCATCATTCAGGGTGTTTCGAAACAATACGGCGGTGCCAGCTGCCGGCTTAATGCGTTGACCGAAGCGCGGGAAATCTGTTTCGCCGCCTGCCGCAACGTCAGTCAGATAGCTGAAGGTGGTGGCCACCCGTTGACCCCGGTGGGCGATTTCCTGGCCAGCCTCGCCGGACTGAGGGTCAATGAAATCAAAGTGTTCCCGGTACTGTTGACCTGGCAGATAACGCAGCATGGCAAAGGGTTCGGCGTGGCTATAGGGCTGCTGGGCCTGGGCTGCCAGACGTTCTTTGACCCGAACTATAGCGATGTCCTCCTGGGACGGGTGAAAGCTCCAGCCAAAGCTTGAGCGGGTCTCGTCATGGACCGATTCACCGGTCAGCGGGTGCACCGTGTGGGACGGCAGCAGGTCCGGCCGGGCGGTTTCTTTTAAATAGAGGCATTCCAGCGGGCTGATCAGGTCAGCAAACACCTTCAGCGAGCAGTCGGCCCAGGCAATGTTTGCCGATACGGTTGTCGCTTCCGGCAAGGTCAGGTCTGCCAGACTCTGCCAGTGCTGAGGGTCCAGGGGGTTAGCCGGCCGGGGCAGTCCAGCAACCATCTGCAGGGCGCGGTGTTCGCCCGCCGCCGCCGCGCAGTGCAGCAGGTTATGGGCCAGGGCCTGGTTGCCTAGCTGCGCGCTGACCAGCGCGTAGTTGATCAACGCCACCGGTAGCCCGCTGCGGGCCGAAGCTGACAGAAGTTCAGCGGCCCTGGCGGTGTCACGGTGGTCGCCAGCGGCCGGATCCTGGCCCCGATAGAGCATCCCTGCCAGTTCAAACTGGCCCGCAGCATCACCGGCATCAGCTGCCAGCCGAAACGCTGTGAAGGCGTCGCTGACGCTGCTGGCCATGCCTAGCCCCATCAGGGCCTGCCGGCCCAGCTCCACCCGGGCCCGGTGAAAGCCACCGGCGGCGGCGCGGCTGAACCAGCGCCGGCTCCGGCCGTAGTCGGCTTGGTCCGCGTAGTGACTGGCCAGGGCAAACTGCTGAGCCGGATCGCCATCGTTTGCAGCCTGCCACAGGGCCTCAAAATCTGTCATTGCTAGGCTGCCCCGCTGGCCCCAGCACCGTCTACCCGGGTGTCTTTGATCCAGGCATTAAAGGCCACCACGATACGTTCGCCGGTGCCGCTGAAGGGCGCTACGTCATGCATCAGAAACGAGGGGAAAATCACCAGCTGTCCGGCTTTGGCGGGGAAGGTGAGTACCCCCGGCGCATAGGGCTCTACCCAGGTGTTGTTACCGGCATCCATGTACATATTGATGGAGTTTCGGGGATCGTGAAATCGCAAGTTTCCGCTGTCAGGGTTGTTCGGGTCCGGCTGGCCCGGGTCTACACAGTAAACGCCGGACCAGGACGCCATGGGGTGGTTGTGGCTGCCCATGTAGCCACCGGCGCGGGTGATATGAAACCAGGTGTGATTAAAGATCTGCAAAATGCTCAGATCGGTATTGCCATTGACCTGAGTCAATACCTGACCCAGGGATCGGAAACAGAAGGTTTTCAGCTGGGCGATGGCTGGCTGTGGCCAGGAGAAAATCGTAAACACACTTTCAAAGGTATTGACCTTCAGCGTGGGTACCGGATATTCCTCGGTGAACTCATCGCCCCTGGCTTCGCAGTCCAGAAAAAGCGCGCGCAGCTGACTGTTCATGGTGGCGCAGTCGGGCAGCTGGGTGACCAGGAACGGGCAGGCAAATGCGGGGTAAACTTGGGTGCTCATGGCCGCATGGTTACCAGCGAAACGGCAAAATGCAAGGAATTTGGGTCAGGCCAGGCAGGATCGACCAGAAGGGCAGTTACAGGTCTTGGCGATAGCGCACGTAGGGCACGCGACCGAAGAAGTTTTCCAGTTCAGCATCGCTGAGGCCGTTGCTGACCGGTGCGGGGTTATTCAGAAGGTTGCGGGCACCAACACTGAGGCTGGCATTCCAGGGCGTGCGCCAGGCGAAGCTGACGTCAAATGATGTCCAGCCTGCGGTTTGATCGCCGCCGTTTACGTTGACCACGTCCAGATAGCGGCTGGTGAGGTCGCCTCTAAAGGTGCCTTTCTGCCAGCCCAGGCCAAAGGCGGCAGCGTTGAGGGGTGATTCTTCCCGGGTTGCGCCCAGAGAGTAGTTAAAGTCTGCCAGTCGCGAAATCTGTACGCCCAGTTCCAGGTCGCCCCAGTTGCCTGCATCGATGTCGCAGGTGAGGCTGATATCCATGGCTTCGTTGCTGCCCAGGCCAAGGCCACTGTTGTAAGCGTTGAACCAAACGGGGTTTGCCACCGGACTGACCGATGAAGCCAGCCCGTCATCCCGGGTGATATAATCCACGTTGAGGTTGAGGCCGCCACCCACTTGCCAACTGGCCCCCAGGGCGTAGCTCTGCAAGGACGACTCGGCGGCGCCGGCATTGGCCACCGGGGCACAGCTGCCGTTATCCGCACAAAGTAGCAGGCGACTGCCGTCGGCCTGCTGATAGCCCGCTCGCAGGGACAGGCTGTCTAACGGCCGCCAGATACCTTGGGTTTGGGTGACGCCAGCACCGGCCGCTCCGGGCAACATCATTTGCAGCTGCAGGTTGTTGCCCAAAACGATATCCAGCGGCCGATCGGGCATTGGATGCACCGCAACGCCTCCAGCTCCGGCATCTGAGGCATAAATGGTCGGAACGGATTTGGTATCGGATTCGAATAACCAGCTTTGGGTCGGGCTTGATCCCTCCTGGGCCTGGGAGGCCATGGAAAACATCGTCCCGCAGAGCAGTGCCGCAGTCACAATGCTGCGGAAAAAACATGACTTGTTACTGGTCAGCAACATGAATGTGTAAGCCTGAATCCCTTTCTTTCTATCCCTTATGGCCGTCAATCGCCTCAAAAGTTCCTGCTGCTCTGCTATTGCAACCCACTGTTAGGCCTGCTCAGAGCGCAGGGCGATTGAGCTCCCACGCGATTTTAACGGTCTTTTACGCCCTTAGGGTATCAAAATTCCCTACCCGGCGACATGGCCACGTTAGGCGTTTATCGCTCAATTGCTGCCGCTGATCCCAAGGCCTGGGTTTAGCCGCTGTTTGGCGGCGATTTTAGCCCGGGGTTACGACGCCCAAACCCGTATAGCCCTTAATTATCGGTTCAGCTGACCGATACTTAAGCCAGGGTGAGTAAATTACCTGTAACCAAAGCCTACTATGGTGCGTCTAACCTCACATAAGCAAGCGGCGGCAATGCATTTGCCAGCAGTTACTACAGGGGTTACCGGAGAGCCGTTATGAACGTTAAATCGAGACTTTTGCTGTTGCTAAGGGCCGCCACGGTGGCCACCCTGACCGTGGGGTCGCTGGCCGCTGGGCTGACGGTCACCACCTACACCGTCGCCAAGGCCAACGATCTGATGTTTCCGCAACCGGTCACCGCGTTGGTCGCAAAACAGCGGGTTTGCGTCTAG
>CAYGPO010000094.1:3359-18471 GCA_964351665.1 uncultured Gammaproteobacteria bacterium | reverse complement strand
CGATTTTTTGATGCCGCTAAGTCCCGGCCAGCAGTACCAGAAACTAGCAGCCTGTTGAAAAACCCTCAGCCGGCACGATCCTGCGTTGGAAACACCCTCAAAATGCTCATGTACTGACCCGTACACTGCGCTTTTTCGACCGTTTCCGCCTTGTCTCGCACTCGGCTGAGACTTTTTCAACAGGCTGCTAGTCGGAAGCCTGGCTTTTGCGGTACATTTGCCTGGCTATGGTGTGCACCACTCTAGACAAAATGATACTTATCCCCCAATCGTAATGGGATTTTCTGTATCATAAAATTGTCATGTTAACCAGCAAACCACCCATCTGATGCCTGCCCTTGCCGCTGAACGCGACACCCTTGCACCGCTAATCCAGGCCTTTAGGAACCGCCGACCTATTCGGGCCGGCTCGCTGATCATCACGGTGTTTGGCGACGTCATCTCCCAGCATGGCAACTGCGTTTGGCTCGGCAGCCTGATCAAGGCACTGGCGCCGCTGGGGCTGAACGAGCGACTGATAAGGACCTCGGTATATCGGTTGTCCCAGGATGACTGGCTCACCAGCCAGCAGATTGGCAGGCGTTCTTATTACAGCTTTAGCCAGAAAGGCCTGCGCAGTTATCGCACCGCCGCAAGCCGTATTTACCACCTGGGCCAGACACCCTGGGACGGTCAGTGGATATTGGTGCTGGCCGGTTTTCTCAGTGATCGTGAACGTGACGTGCTGCGCCGGGAGCTTCAGTGGCTGGGTTTTGGCACCCTTTCACCGGGCATGATGGCGCACCCCAGCCACGACCGGGCAGCCCTGGATGAGACCCTGGCCGACCTGAAACTGGCAGACAAAGTCAGCGTACTCAACGCCCAGACTGAAGACGAAACATCCCTGGAAGTGCTGCAACAGCTGGCGATCAAAAGCTGGAAACTGAAGGACCTGGGTGACCGCTACCAGGAGTTCGTAGCGGCCTACACGCCAACCCTTAATATGATCAATGACGCCAACCCCCTGCCCCCCCACCAGTGCCTGCTGCTGCGCACGCTGCTGATTCACGACTACCGACGCCTGCTGCTACGGGACGCTGATCTGCCTGATGAGCTGCTGGCCCATGACTGGCCAGGCCGCCAGGCGCTGCAGCTGACCGCCGACCTTTATCGCCAGCTAGCGCCGGCGGTGACTGAGTATGTATGTAACCACATGGAAGGCAAGCAGGGTCTGCTGCCAGGGCCCGACCCCAGCTTCGCTCAGCGCTTTACCGCCAACCGGTAACCGTTGCGCTCAACAACATCCATCTTCACGCCATAAAGCGCCCCCAGGGATTGGCTGTTGAGCAGCCGGTCAGGCTGATCATCGGCCACCACCGCGCCGCCTTTCAAAAAAACCACTCGCTCAACCTGGGGCAGTATTTCGTTTACGTGGTGGGTCGCCAGCACCAGGCTGACCCCGGACTCCAGCAAGTCGTGCAGCTCATCAAGCAGCGCAAAGGCCGCGCCGGGGTCCAATCCGGCCAGAGGCTCATCGAGCACTAAATGCCGAGGCCCCGGTGCCAGCGCCCTGGCCAGCAGGCAGCGACGCTGCTGGCCGGTGGACAGGGCGCTGTAATACTGCTTCCCCGGCAGCTCGAAGCGGTCCAGCAACTGGCCGGCCCGAAGTTGTTGCGAAGGGCTGTAGTCGTAGCTGACTCCCGACACACCCAGACTGACAGAAAATCCAGACAGCACCGCCTGTTTGGCGCTGGAGTCAGGCGGGAAAAGGTTTTGCAGGTCATGGGAGACCAATCCCAGGGTCGCCTGATAGGCACGGGTTTCCAACCGGGTCTGGCCAAGGATTTTCAGCCAGGAATCAGCTCTGGGCGCTGGGTAAATCTCCCGCGCCAGCAGCTTTAGCAGGGTGGATTTACCGGCGCCGTTAGGGCCCAGGATAGCCAGATTCTGGCCTTGGGGAATGCTCAGTGACAGGCCGTCAAAGACCTGTTTTTGTCCCCGCCAGCACTCGATATTGTGCAGTTCGATCAGCGCTGGATCCGGTCCGTTCACAAAAGGGTTATCCCAGGTTTTTGTAAAACGCCATGATGCGCGTCACGTTTATCACCGACAAGGGTTCGTACCATGATTTTATTCCCTGCTCTGATGTTGCCAATTCATGAAGCCAATAATGACCGCCCGCTTAGCTGTTGCCATCGTCCTGATAGCCACCAGCCTGTCGCCGGCCTTTGCGGGCGATCCTTCAGCGCCACGACTGCTGGCATTCAGCGCTACCCAGGGCTTTAGACATGGTTCCATCAGCGCCGCTCAGACCGCTCTGGGTCAGCTGGCCCAGGACAACGGGTTTGCGGTGGATTTCACCGAAGACCCGGCGGAATTTAACTCCAGCAATCTGACTGACTACGCTGCCGTAGCCTTTTTGTTGACCAGCGGCGACGTGCTAAACGCCAACCAGCAGGCAGCCTTTGAAGCCTATATTCGTGCCGGCGGCGGCTATGTGGGTATCCATTCCGCCAGTGACACCGAGTACAGCTGGCCCTGGTACGGAGAACTGGTAGGGGCCTATTTTGACCGCCACCCGGCCCAACAAACCGCCACCTTAAGCGTTGAAAACTCAGACCATCCCGCCAGTCGCGAGCTGCCGGCAAGCTTCCAGCGGTTTGACGAATGGTACGACTTCCAAACCAACCCCAGGGGCAGCGTGAACGTTTTGCTGACCATCGATGAGAGCACCTACAACGGCGGCGGCATGGGCGCTGATCACCCCATCGCCTGGTACCACGAATTTGACGGCGGCCGCTCGTTTTACACGGCCATGGGCCACACCAACGATTCTTACTCCGAACCCCTGTTTCTCGCTCACCTGCTCGGCGGCATTGAATACGCCCTTGGCGGCGAAGGTCCGCTCACCGTTGACGCCAGCGGCCAGTGGTTTGTGCGCCAGGATTCTGGCCGACCCGTCTTCATGGCCGGGGTCGGCGGGCCCGAAGGCTTTTTGTACGAATCCGATGCACGCAAGCAGGAGATTGTTGACGCGCTGATTGCCAGCGGCGCCAATGCGCTGTACATGCACTCAATTCGCTCCTTTGAAGGTGATGGCTTCGACTATGAAGATCCTTTCAACGTCAATAACGACACCACCAGCGGCATCGCCGCCGGGGTTTTTGACAACTGGCTGGGCTTTTTGACCCAGCTTGATCAAGCCGGCATCGTGACCTGGTTTCACGTGATTGACGATACCGCCCGGCCCTGGGGCTGCAGCGTGCCGCTGAGCCAGGACGCGGTGGATTACATCGAAGCCCTGGTGACCACCTTCCGGGGGCTGGATAACCTGGTTTGGCTATCCGGCGAGGAATACCTGATGGGCCGTTGCAGCACCGGCGAGGATAACGATCTGATGTCGGCCATGGCCGCGGAGATTCGCCGCCACGATCCGGTTCACCCCATCGGCGTGCATCACAATAACGGTCAGTCCATGCAGTTTGGCACCGACCCTAATGTCAATGTATTCGCCCAGCAGATCTGCGGCAGCCAGGCCACCCGCAGCCCGGCGGGGGTGCACGGCGAAGCTGAACAGGGCAGCTGGGTGTATGTGATGTCGGAGTGTCATCCCTGGCACCTTAACCTGCTCCATGACGGTGACCGAAGCAACATTCGGCGCTCCAACTGGGGCAGCGCCATGGGCGGCGGCTACGTGCTGCTTTACAACGCCTACGAGTGCGCCCACGCCGGACGACTTTGCAGCCGTGATTCGGCCGGCGACCCAACCGCAGCCAACGACCCCCACGACCCAACCCCGGATATGCTGGCTGATCTGCGCCGGCTGCGAGAATTCATGGAAGGGGCGGCCTTCAACACCCTCACCCCAAGAGACAACCTGGCCAGCGGCGATACCCTCTGGGCATTGGCCAACACAACAACCCAAAACTACGTGCTCTACGACCTGGATTCGCCGGCCACCATGGGCGTAACCGGCCTTGCCAGTGGTCAATACACCCTAAGCTGGTTTGATCCCGCCAGCGGCCTGTCGGTGACGGAAGTGCGGGACGCCAGCGCAGCGCCGTTTACGGTACCCGATCAGTTCGGCGCCGAGGTGGCGCTACACATTGCGCCCTCTGGCACCCTGGAAAACCGTGCGCCCCTGGCCACCGCTGACAGCTACGCCACCGAGCTGGACCAGACCCTGAGCGTAACGGCTCCCGGCCTGCTGGCTAACGACAACGATCTGGATGGCGACCCGCTTACCGCCACCCTGGTGGACCAGGCCAGCAACGGACAGGCCACGGTAAACCCCAACGGGGCCTTCACCTACGCACCCAACAGCGGTTTTACCGGCACCGATACCTTTACTTATCAGGCCAGTGACGGCTTGCTCAATTCTGCCACCACCACGGTGTCGGTGGCCGTCGGTCAGAGCCCCATCACGCTGGTGCTGATCAACGCCACCAATGACACCGACGCTGGTGTATTGAACCCCAATCAGGCCCTGGTTCTGGGAAGCCTGGGATTTTCTGAGTTCTCGGTTCGCACCGACGCCGTGCCCGGCGGAACCGCCAGCATTGGATTCACCCTCTCCGGGCCGATTGCCACAACCCGGGTAGAAAACTTTGCCCCCTACAGTCTGTTTGGAGATATGGGTGGCGACTACGCCCCTGAGAACCTGGCAGTGGGTAGCTATACCTTAGTGGTGGAGGCCTTTGCTGAGACCAACGCAGAGGGAGCAGTACTGGCCTCGGTCACCGTGCCTTTCACCGTCACCCAAACCGCCGATCAACTGATTTTTTCCAACGGCTTTGAATAAATGGTGCAGCCCGAGTCAGGTCTCAATTCCCACAGCGAACCGATGGCCTGGTGGTTGGAAGATTCCTGATCCCTCAGGGTCAGATCAAGCCACTGCTTAATCCAGCTGAAGCAGGCTCTGCTCCCACTCCAACAGCACCTGGAAGTAGTTAAGCTTGTCCAGCCGGGCGTTGCGAAGCTGTGACAAAGACTGCTGCACTGCCGCCAGCGGAGGCGGGCTTGAGGGGTCCATCTGATAGCGGCTGTAGGCAACGGCGGCTTCAAAATAGGGTTTTTCCCGTTTCATTCTGAGATTGTCATCGGCGCCCACAACCTCAAAGGCATCCACCGCCGCCTGCCACCGTCCCTCCAGTATTGCCAGATCCCCCAGCCACCGGTTGGCCCGCAGCTGGATCACGCGCGGGGTATCAGGGGCGCTGGCCATCGCCATCAACCCATCGACGACACCGTCGGTATTTCCGACATGATAATCCGCCACCCAGCGGGCCAACTTGAGCTGCTGCAGCCGCTCATGGTGTTCCGGCAGACTGACAAGAAGCCGCCGCCTTGCTGCATCAAAGACCGGTAGCGATTCCTCATACTGCTTTGCCTGCAGCAGGGTGTGGGCCAGCCCCTGGAGCACGAAGCCCATGCGCACCGACTCACCGTGCCCCGCCCGTTCCAGCACCTGCGCAGCGGCTTTCTCATTTTCGATAGCGCCCAAATAATCGCCAATGGATGCCTGAGCTGTGGCCACGTTGTGATACTCAACGGCCAGTCGCACGTCATCCTCATCGTAGACACTGCGGCGCAGTTCCAGGGATTTTTGATGGGCCGCTTCGCTCTCGTGCCAGTTGCCTCTCTGGGAATGGATGGTGGCCAGTCGGTTGTAGACAATCAGGCGATTTTCCAGCGTTTGTTCATTGCTTGGGGCGCCCTCCAGCACCCTAGCCGCCTCATTGGCCGCCGCTATGGCCCCGTCGAGTTCGCCGGTGTCCTTCAACAGGCCGGATTGGGACAGCCAGCTGCTGCTGAGGGTGACTGGTGAAATGTCCGGCAACGTCAGCATCAGCTCGTGACTCTCGGTGCCCACCACCAGTGCCTGTTCGATCAACCCCAGCTGGCGAAAACCGGTGGCCGCCACCAGCTTCATCTCAGCCAGGCCCTCGGGGTAGTCTTTCAAACGCTCATCTGCCAGCGCCCTAATCTGTTGGTACACCGATTCCAGTGATGGTCCACCGGACTGGCGAGTGGGCAGTGAGGCTTTGAGTGAGTCGACCACCAGCAGCTTTATACGCTCGGTACGTTGGCGATTTTGTTCTGCTGATCGATAAGCCAGCGCCCCCGCCAGCACACCGGCGGCCAGTGACCCCACCACTACGCCCACCGCCAGTCGGCGAAAAAACCGCGGCCGCGCCTGGGCGATGGCGGTTAGGGCTAATTTCACCTTTGCTGCTGTGGGCCGCATCTTCGGATCGGGATGCAACATGCTGCGCAGCAGGTGCCGCCATCGAGCTGTAAGGCCGGAGTAATCCACCAGGGCCCCGCCCTGATGCTTTTTCTCCAACGCTTCAAAACTGTCAGCGACCACTGGGTAGGATGCTTTCAACGCGAAATACAGCGTGGCGCCCAGACCGTAAATATCGCTGGCACTGGTGGCCGCTTGACCGACAAACTGCTCCGGCGCCATCACTAGCGGCGAGCCATAGCCCGATGGCCCAAAACTGGTACCCGACGAGGACCCAAAATCCATCAGTACCGGGGTGTCGTCGGGCTGGATCATAATATTGGCAGGCTTGATATCCCCATGCACGATGCCGCTTGCGTGAACCTGGGCCAGGGCATCGGTTAGCGCCATAGCCATATCGGTCACCTGGGCCACCGGCAGCGGTTGCCGGTTCTTGAGGGTCTGTTCAAGATTGCTGCCATCAAGCAAATCCGACCAAATGCCCGTGCGCCCATCCGCACTGCCAGCGCCGTGAACTGCCAGCACGTTGGGGTGACGGACCCGGGCCATTTGCTGGGCCTCAGCCATCATCCGTCGTTCCCGCTGTTCGCTGGCACGATCGTCCTGCATTAACTTCAGCGCAACGCGACGTTTCAGCACCGGATCCCAGGCCTGGTAAACAGTGCCGAAACCGCCATGGTCCAGCTCCCGCTCAACTTTCAGGTGACGCCACTCAAACAAGCCCGGGGCCGGGTCTTCTGGCAAGGTCTGGGCAGCGCGGTGGGCGCCCGCGATACGGGCCAAATGAGCCAGATTGGCGGCCAGGTGATCGTCGGGCGATGGTGGAAAATCCCGCTCAACACCGCTATCAGCACTGACCGTGCCCTTTCCTCCGGACTTTGCCTCGTCAGCAATCCTGGCAGCCAGCTTTTCCTGTTCCGGCGTTAGCTTGGGGCCTGACACCAGCAGACCTTAACTGGGTTGCGCCGGCGTAAGGTTGGGCATGGCTTGTGCCAGCTCAGCCAGGGCCCGTACGATCATCATGCGGGTGGCGTTGGCTGAGGGGCGCTCCAGCTCCCGGGCAATTTCTTCGTAGGACATGCCAAATTCCAACCTCATGATCACCGCCATGCGTTTTTCCTCGGCCATCGGCTGAAGCGCTTTCTCATAGGCCTGCATGATTTCTTCCCCTACCATGTTGTCCACTACCGACGACTCACTGGCCAACCGCTCCTCACTGATGGGCAGCTGCTGGGGGCTGCGCTTAGAGCGGCGGATTTCGTCCCGCAACACGTTCACCAGTATGGTTCGCAGGTATGCCAGAAATGCGCCGGGCTTTTCCGCTTTGAATCTGTCTAGTCTGTTTAACGCGCGCATGAAGGTAACCTGCACAAGATCGTCGGTTTCCGACAGGTCTCGCACGTATCCAGGCAGCCGGCCATGGGCCCATTGGCGCATTAAGGGAAGATAGCGCGCAACCAGGCGGTCACGGGCAGTGTCGTCACCGTCTCGATACTTGAGCAGCAGTTGAGTGGTATTGGTGAGTGTGTCGGGCATAGCAATACATCAGGCTCAGCCAGACATCATCATAGAGCGTTTTTGAAAAAATGTTGTGCTTAAGGGACCTACTGCTGGGCCAACCAGTCGTCGTCAGACTCTTCGGTAATGCCGTCGAACAGCGGAGTACTCATATAACGTTCGCCGGTATCGGGCAGCATGACTAAAATCACGCTGCCAGGGTCAGCCTGGTCTGCCACCTTTAGCGCCGCGGCCAACGTACCGCCGGCGGAAATACCGACAAAAATGCCTTCTTTGGTGGACAAATGTCGGGAGGCGGCAATGGACTCTTCGTCGGTCACCGGCACCAGCTCATCGAAGATTTCCCGATTCAGTACACCGGGAATGAAATCCGGCGTCCAGCCCTGAATCTTATGGGGCGCCCATTCGGCGCCGGCCAACAGGCCCGCCCCAGCAGGCTCAGTGGCGACAATTTTGACCCCGGGTCGGGCCAGTTTGATCATCTCTCCGGCACCGGTCATGGTGCCGCCTGTGCCCCAGCCAGTAACCCAGTAGTCCAGTCGACGGGCGGCAAAGTCGCTCAGAATTTCCGGCCCGGTGGTATTGCGATGAAAGGCCGGGTTGGCGGGATTTTCGAACTGGCTGGCCCAGAACCAACCGTGTTGCTCAGACAGCTCTTTGGCCCGTTTGACCATGCCAGAACCGCGCTCGGCGGCTGGCGTGAGAATGACCTTGGCGCCCATGGCCTTCATAATCTTGCGCCGCTCAATAGAGAACGACTCGGCCATGGTGGCAACAAAGGGATAGCCCCTGGCAGCGCAGACCATGGCCAGCGCAATACCAGTGTTGCCGGAGGTCGCTTCCACCACGGTTTGGCCGGGCTTAAGCGCTCCGCTTTTCTCAGCATCAAGAATAATGGCAAGGGCCAGTCGGTCTTTCACCGAGCCCAGCGGGTTGAAGGCCTCGACCTTGACGAAAATATCAATATTTTCGGGCCCGGTTCGCTGCAGTTTAACCACCGGCGTGTTGCCTATGGTGTCCAGAATGTTGTTGTAAATCATCGGGCTAACCTCTTGGTTTTCTTATGGCGACTGGCGCATTGTTCAGCGCGACGGTATGGCGCAGCTTCAGGCTGCGCTGCGTTGGTCTGATAAAGACGCCTGGTCACTGATAAAGCTCTCTGTAATCTTTGCCGGCGGCATTAGGGTCACCACCTTACCGACGATCAGCAATGCCGGCGACTGAATTTTGGCAGCCGCAGCGGCGCTGTCCAGTCCCCTTAGAGAGCTGGTGATCACCCGCTGGTCAGGGCGGCTGCCGTTTTCGATCAGGGCGCAGGGTGTATCGCCGGCCATGCCCTCGGCGGTCAACCGACCTGCGAGCTTCGCCAGCTGGCGAATCGGCATGTAAAACACCAGGGTTTGACCCTCTTTTGCCATACCATGGGTGTCCAGACATTCCAGCTGCTTCTGACAGTGGGCGGTGGCCAGGACCACGGAATGAGCCATATGACGATGGGTCAGGGGCATACCGGCCGCCGCGGCGCAGCCGGCGGCGGCGGTCACCCCGGGCACCATGTCGATGGGCACCCCGGCAGCCCGGGCGCACTCCAGCTCCTCACCGGCCCTGGCAAACAGGGTTGGATCACCGCCCTTCAGGCGACAGACCACCTTACCCTCCAGAGCGTGACTGACCAAAAGCTGGTTAATTTGAGCCTGACTGAAACGGTGATGCCCGGCCTGCTTACCGACGTCAATAAACTCAGCGTCCCGGCGTGCGCGCTCCAAAATACCCGGGCCCACCAGCCGGTCATAAATCACCACGTCAGCCTGCTGCAGGATCTGCGCGGCCTTAAGGGTTAACAGATCCGGGTCGCCGGGGCCCGCTCCCACCAGATAAATATGGCCGTTGTTCTTATCGCTTTCCGCCAGCAGGGTTTCGATCACCGCCGCTGGATCTTCTGGGGCCAGCAGTCCGCGGTCCACAATACGCTCCCAAAGATGGCGCCGGGGCAGCAATTCCGGCAAGCGCTGAGCAATGCGTTTTCTGGCCTTGCGCGCCGCTGCGGCCAGTTCGCCAATCCGGGTCGGCAGCAAGTTCTCCAACCAGGCCCGGACCCGCCGGGCCAGCACCGGCATGGCGCCGCCGGAGCTGATCGCCACCACCAGGGGCGAGCGATCGACAATCGCCGGCGACACATAATTGCAAAGTTCAGGCTGATCCACCACGTTGACCAGCAGCCCCCGTTTGTTACCCTCCTTGGCGACCTCCGCGTTGACCTGCAGGTCGTTGGTGGCCGCTATCACCAATGCCACCGAATCCAGGCGGCCGGCGGTAAAAGGCTCGGCTATCCAGCGGATCGAGCCTTGGTCCACCTGCTGCTGCAGCTCTTCGTTGATTGCCGGAGCCAGCACCGCCACCCGATCGCAGGCACGACGCAGCAGGCGAACCTTACGGGCGGCAATATCTCCCCCCCCAACCACCAGGCAGGGGCGCTGTTTGAGATCAGCAAAGATCGGCAGGTAATCCATGGGCATGTTCGAGCTGAGGTTTGAGGCCACACCATAGGCAGGTCCAGGCAGGGTTGGGAAATACCCTTTTCCTGCGCGCGATAGATCATTTGGTTATATTGGACACCTGCAACTTGCGTCCTGAGCACCCCCGCCGTCTACTGATGCCATGAAGCTTCGACAACTGGAATACCTGCTGGCCATTGTGGACAACGGGCTCAATATCACCGCGGCAGCCGAACGCCTGTATACCTCCCAGCCCGGGGTCAGCAAACAGATCCGACTGCTGGAAGACGAGCTGGGCTTTACCCTGTTCGCGCGCAAGGGTAAGGCCCTGGGTTCCCTGACTGCTGAGGGCACCCAGGTGGTGGAACGGGCCCGCCGGGTGCTGCAGGAAGTGCAGCAGATTCGGTCCCTGTCTAATGAGATCTATCATCAAAAACGCGGCACCCTGCAAATTGGAACAACCCACACCCAGGCCCGCTACGTGCTGCCGGAGGTGATCGGCGAGTTTCGCGGCCAATACCCCAATGTGTCATTGAACCTGCACCAGGGCACCAGCGAACAGATTGCCGACATGGTGACGGAAAAGCAGGTGGACTTCGCCATCGCTACCGGGGCTCATTCACTGTTTCCGTCCCTGGTGATGCTGCCCTGCTACCGCTGGGACCGCTCCATCATTGTGCCGGCGGATCACGAACTGGCTAGCGACGAGCAGCCCCTGACCCTGGAGCGCTTGTCGGAGTTTCCGCTGGTCACCTATGTTTTTGGCTTTAGCGGCGAATCGTCGTTGAAAAAAGCCTTCACTGACCGAGGGCTGGTGCCGGAGGTGGTGTTCACGGCCCGGGACGCAGACGTGATCAAGACCTATGTCAAGATGGGCATGGGTGTGGGCATCATCGCCTCCATGGCCCAGGACTGCGAAGAAAGCGGCCTGAAGGCACTGGAAATTCCCGGTTTATTTCCCCGCTCAACCACCTGGATTGGCTTCCGACGAGACACCGTGCTGACCAAGTTCATGTACGAGTTTATCGAAGGCTTTGCTCCCCATCTGACCCAAAACCGGGTTCGAGAGGCGGTGCAGCTCAGCGAACAGTCCGAGGTTGATCAACTGTTTGCCGGTACGGCGCTGCCGGTAAAGGGCCGCTGCGCCCAGGATCTGGCGCAGGTTCAATACGTTTGATCCGCGCCGCCCGGATTTGCGGTTCTACATTGGCCTCATTCACGTTATTGTCCTGGTAGAAGATACAGCCACCTTCGCGGGAGAGTTAGCTATGGCCGGCGCCATCGACATCGTTGTCAACCCATTTACCGCGGTTGAGATTGAAAAGAAACAAAACGGCTTTGATGCCAATTTCATGGCTCAGATCCGCATGCCTGAAGATATGCATGGCGGCGTCAGTCTTCAGCGCTACGCCGATATCATGGATGAAGCAGGGGTTGACCACTCGCTGCTTATCGCTGTGCGGGCCGGCGGACGCGATATGAAGTACAACATCGAGATTCCCTACCAACAGGTCGCCGATTATTGTCAGGCGATGCCAACGCGTTATTCGGGACTTGCAGGTGTAGACCCTTTTCTAGGCATGGAGCAGCTTCGCGATCTTGAGTTTGCTGTTAAGGAGCTGGGATTTGTGGGTGCCCACGCTTATCCCCACTGGTTTCGATTAGCGCCGGATGCGGCTCAGTGGTACCCGATTTACGCCAAGTGCTGCGAATTGGACATACCCATCATGATGCAGGTGGGACAGAACCTGATTTACCAGAAAGATATTCGCCTGCCGTCGGTAGCTCGGCCCATCTTGCTGGACCAGATTGCCATTGATTTTCCTGAGCTGCGCTTGATTGGCATCCACGTAGGCACACCCTGGGCCGATGAGATGATTGCCATGGCCTGGAAACACGAAAACGTGTTCATTGGCATTGACGCCTATGCCCCCAAACACCTGCCCCCGTCCCTGGTTCACTACATGAACAGCTATGGTAGTCACAAGGTGCTGTTCGGCACCGATTGGCCCGTGATAGACCCAAGGCGAGGCATGAAGGAAGTCGCTGAGTTTGATCTTCGACCACAGGCGCTGCAACGTATCTTGCGCGAAAATGCTCTGGAGGTTTTTCCGCCCCTGGCAGAACGCTTACACGCCTCATCTAACGGCTAAATCATGAAAAATACAGACGCCAGTGCGCCTCTATCGGTAAGTCGAGGCATCTTTAATTCCGCCGAACGGTATCCCGAAGTGATCGCCATTGAGGCAGGGGATCGCCAACTGAGCTACCGGCAGCTGGCTGAGCGAATTCGTCGGTTGGCCAACGGGGCGTTGTCAAGGTACTCGCTGAAACCCGGCGCCGTGGTGGCTTTGCTGGCCACAAATCGCATCGAATATTTAGAGGTTGTAGCGGGCCTTGGGGAGGCCGGACTGTCCGTGGCAACCTTAAACCCCTATCTCAATGCCAGGGAACTGACAGCTATCCTTGACGACTGCGCGCCGGCTTTGGTGATAGTTGATGAAGCAATGCCAGCATTGCTGGATGTGGTTGCCCGGCGCAGCGCACCTGTGCTCTCCCTGGGGCCTGACTACGAGTCGATGCTGGCCGAATCTTCCGACTTACCATTGCCAGCTGTGGACGAGTACAGCGCCTTCTGCATCAGCTACACCTCTGGCACTACAGGTAAGCCAAAGGGCGTGCTGTTACCCCACCGCAGCAGGGCGCTGGTGAGTCTGGCGGCAGCCGTTGAATATCAGTGCTTTAGCCCCGGGGACCGGTTCCTGTCCATCGCCCCGCTGTTCCACGGTGGCGGCTTTGCCTTCACCCTGGCGTCGGTTAATCACGGCGGAACCTGCGTTCTGGAAGACCTGAGCGACGGAGAAGGCATTGTTCAGCGCATCGAACAGGGCGATATCCATGGCGTGTTCTTAGTACCCACCCACTTCAAACGGATTCATGACCTGGCACAGGAGCGCTTTCAGGGACTACCACAGCGCCACCGCCTGAAGTGCATTATCTCCAATGCTGCGGCACTGGCCCCTCGCTTCAAACAGCTGACAGTCGACCGCTTCGGTGCTGGTCTGCTGCACGAGACTTACGGCTCAACCGAAGCTGGTATTGTCACCAATATGCGTCCTGATCGGCTGCTGGAACTGCCTGAGAGTGTTGGCACAGCGTTTATCAATATGCAGGTTGAGATTCGCCGGGCTGACGGCAGCCTGTGTGACGATGATGAAGTCGGTGAGCTGTTTGCTCGCGGCCCCTATACCTTCATAGGCTATTTGGATCGCCCCGAGGCCACCGCTGAGGCGTTGCGCGATGGATGGGTGACGGTGCAGGACTTGGCGGTGCGCAACAGTGATGGCTATATCAGCATTGTTGGCCGGGCCAAAGATATGGTTGTGTCCGGCGGCATCAATATCTACCCGGCAGAAATCGAAAAAGTGATTTCTCACCTTACCGGGGTCGCCGAGGTGGCGGTGGTGGGTATCGCCGATGAAGAATGGGGCGAGCGCCTGCACGCGTTTGTTGTTCCTATGGCCGGCGGTTCCTTGGATCCAAAGCAGATACAGGACCAATGCAGATTATCGTTGTCCGGCTACAAGGTACCCAGAGGGATCAGTTTTATCGACGAGCTACCCCGCAATCCCTCAGGCAAGATCCTCAAGCGAGAGCTGCGGCAATACCCGACAACCCTCACTTCAGGCCCACTAAATACCTAAAGCCACGGTCGACTGCCAACTGGCACCGCACCGTCACGTCTTGCATACTGGCGTTGGATCGCGCCACAGACGACAACTGATACAGGGGACGGAAACTATGAGTAACGTTAAGCGAGTGGCGGCGGCCCATGTGTCGCCGGTCCTGCTGGATGCAACCGCCAGCGCCATAAAAGCCTGCGAGTGGATTGCTACCGCTGGCACAGACAATATCGACCTGCTCGTTTTTCCCGAGGTGTTTATCCCAGGCTTTCCGTACTGGATCAACTGTTACCCGCCGTTGGTTCAAATTGGGATAACTGCCGAGTATCAGTCGGCTTCAGTGGTTATTTCCGGGCCTGAAGTGGCGATGGTAAGGGCCGCAGCCGCTGAGGCTGGGGTGGCCGTGGTGCTTGGGGTGAGTGAACGGGAGGCTGAGGGGTATAGCTGTTATAACTCCCAGGTTTTTATCGAAAAAGACGGCACAATTTCCGGCGTGCACCGTAAACTTCAACCCACCTTCGCTGAGCGCACGGTGTGGGGTCAGGGCGATGGATCCACCTTATTTGTGCTGGATATGGATGTGGGCAAAGTGGGCGGGCTGGTTTGCTGGGAACACACCATGCACCTGGCACGCCAGGCATTGGTGGCCCAGGGTGAAGAAATTCACGCAGGTTCCTGGCCGTCGTTGTCCACTCTGGCTGGCTTTGAGGCGACCGCCGATGATCAGATTGAGGCGATGATGCGTAGCCACGCCATCATGGCCCAATGTTTTGTGATTTGCGCAAGCAGCCCGCTCACTGAAGCAATGATCACCCGCATGGAAAGCGCCCTGGGCCCGCAATCTTTTGTCACCCCTGGTGGCGGATGGAGTGCAGTCATCCACCCGATGACGCCGATCATGGCTGGGCCCCACACGGGCCTCACAGAGAAGCTGCTGGTTGCCGATATCGATTTGGATGAAATTCGGGTGGCTAAGGTGTTCGTTGATGGCGCTGGCCACTACGCGCGGCCGGAGGTTCTGAGACTGCTGTTTGATGATGAAGCAAAAACCGTGATGGTTCGCAGCTCAGATAACGGGACGGCGGATCTAACACAACCGCCAGCGGCGCAGGCCGACCACAGCGACTAGCGCCGATTGCCGTTACTAGCCACTCATCAATTCTTTCAGGCCTGCTGGCCGGGGCGCCGAA
>CAYGPO010000094.1:0-3259 GCA_964351665.1 uncultured Gammaproteobacteria bacterium | reverse complement strand
TTGCCGTTACTAGCCACTCATCAATTCTTTCAGGCCTGCTGGCCGGGGCGCCGAAGTGGATGGCGCTGCGTTGAGGTGGGTATCGTAGTCCGCCGGATACTGTCGCCGGCCCAGTGCGTATTGCCTGGCGATGGTTGCGATGTGGGCGCCATGCATTTCGGCAGTCTCAATATCGCTAGGTGGCGGCGCCAGCTCGGTGGATTCATCGATGTTGGCCTGGGCCATCACACCCAGATAACCGGCCATTCGGTTAAGATCTGACTCGCTTCCCTGGGAGGAATAGTTGCCACCGGTAATGCGCACCGGCACCCACATCATGCCCATTTGAGAGGCAAAAATGACCAGCTGCTGCAGGCAGCTTAGCTTGTCACCGCTGCGACCGGCTGACACGGTAAAACCTCCTGCAACTTTATTCAGCCAAAGGCGTTCAAGCCAGACCTGACCCGCCAGCTTTTCAATAAACTCCTTGAACTTGGCCGCAACGCTGCCGATGTAGGTGGGGGTGCCAAACACTATGGCATCAGAGCCGTTTAGAAACCCCCAATGCTGATCAACGTCATCGGTGTGAATCATCTTAACCTGGCAACCTTCAACGGTTTGCGCGCCTCGGGCCACCGCCTTGGCCAGCACCTCGGTAGCGCCCTTGAAGCCGCTGAAATAAACGATGGAAACCGTGGTCTGAGTTGGACCGTCCAAAGCTGCCACTTAGTCGTTTACCCGAAACATGATGTTAAATCGTTGCTGTAGATCTTTCTTGTCTAGGTCAGGGCTCTGGGCTTCATCCTGCACCGTGTTGTCCCTCACCAGGCCGTCGGTAGCCTCCCGGCGCAGTACCACGATCACGTTGGTATCGTCCTCCAGGGCAAAGGGAAATTCATGCCATGTGCCAAGCTTCATGAAAAAAGCGCTGCTGCCGTCAAAGCGAAAAGCTTCCACTTTATCCAGGTCCGGTGTTTCGTCATCGTTGGCCGGCGCCATAACAACCACAAAGGGTTTGTTGTTAAGGGGAATAAACCCCTGGGTATGTTTAAAGTGACGCTCCATCCAGCGAACGTCCAGGGGCCGCCGGTTAATGGAGACCAGGGGAAACTCCGTCTGATCGTCGGAGACAAAATCCACCATCCGGCGAACCTTGACCGCACCATCGTAAAAATCGATGGGCATGGGCTCAACGCTTTCATCATAGGCCAACACCTGGCCATAGGGCTCAAGGGTTTCGCGAGTGGCTGGCTTTAGGGTTAGGTGGCGTATATCCAGGCTGGCTAATGGGTCTGCGGCGTTACTCATGGGTTGATCCTGTAGGGTTCAAGATGTTCAATTTTGGGAGCGCAAATTGCTGGCCGCGGTTTTGACCGCTCTGACAATGCTCTGATAACCCGTGCAACGACACAGATTGCCGGCAATGGCGTCACGAATTTCTGGCTCGCTGGGATCAGGGTTTGCTTCCAGTAGTTCCATCGCCGCCAGCACCATGCCCGGGGCGCAGTAGGCGCATTGGAAGCCCGCCTCATCCCAGAATGCCTGCTGCACAGGATGGAGATTCTGTGGGTTGGGTGCCACGCCTTCCAGGGTGGTGATTTTGGTCCGCTGCACCGTCGCCGCCAGGGTAATACACGATTTTGCCACCCGACCATCGATCATCACCGTGCAGGCGCCGCAGTGACCGGTCATGCAGCCCATGTGGGTGCCGGTGAGCCCCAGATCATCTCGCAGGAAATCCAGCAGAGTTGTGGCCGGATTAATTTCTTCCTCTACTGCCTTGCCGTTGACCCGACACTGCAGCAGAACCGAATGTTCGAGGATATCTTCCATCTACGCTGCTCCTGAATGTTGCGCTGCTGCGCTGAAGGCGCGTTTTGCCATGACCCCGGCCATCGCAACTCGGTAAGACCCGCCGCCCTGATGATCAGACAACGGCTGAGTCACCGCCGCGCTGGCGCGCCGGCCTATTTCCTCAGCTAATCCCGGGGAGATAGCAGTCCCTTTCAGGTCTGCGAGGATATCGGTGAGCATCACCGGCCGATCTGAAACCCCGCCCACCACCAGCGACCCCGCCGCCAGCTTGCCGTCAGCGTCAATTTGGATGACCCCCGCCGCGTTGGCAGAACCATAAGCACCGTGGGTGGTTTTCAGCTTTTTATAGGCCCAGCCCGCGGCAGGGTTTCCGACGGGAATCAATATTCGCGTCAGTAACGCTGAAACCCCTAGTCCATGTTGCGTTTGCTTGAGCAAATCTGCCAGCGCAACCTCCCGGGTGCCGGCGATATCACTTAACTCCACCGATGCACCGAGCGCCAGCAGCGGCGGAATGATGTCATACAGCGGGTGCATTGAAACCACGTTACCGCCAATGGTGCCACGGTTGTGCACCTGCCAGCCGCCCCCCACCTGGGCTGCCGCATACGCCAGCAACGGCGCGTGTTGCAAAATATTTTCGTTTTGCTGGATATCCCGGTGGACGGTCAGCGCACCGATGGAAATCCGGCCCTCCTGAAGCGCTACGCCGCGCAGTTGGTCAAGACCGTTGATGTCGACGATGACTTCAAGCTCAAGATGCCCATAATTCATGGATGGCAGTAGTTCCTGGCCGCCGGCAATAATCATCGCACCGGTGCTAAGGCCGGCTAAAACCTGTACCGCCTGTTCAACGCTGCGCGGCTTGGCATATTGCGGAGACAAACTCATGCCGCTTGGTCCTTTTTGCGCTCTTGTGCCGCTTTACGCGCCTGGTCTACCGCCTCCCAGATATTGGCTGGCGATACCGGCAGATTGGTAATTTCAACCCCCAGGGGCGCCAAGGCATCGTTGACCGCGTTCACCACCGCGGCGGCCGAACCTCCCACTCCGGCTTCGCCGGCCCCCTTTAGCCCCATGAATGTCTCCGGATTCGGGCTGTCGTGATGGCCCACCGCCACTTTGGGCATATCCCAGGCCCGAGGCATGACGTAGTCCATGAAGCTGGTGGTCAGCTGGCGACCGTTTTCGTCATGACGAATCTCTTCACCGAGCATTCCTCCGATGCCGAAAGCCACCGCGCCACAGGCCTGACCTTCGACTAAGATAGGGTTGATCACTTTGCCGCAGTCGTGAACCACAGCAAACTTTTTCAGCGTCACTTGTCCGGTCTCAATATCCACCTCGCAGACCGTTGCATAGGCCGCGTTGGAGTAACTGGGATACGGATTAATCTTGCCCTCCGCGTCGGGAACGTGGCTAATTAGACCAGGCTTGAAGGTTCGGGTTGCCTCCAACGGTGGCT
>CAYGPO010000093.1:6262-18688 GCA_964351665.1 uncultured Gammaproteobacteria bacterium | reverse complement strand
TCGGCGTGGATGGCCTGTTTGTGAATGCGGCCGCGGGAAACTTCCAGCTGGCGAACAATTCTGTGGCCATAGACGCGGGCTCTTTTCCTGCGCCAGTCCCGATAGGATCAGGGGACGCGGCAGGAATGACACGTATTGTTGGCGGCGCGATCGACATCGGCGCGTTTGAGTTTGGCGCCGATCGTGTTTTTATCAACGGCTTTGAATGACTTGTGAGTCGGGCTGCGTGCTAACCAGACAGGGCGATGCGATCAGAATATTGCACGATTAGGAGGAATGTTGTTATTGATCAAGCAAAATTGAAGCTAGTGACTCAGAAAATCCTGCCTCCCAAAACGCGATGTCCGGGCCCAGAGGTCAGCGGTATCGTCGCACTCAGGCCACCTGCCCCGCCGCCTGGGCCGACGCCCAGGCCCACTGAAAGTTAAACCCGCCTAGATGGCCGGTAACATCCACCACCTCACCAATAAAATACAATCCCGGATGTTCGCGACACTCCATGGTGCTGGAGGAAAGCTGATGGGTGTCAACGCCACCCAAGGTTACCTCCGCAGTGCGATAACCCTCGGTTCCCGAGGGCTTTAAGCTCCAGCTCGATAAGGTCGCCGCCAGCTCGCGCAGCTGCTGATCGGAGAAATCCGCCAGGGGTGATTCAACGTTTTTCAGCCACAGCCGAGTTTCAAGTTCGGCTACCAGGGCTTTGGGCAGAAACTGGGCTAGCAGGGTCCGTAATCGAATTTTAGGTTGCTGGGTTTTCGCTGAAAGCAGCAGTGCTTCCACGGACTGATCCGGCAGCAGGTCGGCGCTGACCGCTTCACCTTCTGACCAATAGCTCGACAGCTGCAGCGCCGCGGGCCCACTTAAGCCGCGATGGGTAAACAGCATGTCATCAGCAAAGGTGGTTTTACCGGTGCTTAATGCCGTCGGCACCGAGACCCCGGAAAGGCGCTCAAGCATCTCCTTCATGGGACCGGAAAAGGTGAAGGGAACCAGGCCTGCCCGGGTGGGCAGCACCTTTAGCCCTAGCTGTTTTGCCAATCGGAATCCAAAATCGCTGGCGCCCATGCTCGGAATGGACAGTCCACCGGTGGCCACCACCAGGGAGCGGGCGAAAAGTGTGCCGGCGCTGCTGAACACCTGATAACCGCCCGGGCGGGCCGCCACCGAGGTGATGTCGCAGTCGGTCAGGATCTTCACCCCAGCGGCTGAACACTCAGCTGCCAACATGGCGACGATCTGTTTAGAGCTTTCGTCACAGAACAGCTGACCGGCGGTTTTCTCGTGGTAAGCAATGCCATGGGCCTCCACCAAGTCGACGAAATCCTCAGGGCTGTAGCGACTCAGGGCCGATTTGCAAAAATGCGGATTGGCCGACAGAAAGTGTTCCGGGCGGGTATTGAGATTGGTGAAATTGCAGCGCCCACCGCCGGACATAAGAATTTTTTTGCCGATGCGGTTGGAGCCTTCCAACACCAACACCTGACGCCCCCGCTGGCCGGCGGCAATGGCGCACATCAAGCCGGCGGCCCCGCCGCCAAGCACAATCACGTCGGTGGCAGGCATGACCCGTCAGCTTCGCCACTGGCAGCGTTGGCGGCACTGGCAACCCGCTAAACAGCGGATGTTGATCAGCGCTCCTCGCCGCGCTTCAGGTTTGGATCAATCAGGTAGTAGACCTTGCCGAAGCTGGCTGGGTCGCCTAGCACCTTGGCAATCTGAGCTCCCACGTCGGCCCGATGAACCATCCCCATGGCGGGGCTCTCGCTAAGCTTGGAATTGCCCGTGGCTGGCTCGGTGCGTAGGCCGCCGGGACGCAGAATGGTGTAATCCATGCCGCTGGCGATCAAATAGTCTTCACCCAAGGTTTTTTCGTGCAGGACGGTCTTGAAAAACCCGGCGTCGGCAGGGGGCTTGGCCCGGGACTCATCACCGGCGCCAATAGAGCTGACCAGCACCATCCGCTTAACGCCATACTTGGTGGCAGCGTCGACCATATTTTTGACCCCATAAAAATCCGGTCTGGGCTGTCCCGGCCGACCGCCAATGGTGCTGACCACCGCCCCAAAGTTGCTCTCAGACATAGCCCGTTCAACGTCCACCAGGGACAAGGCATCACCCACTACGAAGGTCACGCCCAGGGGCTGCAATGCATCGCGCTTGGAAGTCGGCCGGACAAATGCGGTGACCGGGATACCCTTTTCCCGCAGCTGCTGCACCGCGATAATGCCGGTGGGGCCAGTGGCGCCGAACACAAGAACGGGTTCAGGACCGGCCTCCACGGCTCTGTCAGACATACAACCGGCCAAGGCAAGCAGTGTAAGCAGACAGGTGAAAATCCGTAGTTTCATTAGCGGTTACCTCTATAAGGACATAGGACGGTTGGCAATGGTTATTACCAGGAGTGTACCCGAAGCGAACTCCAGTTGATCATCACAAATCTGCATGACGCTATTGACGGCTGAGCAGGGCTTCAACAAAGCGCGAACGCCAGGCCACAATGTCGTTTCGTCTCAGGGTTACCAACATCGCCTGGTGGCGCTCCTGGCGCTCTTCAATGGACATATTCATCGCCGTGGCGATGCCATCGGCTACCGCATCGCGATCGTAAGGATTTATCAACACCGCTTCGGTCAGCTCTCTGGCCGCCCCCGCTAATGTGGACAGCACCAAAACTCCCGGATCTTCAGGATCCTGGGCCGCCAGATATTCTTTTGCCACCAGATTCATGCCGTCACGAATGGGCGTCACCAGACCAATAGCGGCGTTGCGGAAATAGCCCATCAGGCGTTTTCGCTCGACGCCTTTATTCAGATAGCGAATGGGTACCCAGTCGGCTTCGGCGAAACGGCCATTGATACGACCGGAGGTTTGCTCAACCTCAGAGCGAATTTCATCGTAGGCTCGCACGCCGGTGCGGGTGGGCGGGGCGATCTGCAGGTACACCAGATTAGCCTGTGTGTTGGGGTACTTTTCCAGCAGCCGCTCATAGGAAAGCAGCCGCTGAGTCAGCGCTTTGCTGTAGTCCAGCCGGTCAACCCCCACCATCAGCTGTCGGCCGTTTAGGCTTTTCACCAGCCGTTTTACCTTGCCCATGGACTGGGCTTCGCCGGCCAACAATTGCAGTTCATCCACATCAATGCCGATGGGAAAAACATCCGCCTTAAGACGGCCGCCGCCGATATCCACCTCGCCATTGGCTTTCAGCACCGCGCCCACCTCCGAGCCGCTTACCGCCTCTTTGAAACAGGCCAGATCCCTATCGGTGTGAAAGCCCACCACGTCGTAAGCGCACAGGGAACGCAGCAGGTAGTCATAGTTGGGAACTGCCCGCAGCGCTTCGTAGCTGGGAAACGGCACGTGCAGAAAAAACCCAATGGGATTGTGAATACCCGCCGTCCGCAGCTCAGCTGCCAGGGGTATCAGGTGATAATCGTGGACCCAGATAATATCGTCGGGCTGGATCAGTGCAGCCAGCTTTCGCGCCATCAGCGCATTGACCTTGCGGTAACCGTCGAAATCCGCCGACTCGTAGTGCATAAACGACAGCAAATAGTGACACACCGGCCACAGCACTCGGTTGGAAAACCCGTTGTAATAGTGCTCAAAATCCCGCTCGTTTAAATCCACCGTGGCGTAATCGATGTTACCGATACGAGCAATCTCCGGCCCCCGGGACTCAAGGTCCGTGAGCTTGCCACTCCAGCCAAACCACATGCCGCCTTTGTCCTTCAGGGCTCCTAAGATACCCACTGCCAGGCCGCCGGCTGCGGCGCCGCCTTTTTTCGGCTTCGCCACTCGGTTGGAAACGACAATTAGACGGCCCGCTGCGTTCATTTTAAAGCGCCTCATCCCAGCTTTTGCTCAACCGCACCGCGGCGTTGATAATTCCGGCCATGCTGTAGGTCTGGGGAAAGTTGCCCCACAATTCGTTGGTTTCGGGGTTGATGTCTTCAGATAGCAAGCCCAGAGGATTACGCGAGGCCAGCATATTTTCAAATAAGGCCCTGGCCTCCCCTCGCCGGCCAATCACCGCCAGCGCGTCGATGTACCAGAAGGTGCAAATATTGAAGGCGTTCTCCGGTTCACCAAAATCGTCGGCGGCCCGGTAGCGGAACAGGTGTTTGCCCTCCTTCAGGGCCCTGCCAATGCACTCCACCGTACTGATGAAGCGAGGATCATCCGGCGCTAAAAACCCCAGGTCGTGCATGGTTAGCAGGCTGGCATCCATTTCCGGCCTGCCAAAACTCTCGGTAAAGGCCTGTTGCTCTTCGTCCCAGGCCTTATCGACAATCACCTGATGAATGCGCTGGGCGCAGCCGCGCCAGTACGCCCCTCGTTCGTCTAGGGTTAAGTGGCTGGCGATTTTGGCCAATCGATCGCAAGCCGCCCAGCACATGATGGCTGAAAAGGTATGCACCCGCTGGCGCCCGCGGTACTCCCACAGCCCGGCATCGGGCTGGTCAAACTTTTTCTCGGCCCAGTGGCCCAAAGTCTCCAGCCGCTGAAACTCAGCTTCACCGCCCTGATGAATTAATCGGCTGTCGACAAAATACTGAGTGGCGGCCAGCACCGCTGCGCCGTAAACATCGTGCTGCACCTGCTCATAGGCCTGATTGCCGATTCGCACAGGGCCCATACCACGATAGCCGTCCAGACTCTCAACGATACGCTCATCGGTAATCGACCTGCCGCTGATGCCATAGAGGGGTTTGAGCTCCTGCTCGCCGGCCTCAGCCACCACGTTCAGGATATAGCGTAGATAACTCTCCATGGTGCCGGTGGCGCCCAGCCGGTTGAGGGCCTGAACCACAAAATAACTGTCTCTTAACCAGCAGAACCGGTAGTCCCAGTTGCGGCCACTGTTGGCAGCTTCTGGCACCGAGGTGGTGATGGCGGCGATCACCGCGCCGGTGTCTTCAAAGGTGCACAGCTTGAGGCTGATGGCGGCGCGGATCACGGCCTGCTGCCATTCAAAGGGTACCGACAGGCCACGCGACCAGGATTGCCAATACTCTCTGGTGCCGCGGTAGTGATTGTGGAAGGTGTCGCTGGCGGATTCGGGTATGGACTCATCGGGCCCAAGCACCAGGTATTGTGGCTGGTGAAGTATGAAAGACGACTGATCCAGAATGTGGGTCAGAGAAAGATCAGTGGTCAGTCGAATGACCTGGCTGTCCCCCACATACCGAATGTGATTGCTGCCGTGGGTGGTGGTGCAGGCCGAGCTTCCATAGCTGGTGGCGGGACGCAGTCGCAGCCGAATTCGCGGATTGCCAATGGGCTTGAGTCGGCGCAGCAGCATCACGGGGCGGAAGGTCCGGCCCATGTATCCGTAGCGGGGCGCAAAGTCGGTGATTTCTACCCCGTTGCCATCCCCGTCGAGCAGGGTAGTCTTAAGGATCGCCGTGTTAGTGAGATAGGATTGAGAGCTGTGGATGAAGCCCTCCAGTTCGACCCGAAAATAGCCCGCCTGGTCTGCGCTTTGATCGGACCGCAGCAGGCTACAAAACACCGGATCACCATCCAACTGGGGCAAGCAGGCCCACACCACATTGGCGGTTTCATCCAGCAGTGCGGCGATCTGGCAGTTGCCGATGACGCCCAGCTTAAGGTGGCTCATGGCTGAGCTTCCAGCAGCGCTGACAGCCAGCGGTGAACCGCCGGGACGTCGTCCAAATGCTGTTGTGCCAGAGTGCGTTCGGTCACCGAACCCACCCTGATCGAAATTCCGTCCCGGGCATTGACCTCGGAAAACCCAAATTCGTCCGTCACATCATCTCCTATAAAAATCGGTCGCCTGCCGGCAAACAACGGATCTGCCAGCAGTCGGGCTATCGCCCTGCCCTTATTGATATTTTTCGGCAATAGTTCAAACACCATCTTGCCGGCCAGCAGGTCAAACTCCTGGCCCAGCCGACTTCGCTCCCTTTCTGCCGCGGCCCGCACCTGGGCCATCGCCTCGGGCCTGGCTCGATAGTGCAGCGCCAGGCCGTGGGATTTAGCTTCGATAAAAACGCCGTCCAAAGATTTTAAACGCTGTTCCAGCCGTTGCCTTGTCGCATCGGGAAGCGGGGTAGCAGCATCTTCCAGTGATCCGTTGGGAAGCCTGATTTGGGCGCCGTGACCGCCAGCGGCGGCAAATCGATCCGGCGAAAAGATCCGGTCCAGCTCCACCAGCGGCCGGCCGCTGACCAAGGCCAGGGCGCCCAGGCTACGGTCCTGCAAGCCTGTCAGCAAACGCCTCAATGGGGCACTGCTAACCACCGCTTCGGGTCGCTCCTGTAGCTCCAGCAGCGTGCCGTCCACATCCAGAAACAGGGCTGCGGTTCTAAGGTCCAGGGTCATCAGGAGATTATGCCTCAGCCCGCAGATCAGTCCCACGACCGGCGCCCAGGCAGGGTCAGTTTGGGCTATTTAAGCAGCGGGTCGTCTTTGGGGAGACTTCTTGCGTGCCACAGGGCCAGCCGGTGGCGAACGGATTTTTGTGAAACCTGGCTCTCCGGCAGGGGCGCCAGGAGTTTGTCGTGAACCAAAAGCCGATAAATAAACAGGGCTTTGTCGGCCATGGAGTCTGTGTCTTCAAACTCCACCACCTTTCTGTCTTCGGCATAGCTAACGCCCGCGGCCAGGGCCGCTTTGAATAACTCTGCTTCGTTTTTGAGTTTTTTCAAGCAGCCAAGACCTTCAGGAAAATGCCTGAATACCGGTTTGTGAACGGCCCAGGATCAGCGCGTGGACGTCGTGGGTGCCTTCGTAAGTATTGACGGTTTCAAGATTTACCATGTGGCGAATCACGTGGTATTCGTCGGTAATGCCGTTACCGCCGTGAATATCACGGGCTTCACGGGCAATGGCCAGGGCCTTGCCGCAGTTGTTGCGCTTCATCAGAGAGATGGCCTCGGGCACAAAGGCGCCGCTGTCGATCAACCGGCCAAGCTGCAGCGCGCCCTGCAAACCCAGCGCAATTTCGGTCTGCATGTCGGCGAGCTTTTTCTGCACCAGCTGGGTGGCGGCGATAGGCTTACCAAACACGATCCGGTCCATAGCGTAGTCCCGAGCTGCCTGCCAGCAGAACTCTGCCGCACCCATGGTGCCCCAGGCGATGCCATAGCGAGCCTTGTTCAGGCAGGAAAACGGTCCGCGCAGGCCAACAACCTCAGGAAAAAGATTTTCCTCCGGCACCAGCACATCGTTAAGGGCAATCTCACCGGTCACCGAGGCCCGCAATGAGAACTTGCCTTCAATTTTTGGCGTGGTGAAGCCGTCCATGCCGCGCTCCACCACAAAGCCGCGAATTTTATCGTCCAGCTTGGCCCATACCACCGCAACGTCGGCAATGGGGGAGTTGGTGATCCACATCTTGGCGCCGTTGAGCAGATAGCCGCCGTCTACTTTCTTCGCATGGGTGCGCATGGCGCCGGGATCTGACCCGCCATCGGGTTCTGTTAATCCAAAACAGCCAACCTTCTCGCCGCTGGCAAGGCCAGGCAGCCAGCGCTGCTTTACGGCTTCGGTGCCAAAGGTCTCAATGGGGTACATCACCAGTGACGACTGCACAGACATGGCCGATCGATAACCGCTGTCCACCCGCTCAACTTCCCTGGCAATCAGGCCATAGGCCACATGGCTCATACCCGAGCCACCGTACTGCGGCGCCACGGTCACGCCCAGCAGGCCCAGCTCGCCCATTTCCGTCATGATTTCGCGATCAAAAACCTCATTGCGAAAGCCGTTCAGAACCCGGGTTTGCAGTTTCGCCTGGCAGTACTGGCGAGCTGCTTCAGCAATGGAATTTTCGTCCTCATCCAGCTGGCTGGTTAAGGCAAGAGGGTCTCGCCAGTCAAATTTCTGGCTGGTCTGTGGGCTGGCCACGTCTTTTGGAATAGCGCTCATGGGCAATACCTTACAATATATATCGGCTCAAATCTTCGTCTTTAGCCAGTTCGATCAGGTGGTCATCTACGTAGCCAGCATCTACGGAAAGCGTATCGCCGCTGCGGTCTGGCGCCTCAAAGGAAATGGCGTCCAGCAGTCGCTCCATCACCGTGTGCAGGCGCCGGGCACCGATATTTTCGGTTCGCTCATTGACCTGCCAGGCAACTTCCGCAATGCGTTTGACCCCGCTTTGTTCAAAATGCAACGTCACGCCCTCGGTTTCCAGCAGGGCCTGGTATTGCTGGGTCAAGGAGGCACTGGGCTCGGTGAGTATCCGTTCAAAATCCTCCGCCGACAGTGCCGACAGCTCCACCCGTATGGGCAGTCGCCCTTGTAATTCGGGGATCAGGTCTGACGGTCGGGCCAGATGAAAGGCGCCGGAGGCGATGAACAAGATATGGTCGGTGCGCAGCATGCCGTATTTGGTATTGACCGTAGAGCCCTCCACCAGAGGCAGCAGATCACGCTGCACGCCCTCCCGGGAAATGCTGCCGCCGTCGCCATACTCCGAGCGCTTGCAGACCTTGTCCAACTCATCGATAAAGACGATGCCATTTTCCTGGGCCGACTCCAGGGCCTGCTGTTTGATTTCCTCAGCGTTAATCAATTTGGCCGCTTCTTCCTCAATCAGCACCGGTCGCGCAGCCTTGACGGTTAGCTTGCGACTCTGGGTCTTCATGTTGCCAATGTTTTTGAACATATCGCTGAGCTGGCTGGTCATTTCCTCCATGCCCGGAGGAGCCATGATTTCCACCCCGACGCTGGCGGCTATTTCCAGTTCAATCTCCCGTTCGTCCAGTTCGCCGTCGCGCAGCTTGCGGCGTAGCTTTTGGCGGGTTTCGTTATCCCCCACCGGTTCGCTGGGCGCGTTGGCAAACCCCACGGTTTGGCGCTGGGGCAGCAGGGCATCCAGGATGCGATCTTCAGCGGCGTCTTCGGCCCGACTGCGCACCCGGCTCATGGCCTGCTCCCGGGTGAGATTAAAGGCGACGTCAGCCAGCTCTCGGATGATGGACTCCACGTCTTTGCCCACGTAACCCACCTCGGTGAATTTGGTGGCTTCGATTTTGACAAACGGCGCGCCAGCCAGGGCCGCCAAGCGTCGGGCTATTTCGGTTTTTCCGACGCCGGTGGGACCAATCATCAGAATATTTTTTGGCGTGATCTCTTCTCGCAGACCCTCAGCCACCTGCATCCGGCGCCAGCGATTGCGCAGCGCTATGGCCACCGCACGCTTGGCGTTCGCCTGGCCAATAATGTGCTTGTCCAGTTCCTGAACGATTTCTCTGGGCGTCATGGCGCTCATGACCGAAGCTCCTCGATGGTGAGGTTGGTATTGGTGTAGATACAGATCCCGGCCGCGATATGCAGCCCTTTTTCAACAATCTGCAGGGGCGACAGCTGGGTCTCGTCCAGCAGCGCTCGACAGGCCGCCTGGGCGAAGGGACCGCCGGAGCCAATGGCGATCAGGCCGTCTTCGGGTTCAATCACATCGCCGGTACCGCTGATGATCAGCGAGGTGGTAGCGTCCGCCACCGCCAGCAGGGCCTCCAGCCGTCGCAACATGCGGTCTGTGCGCCAGTCTTTGGCCATCTCCACCGCCGCTCTGACCATGTGACCCGAGTGCTTCTCCAGCTTGCCTTCAAAGCGCTCAAACAGCGTAAAAGCGTCAGCGGTTGCGCCGGCAAAGCCCGCCAACACCTGATCTTTGTAAAGCCGCCGCACCTTACGGGCATTGGCTTTCATGATGGTGTTGCCAAGGGTCACCTGGCCGTCGCCGCCAATCACAACGTGATTGCCGCGCCGCACCGAACAAATTGTCGTTCCGTCCATTCTCATAGCTAGATCGGGTCCTGGTTGATCCCTAAACATGGGGCCGCAAGCCGCCGCTTCAATCGTCAGTCGGTTTCATCATCCGCCTTATTGCCCTTTTGCGCGGGGCTGCTGCGAGCTCTGGGATGAGCCGCGTCATACACTTTGGCCAGATGCTGGAAGTCCAAATGGGTGTAGACCTGAGTGGTGGCGATGTCACTGTGGCCCAGCAATTCCTGAATCGCCCGCAGCTGGCCGCTGGATTCCAGCAGGTGTGAGGCAAAGGAATGTCGAAGCATGTGAGGGTGTACCCGCTGCCACAGGCCCATCTGTTTGGCCCGTTGGGCAACCCGGGCCTGAATCCCTCGATGACTGAGGGCGCCGCCACGCTGGCTGACAAACAGCGCCTCTGAGGCCATTTTTAGGCTCAGCCGACAGCGGCGCCAGTGAGCCAGCGCCTGGCGGGCCTTGCTACCCACCGGCAGCACTCGCTGCTTGCGACCTTTGCCTAGCACTCTGACTGTCTCATCGCCAGCGCTGAAGCTTTTGACGGTCAGCGTTGCAAGCTCCGCCAGCCGCAGGCCCGATGAATAAAACAACTCCAGCATGGCTCGATCCCGAACCGCCAGCCAGTCGTCGCCGGGAAAACTCAGCAGTCGTTCGACTTCATCCGGGTCCAGCGCTTTGGGCAGACGCCTGGGCGATTTGGGGGCCCGCAGGCCCTGGGCCGGGTTACGGTCCGCCTGCTGCTCCCGGATCAACCATTCAAACCAGCCCCGCAGCGCCGAAAGATTGCGCGCAATACTGCGCCCGGACAAGCCCTGGCGACGCAGGCCCGAAGCAAAGGATCGGATCTGAGCGGGACTGAGTGCTGTCGGGTCAGCTAGACCATTTTCAGCGGCAAACCCCAGCACTTTTTTTAGATCTCGGTCGTAGGCAATGACGGTTTTTGCTGAAACCTGCCGCTCATCGCGCAGGTGAATCAGAAACTGCTCCAGCAGTTCTTCCAACGACACCCGGGTTTGCGGTGCCGGCAAGGACATCAGGCCTGCTGCTTGAGCCCTTCGGGCATCTGCTGAGCAAGACAGTGCCCCAAAGTCTGGGCCATCAGACTCAGAAAGAGGGTACCCATGCCGGGGTGGAACTGGTCTTCGCGGGTACTGCCCAGTGCCAGCACCCCCATTGCCACATTGGGGTCCAGGGGCGCGCACACCGCTGACTGCACGTCGCTGGCATTGGCGGCAAACAGCAGCTCCAGGCGCTGCCGGCTCAACCGTCCGCACAGGGGCTCGGTGACCGCGGTCAGTTCTGCCAGCGCCGCCCGGGAGGGTTCATCCGTCGGCGACACCAGCAAGGCGTGCTCTGGTAAACCGTCACCGTCCACCAGGGCCAGTGAAACCTGGCGACAGCCAAATTCTTCACCCAGTCTCTGGCCCACCCGATCCAGCAGTTCGTCCAGGGATTCACACTGCACCATTTCCAGCTGAATCTGGTGCATACGCTCCAGTATCTGCTGGTTTTCGGTGGCCACGGTGCGGAACTGTTTCAGCTGGCCGCGCAGCTTGCGGACTTCGTCCTGCAGGGACTGGACCTGTTTTTCAATCAACGAGGCGCCGCCGGAAATATGGGGAATTTCCAGCACCTCCAGCAATGCCCGGTGGTCTTTCAGAAAATCTGGATGCGCCGCAAGATAGTCGGCCACCTGTTGTTGGACGAGGGTATCGTCAGCGGAGTCGTCAATGGTCATGGTGCTAAAGGTCTCTTGCTGGGCCGGCTGGAGACGGCCTTATCGGTGAATTTCGCCCCGAAAGGCGTAGGCGGCATCGCCGGTCATCATAACCTGCGCCTGGGGGTCGGGCCATTGGATCAGCAGCGAACCGCCGGGCAGTTCCACCGTCACCGGGCTGCTGACCCGACCGCGCAAAATCATCGCCACCGCCGCTGCGCAGGCGCCGCTGCCACAGGCCTGGGTTTCGCCGGCGCCCCGCTCAAAGACCCGCAAACGAAGGCTGCTAGCACCCGTTACCTGGGCGAAGCCCACGTTAACCTGCAGCGGAAACGTGGCATGGGACTGCAAGGCTGGACCGATGGTTTCCACCGCTGCGGAGTCAACGCAGTCCACTTCAAGCACCGCGTGGGGATTGCCCATGGAAAGCGCTGTCAGTGAGAAGGTCTGCTGAGCGGCCTCAATCTGGTGCTCAGGGCCGGACTGTTGGGACGCCATGGGAATATTGCTCGGTGTGAAATCCGGCTGCCCCATCATCACCGCCACCTGACCATTGTCTAAAACCGTTGTTTGCATTGGCCCGGCGCCACCGATGAGCGTCGCCTCACGCTGGATTTCCCCTCGATCAAACAGCCAGCGCGCAACACAGCGCACGCCGTTGCCGCACTGCTCCACTTCGCTACCGTCCGGGTTAAACACCCGATACCGCCAGTAGCCCGACGGCCCATCAGCTTCAATCACCAGGACCTGGTCGCAGCCAATGCCAGTGCGCCGATCAGCTAAATGTTGGAGGTTTGCCGGGCCCAGGTCGAGCTCCTGACTGCGCCCGTCCAGCAGCACAAAATCATTGCCCAGGCCGTGCATTTTAGTGAAGGAAAGAGCGGCCATGGTGGGGTTAGTTAGCGCTGGCCCTCGCCTTGGCTCTCACTCTGGCCCTCGCCCTGGCCCTCGCC
>CAYGPO010000093.1:0-6162 GCA_964351665.1 uncultured Gammaproteobacteria bacterium | reverse complement strand
CTGGCCCTCGCCCTGGCCCTCGCCATGGCCCTCACCATGGCCAGGGACTGGCGCAGCAGCAGGCACAGCGGCTTGATCAGCCTGGGCCGACGGATCTTGCTCAGTCGGGCGAAAAAGCTCGCCCTTATTGCCGCAGGCGCTGAGCCCGGGCAGTGCCGTTACCAGCGTCATGGCCAGCGCCATTGCCGACATCCTCCGAGCTGGAATTTTATGCGCACCAGGTATTGTTGAAATCATGGAAATCAGCAGCCAGCCGTTGATAGGTCATTATAACCGCTGGACGCCATCGTTAGTGATACCGGAAAATACCCGAATGAAACTTGACACAGTAACCGTAGAAACCGGCCCTGCACCCAGCAGCGCCGTCATTTGGCTGCACGGCCTGGGCGCCGACGGCCACGATTTTGAACCCATAGTGCCGCAGCTTCAGTGGGATAGCGCAGCGGCGGTGCGGTATGTGTTCCCCCACGCCCCGGTGCAGCCGGTGACCATCAACGGCGGTATGCAAATGCGGGCCTGGTACGACATCGTCGGCATGGACCTGAAATCCCGGGTGGACGAGGCCGGCATCAGAGCCTCTGCCAGTCAGGTCATGGAGCTGATCGAACAACAGATAGCCGGTGGCATCGCCAGTGACAGAATCGTCCTGGCCGGGTTTTCCCAGGGCGGCGCGGTGGCGCTGATGCTGGGTCTGACCTGCCCTCACCCACTGGCAGGGCTCATCGCGCTGTCCACCTATCTGCCCATGGACGAGCAGCTGGCCCAGGAGCGCCTGGAGGTCAATCAGAACACGCCGATTTTCTGGGGCCACGGCAACGCCGACCCGGTGGTCGCCTACGGCCTGGGTGAGATGTCAGGGGCCAGACTTCGGCAGTGGGGATACGGCGTTGGCTGGCATCAGTACCCGGTGGGCCACGGTCTGCACCCCCAGGAAGTGACTGACCTGAGGCTTTGGCTTAAGGGCTGCCTGGACCGCCCTTGAGCCGAGCCAGTGCCAGCCCTGAAACCGAGCCGGCGGCGAGCCGATGGTTTCCCAATTTTTGTCGGCCCGCGGTGGTGTTCAGCCTGATGGTACTGGCACAGTTGGTGGTGCTGGTGATGTGGCTGGCGCCGGCTGGCTTTGACCTGACCCTGCGCCAGCTGGGCGTTGCCAGCCTGTTTGGTCAGTGGGTGGTGCTGCTGTGTGCCGTTACCTTGTGCAAGCTGCGCGGCTGGCTGGAGCAAACCAGCGTGATTACCGGCTTGTCCCTGGCCTATCTAGCGATCCTGGCGATTGTCGCCGGCGCCACCGTAGCAGCGGTCAGCGCCGACCGGTTTGCCGGTTTTGGCCTAACCAGTGGCACTGCGGGTTTGTCACAGTTTGCCAGCAAGAACGTGCTGATTGCCGCCCTGGTGGCGGCGGCGGCCCTGCGTTACTACTACATACAGCAGCAGTGGCGAGCCGGGGTGCAGGCCCAGTCGGAAGCTCAGATCCGAGCTTTGCAGGCACGTATACGGCCACACTTTCTGTTCAACAGCATGAACACCATCGCCAGCCTGATTGGCAGCCGCCCCCAGGTTGCCGAGGAAGCGGTGCTGAACCTCTGCGATCTGTTCCGCGCCGCCTTGTCCGATGCCGCCGAGGACAGCACCCTGGGCCAGGAACTTAAACTGTGTCAGCGCTACATGGAGATTGAACAGCTGCGCCTGGGCCAGCGGCTGACGGTGACCTGGCAAACCGACGACCTGCCTAAACGCCAGCCCCTTCCGTCATTGATATTGCAGCCATTGGTGGAGAACGCGGTTTACCATGGCATACAGCCATTGCCCGATGGCGGTGAGGTGTTGATCAGCGGCGGGCAGGACGCCCGCTATTGGTGGGTCAGCGTGGACAACCCCAAAGCGGTTAAGCCACTGACCTTTGGCGAAGGCAATCAGATCGCCCTGGACAACATTCGCCAGCGCCTTGCCCATCGCTACGCGGGTAACGCTAAACTGACCATTGATTCCAGGCCCAGCAGCTTTCGGGTCACGGTAAAGGTACCCATGGGAGACACGGCATGAGAGTAATTGTGGTTGATGATGAGCCGTTGGCCAGGGAGCGACTGGTTCAACTGCTTGGCGACGCCCCGGGGGTGGAGGTGGTGGGCCAGGCCAGCACCGGCCGCGAAGCGGTGGAGGCCGTTCGCGACTGCAATCCGGAACTGGTGTTTATGGACATTCGCATGCCGGTAATGGACGGGCTGGAGGCAGCCCACCATCTGCGCATGCTGGATCCGCCGCCGCGGCTGATCTTCTGCACCGCATTTGATCAACACGCCCTGGAGGCCTTCGACGCCAACGCCGTGGACTACCTGGTTAAGCCCGTGCGCGCCGATCGCTTAAGCGAGGCGCTGGAAAAAGCCCGCCAGGTGCGCCCGGACGACCTGGCAGCCCTGCCGTTGAGCGACACCCGCAGCCATCTGTGTGCCAGGGTCAGGGGCAATTTGGAACTCATCCCGCTGGACGAGGTGATTTGCCTGCACGCTGAACACAAGTACGTCACCGTCATCTACGGCGGCGGCGAGGTGTTAATCGAAGAGCCATTAAAGGCCCTGGAAGACGAGTTCGGCGAACGCTTTTTGCGGGTTCACCGCAACGCTCTGGTGGCTCTGACAGCGGTGGCGGGACTGGAGAAAAGTGACGGTCAGATGGTCGTCAGGCTGCATGGCACCGAACGGCGACTGGAAGTCAGTCGGCGTAACCTGCCCCACGTTCGAAAAGTCATTAAAGCGCTGTAATAACCAACAAGGAATATTCGTGAAACTGCGACTGGCAACAAGAGAAAGCCCGCTGGCCCTATGGCAGGCTCATCACGTAGCAAAGCTGCTTGAGGGCAGCGCCGCCGACCTCACCATTGAGCTGGTGCCCATGACCACCGAGGGCGATCAGCGGCTCAGCCAGCCACTGGCTGAAATTGGCGGCAAAGGACTGTTCCTGAAAGAACTGGAACAGGCCATGGCCGACGATCGTGCAGATTTCGCGGTTCACTCCCTAAAAGACGTGCCCTACGAGCTGCCCCAGGGCTTTGTGCTTACTGCGGTACTGGATCGCCACGACCCCCGGGACGCCATGGTCAGCAACCGGTTCCACTCCCTGGGCGAGTTACCCCAGGGCGCCACCGTCGGCACTTCCAGCCTCAGGCGCCAGGCGCAGCTGCTCAGCGCCAGACCCGACCTTAACGTGAAAAGTCTGCGCGGCAACGTCAACACCCGGCTGAAAAAACTCGATGACGGTGACTACGACGCGATTATCCTTGCCACCGCCGGTCTTGAGCGACTGGGCATGGCTGACCGCATTGTTCAACGCATCGATGTTACCGACTCGCTGCCCGCAGTAGGCCAGGGGGTGGTGGCCATCGAATGCCGCCAGGGGGACGACACCTGCATACAGGCCATGGCACAGCTGCACCACCAACCTACCCACCGGCTGATACTGGCTGAACGAACCTTTAGCGAAGCGCTGGCTGGGAGCTGTCAGCTGCCCATGGCAGCTAACGCAACCGAGCACGGTGACAGTCTGCGACTGGACGCCATGGTGGCCAGCGCTGACGGCAGCCAGCTGCTTAGGGAACAGCTGGAGGGGAGCGCCAGTGAACCCGCCGAGCTGGGCCGAGCGCTGGCCAGCAAGCTGATGGCGGCCGGCGCCGGGGCGATCCTGGACGCAGCCCGTTGAAGGCATCTACCCTGCCCTCGTGGCGGGGCAGACTGACCATCAACCATGGCGCCGTGGCAGATAATTATCGAGCCATGGCCCGACTGTCCGGCGACTGCGGGGCGGTGATCAAGGCCAATGCCTACGGCATGGGCGCAACCCCGCTGGCGGCATGCCTGACCAAAGCGGGCTGCAGACACTTTTTTGTGGCCGACGCCAGCGAGGGAATAGCGCTGCGCGCCGGCCAGCCTGATGCCGAAATCTATCTGCTAGATGGCCTGACCGAAGCAGATCTTGGCAGCATCATCGATGCCCGGCTGAGGCCCGTACTAACCAGCCCCCAACAGGATCAGCGCTGGCGTTCAGCTGGCCAACGGGCCGCGGTCTGGCAGATTGACAGCGGCATGAACCGGCTGGGATTTTCCCTGGCCCAGGCCAGCGCCCTGGCGGCCCAGGTGGGTCCGCCGGACCTGATCGTCAGTCACCTGGCCTGCGCCGACGAAACCCATCGCCCAGACCACCGCCAGCAGATCCGCGAACTCGCTAAGATCCGCCAGGCCTTTGCCGCTGTCCCGCTGAGCCTGGGCAACACCGCCGGCATCCAGCTTGGCGCTGACGGCCAATCGACCCTGAGTCGCTGCGGCATCGGGCTGTATGGCGTCAATCCTGCCCAGAGCCCTCAAGTAACGCTGACCAGCGCCTTGGCGTTGGAGGGTCGCGTGCTGCAGTGTCGGCGGGTACCGGCCGGCAGCCCGGTGGGCTATGGCGCCAGCTGGCATGCCGTGGCCGACAGCACCCTGCTGACCGTGGGCCTGGGCTATGCCGATGGCATTCACCGGTCTCTGAGCAATACGGCCGTGGTCAATATCCAGGGTCATACCCTGCCCTTTGTCGGTCGGATCAGCATGGATTATCTGGTGCTGGATGCCAGCGCCCTTGAAGCGGTGGATAAACCACAAGCCCTGTCTGACCTGCAGTGGGTCAGCCTGTTTGACAGCGCCGCCAGCCTGCAGGCGATGGCGGAGGCGGCTGGCACTATCAGTTATGAACTGTTGACCCATCTGGGGCCGCGGATTGAGCGCTGCCATGTCAACTGAGTTCAAGGGCGCCACGGTTCTTATCGGTCGCCCTTTGGGCATGGGCAAGCGCTGGCGCGAGGCCTTTGAGGGCCTGGGCGCCAACGTCGTTCAGCAGCCGGCGCTGAGCATCCAGGGCATCAGGCCAGATCCGGAAACGATGGCAGAACTGGCCAGTTTCAAGGCCGGCGACTGCGCGGTTTTTTCCAGTCGGCCGGGAGTGGAACACGGGCTGGCCCTGCCTGGGCTGAAGGATCGGTTGAGCAAGGCCGTGTGCTGGGCCGTTGGCCAACAGACGGCTCTAGCGCTGATGAAAAAGGGCCTGCCCAGAGTCAAAAGCCCGAGCGACGGCTACGGCGCTGATGCCCTGCTGGCCGATGCTCGATTTCCTTCCAGCGATCGCGTGTGGCTGTTTGGTGCCCAGGGTGGACGCCAGGTGATGCACCGCACCTTACTGGACCGTGGCATTGTCGCGACGCCGGTATGGGTCTACCAGCGTCGACCCGCGGCCCGGGATGTCAGGGCAACAGCATTGCTCAACACAGCGTCGGCGGACGGCAAGATTTTGGTCATTGCCAGCAGCGTCGCCGTGCTCCAGAGGCTGCTGGAGCTTCACCCCCAGGCCCTTGCCAATCAGCGACTGATCAGCCTGGGTGATCGGATCACCCAGGTAGCCCAACAACATTCATTTTCTACCATCGTTACCGCCGCCAGCCCAGACCTGCCCAGCATTATTGAGGCAGCTCGCCTGGCCCTGGCCTAAGTTGGTCTAAGCTGAGTTAAGCCGGATTGGTAGCTCCCGTATACGCTGGCCGGTGGCGGCAAATACGGCGTTCCCCAGCGCTGGCGCAACCGCAATCAGGGGCGGCTCTCCCAGCCCCGTAGGCACCTGGGTGCTGGGCATGAAATGTAAATCCAGTTCCGGCACGTCAGCCATTCGCAGCGGCGTATAGGTGTCCAGGTTACGCTGGGCCACCTGGCCGTTTTCAAACGCCGCACTTTCGTAAAGCGCCAGACTCAGCCCCCACAAGGTGGCGCCCTCAGCCTGGGCCAGGGCGCCATCGGGATGGACCACGGAGCCACAGTCAATGGTCTGCCAGATTTTCTTCACCGTGATGGCGCTGTCGACCACCGCCACATGCACCACACAGGCAGTCCAGGTTGGCATGGTTCGTTCCTGACCGTGGGCCACGGCGACCCCCATGCCTTCACCCGCCGGCAGGGTCTGGCCCCAGCCGCTGCGCTGGCGAACATCTCGCAACACCGCCGCCAGCCGCGCCGCGCCGCCCACCGCTTCTGGGGCCTTGCCGGCGTTTTTGCCCCCGGCATCCAGCATCGCGAGGCGATAATCCACCGGGTCAGTGTCGGCCCGGTGGGCCAGCTCGTCGATGAAGCTCTCAACCCCCCAGCCCAC
>CAYGPO010000092.1:9671-18888 GCA_964351665.1 uncultured Gammaproteobacteria bacterium | reverse complement strand
TTTGTCAGCCAGGCGGGCGCTGGCATGGCCGTACCCTGCGCCCCGGGCACCTTCCAACCGGACTCCGGACAAACCCAATGTCTTGGCGCAGCACCCGGCCAATTCGTCGCCTTCTCTGGCGCTAGCGCGGCTCAGGATTGTCCCTTGGGCACCTTTCAGCCATCGCCTGCCCAGACCGACTGCCGCAACTCAGACCCGGGGTTTTTCGTCTCCAACACGGGTTCCACCACGGCCCAGCAATGCCCGCCGGGCAGCGTGTCCTTTGTTGCGTCGCCGGCCTGTCGCCAGGCACCGACTCCAGGCGCCAATGTGGTCAGTCCACAGTTCAATTCCAGCCTGGGCCGGGGCGGAGAACCCACCCTGGCGCGAGTACTCAGTGCGCCCCAGGACCGCTTGGCGCTGGAACTGCGCAACACCGCCACAGACATCGGCCAGGCCAGTCCACTGACCCAGCTAACCCTGCGGGAATTGGTCGGCAGCACCGACGTCACCGCCCCAGAATTTCCCCCAGGCAGCACCCTGGACGAGGGCGAAACATTAAGCGTTGAGCTGGAACTGACTGCCAGTGCCCTGGGCCAACTCAGGTTTCCCTTTCAGGTCAGCACCGATGAGGGCGCAGCGCCCGGTGATGAGGGCAGGCGTTTCGACTTTACCGTCAGCGCGCCTGTGGATGGCAATGACGTGTCCGTAAGCGCCTACGCCGATCGCCTGACCACTTCGAACCTGACCGACTTCGGCCTTAGGCTGACCCTGTCCAATCCAGGCCGCGCCCAGGCCCCCAACAATCAGCTGAGCTTCCAGATCAGCCCCGATACCCTGTGCCAGTTCAACCTTTCAGCTGACCCCGGCACGCTGGCTGACGCCACCAGCCTGAGTCAAACCGGCGCCGATACGGTGTTTCTACCGGCCCGCGCCAGTGTCGACTACATTGGCACCTGCCGCTCCAGTGCCAGCGCGCCGGAGCAGATCCAGTTCACCGCCAGCGTAGATCCAGATCCGACCCTGGGCGATGTGGATAATCTGAACAACTCCGATACTGGGGTCATCACCCTGAGCGATGCCAATCAGGGCGAGGCCGAATTAAGCGTCTCAGTGTTATCCCGCAGCGACTTCCTGGCCCCGGATAGTATTCAGCAGGTGGTCTATGAGATCACCAATAGGGGTCCAGACCCGCTGCTGGACGGGAGCTTTACGGTATTGGTCAATGGCTTGGCAGATCTGCTGGATCTGATCTGCGCCGATCAGCCGGCCAGTGCCTGCGGTACGCTGCGGCGAGCGGGTCGAAACAGTTTTGCCGTAGACACCCAGCTGGACCTGGCGGTGGGGGAAAGCCGTCAGATCACCCTCAATCTCAGGGTCAGAACCCTGGAGGCCCAGACCATTGAAATCGCTGCAATCGCCGCGGCTCCGGCAGGCTGGGTGCAGCCTTCAGGGTCCGCCGGCCAATCGGAAATCCGCCTTAGCGGTGGCATTTTCAACGACGGGTTTGAATAAGGGCCGGATCACGCAAGTTTCATAAATCGCGGCCGATAAATCGGTTTACTTGAAAAGCCGGCGCCCTCCCATGAAACTCCTGTCACGGCTGTGCCAGTGACCCTCTCAGACAACTCGGCGAGCTGATGTCTTTAGCCCCTGTCAGTTCGGGTCGAAGTTGGGACTTGCCCATACTGAAGGGTATTGAGGAAGGCATCCGCCCTCATTTTCACTGGACCCACTGGCTTGCCATGGGTTTGGCACTGCTGATTGCCTTCGGCGCGTCCTATTCAAGTTGGTCTAACCAGAAACACCTGTATGAGGCGGATTTTGATCGCCAGGCCAGCCTGACCCTTGATTTGATTTCCGAGCGCATGGTCAAGTATGAAGACAGCTTGTGGGCGGGGGTATCTGCGGTCCAGGCAGCGGGTGGCAAGATTTCCCAGCAGCAGTGGCGGGTATTCCAACAGCACTTCAATATCACCCAAAAATACCCAGGGATCCGGGGCATAGGCGTGATTGAGCCGGTGGACCCTTTGGACCGTGAGCGGTTTGCCGCAGCGGCGCCGAATTCACCATTTATCCTAGCCACAATCAGCCCATGTTATATCCCATCGTGCTGATCGAGCCCCTGGCCAGAAATCGGGCGGCTGTGGGCCTGGACATGGCCCATGAAGCCAATCGGCTGGACGGCGTAATGCGGGCGAAAAACAGCGGCTCAGCGCAGATCAGCGGCCCCATAGTATTGGTCCAGGATGAAGGCAGGACACCGGGGTTTTTGTTTTTTGCCCCCTACTACAGCGATGATGACGCTACGGGCCTGGCTCCTGATCAGCGTCCGTTGCTGGGACTGGTTTACGCTCCCTTTGTGGTGAAAAACCTGATGCAGGGCACCCTGGGAGTGAACCAGCGTCAGGTGTCCATTCGCATCCGCGACAATGGCACCACCGTCTATGACGAAGTCCAGCCGTTGGACAGCGCCAACGAAAAAGCCCGTCTGGTCAAATCCGCCGGCATGGATCTGTACGGTCGACGTTGGCAGTTCGATGTTATTCCAACACCTGAATTTATCGACGCCCATACCAAGCCTGAGCCATTGATCATTCTCAGTGCCGGAATTGGCATAGTGCCACTGCTGTATTTCCTGTTAGTTTCGATGGCCAAATCCAACAACCGGGCCTATCAACTGGCAGCCAATATGACCGAAGAGTGCCGGCAGCGAACCCTGGTATTGGAAAAAACCAACAAGGAACTGGAGAAGTTTGCTTACGTCGCGTCCCATGACCTGAGAGCGCCGCTGCGCGCCATCAACCAACTGGCAAGCATCATAATGGAAGATGCCGGTCCGGATCTTCCCGAGCAGACTCTACAAGACCTGAACATGTTGAAGGGGCGAGTTGACCGAATGGGCAAGCTGTTAACTGGCCTGCTGGAATATTCACGAATTGGCAGCTTGGCCAGACAGCCCACGGAAATCGATGTCGCTAACGTTGTTAGCAGCATCATCGACTCCATGGAGATGACCGCCAGCATTTCCGTAGACTTTGCCCACCCCATGGCCAAACTGTACCTCCCCGAAGCGATCGCCGAGCTTATTTTCACCAACCTGCTCAGCAACACCGTCAAGCATCATGATCAGCCCTTGGCCAAAGTGACTATCAGCTCTTCCTTCAGCGATGGCCTGGGTGTGGTCACCTATGAAGATGACGGCCCCGGCATTGCCTATGAGTACCGGGACAAAATCTTCGAGATGTTCCAGACCCTAAAACCCCGTGATCAGATCGAAGCCAGCGGCATGGGTCTGGCGTTGGTTAAAAAATCTCTTGTTGCCCACGGCGGCCGCATTGAGCTACAGCAACGTCCGGGCCGCGGCGCAAGCTTCAGAATTTGCTGGCTGCGGCCGATGAAAAATTGTCGGTAAACGGCCTAGCGTGAAAAGGACCCATTAGTGTTCGAAAGCCAATCACCGACAGCGAAAGTATTACTGGTTGAGGACGACGATATTGATGTCAGGATTATTCAACGCGGATTCCGCAAACACGGCATCAGCAATCCCATAGTGCGGGCACGAGACGGCCAGGAGGCGCTGGCGATTTTGCGCGGCAGCGGCGGCGAACCGGCTCCCTAGTGGCCCTTTGTCGTGCTGCTGGATATCAATATGCCCCGCAAAAACGGCCTGGAGTTCCTGCAGGAAATTCGCCGGGACGACTCCTTATGTGGCATTACCGTTTTTGTCCTCACCACATCCAACAACGAGCAAGATCGGCTGGCTGCCTATCGTCACCACATTGCCGGATACCTGGTTAAATCTGACGCGGATGAGGAATTCACCGAAATTATTCGCATGCTGGGCCAGTTTCTTCTCACGGTCCGCTTCTCTGAAACACTGCCGGGAACAACCCTGGCCATGGCAGCAACAGCTCAATGATGAACGGCCTGCAAAACCTCAGCGAATCCAGTAGCGATGCAATCAACGTCCTGCTGGTTGACGACGACCTGGCCGATCGGCGAATTACCAGCCGATGCCTAAACCAGACCAATCTCCGGGTAGATCTTAGAGAGACCTGTGATGTCAGGGAAGTTCGACGGCTAGCCGGCTCAGGGAAATTTCAAATCATCCTCATGGACTATGGGCTGCCCGAGGGGGACGCCTTGGACCTGTTCGCCGACCTGCTGGAAAAACCCTGCTCCCAGCGCTCAAGTGTTGTCGTGTTGACCGGCCGTGGCGACGAACGAATCGCCGCTGAGTCAATTCAGCGTGGGGTGCAGGAATATCTATCCAAGGCCCACCTGACCCCCGACGCTCTGCGCCACGCCATCGAGGGCGCGATGGAGAAAAGTAGTCTCAGCAAACAGCGGGAACTGCGGGAACAGGAGCTCCACCGACTGAGTTTTTACGATAGCCTGACCAGCCTTCCCAATCGACAGCTGTTCATGGACCGGCTGGAACAGGAAATGCGCAAGGCCACACGCAGCATCGGTGAGTTTTCCGTACTGATGATGGATTTAAACAAGTTCAAGCAAATCAACGACACCCTGGGCCACCACATCGGCGACAGGCTGTTGGTGGAAACCGCCGCCAGAATGCAAAGCGCCATCCGCAGCTCCGATACCGTTGCCCGCCTGGGGGGCGACGAATTTGCCGCGCTGCTGCCAGCCACCGGCAGCATTGGCGGGATCAACTGCGCCGCGGAAAAAATCCTCGAGGCCTTTGAAAGGCCAATCAATATTGACGGTATCGATTTGGACATCGGCGTATCGGTGGGCGCCGCCATTTTCCCCGAGCACGGCGCTGACGCCCAGCAGCTGCTGCGAGTGGCTGACCAGGCCATGTATTCAGCCAAACGCGGCGGCAGTGCGGCGGTGGTGTGTGGCAACAGCAGGGAAAATAGCAGCAGCCGTGAGACCTGCCTGCTGGATGGCATCGATCGGGCGATCAAAAACGATGATGAGCTGTTCCTGGTTTATCAGCCCCAGGTGAGCCTTGAGGCGGGCCAGGTGATTGGAGCGGAGGCACTGATCCGCTGGTGCCACCCGGAACTGGGGCTGGTTATGCCCATGGACTTTGTGCCCCTGGCTGAGCAGTCCGATGCTCGTATCGATGCACTCACACTGAAAACCGTAGAGATGACCCTGGCCCAGGCAAGGGACTGGGATAAGCAGGGACACTGCGTAGAACTATCCATCAACCTGTCAGCCTGCGTCGTGCACCGGCCACAGCTTATCGCCCAGATTAAGGAAGCCATTAGCTTTCATCATATCGATCCAAGGCGGCTGTGTTTCGAAGTAACAGAAACCGGTCTGATGGCCAATCCGGGGATTGCCGCACGAGTTCTGGCATCTCTGGCTGAAATGGGCTGTAGGATCTCCATCGACGATTTCGGCACCGGCTACTCATCGCTGAAATACCTGAGTGAATTCTCCATTGATGAAATAAAAATTGACCAGGTTTTTGTCGGCAAGATGACCCGGCGACGGGCTGACGCCATCATCGTTGAATCGGTGCTGGCCCTGGGCCAATCTTTTGACGCAATGGTGGTGGCTGAAGGGATCGAAGACATTGACACTCAGCAGCAGCTGATAAGCCTGGGCTGCAAAACCGGCCAGGGCTACTTCTATGCCAAGGCCCTGATGCCCGATGATTTCAGCAACTGGTGCGACCAACGAAACCGCAACCCGGTAACCCGGGAAACCGCTGAACTGAAGCGTCTGCCCACCGTTCAGACCGCGGCCAACGATGCCTGGAGCTCCCCGCTTATCGCTGCCGCCAGATCGAAACTTAAACGCTAAACCCAAAAGATCCACCTGGCCAAATCCACCTGGCCAAATTTGACCGTCCAAATCTGACTATCCAAACCTGACCAGCCAACTATTTTTGTCAGGTCTTCCTGTCCTATTGGGTTTCGCGTGTTCCAAGATGACCCTAATGGGTAGCCGGCACACCCCCGGCCCGCCCAACAACCTCAATGTTTTCCCAATCCCAGCCGATAGTCGTCTGTGCACCAACAAATCACCCACGACGAACTGGACTTGCAATGATCAACCAACGACGCCTGTTTCAGGACCATCTGACGCCGCTTTTCATTGTGGTAATGGTTGGGCTTGGATTGAGCTGTCCACCGACAGCCCTCGCCCAGCCCGGAGTCGTGGGAGGTGCTGTCACCGTAAACTCGGACACCACAGGCAACACCATCACCCTAGATTACCTGGGGACCAACTCTGGCGTGGTGGTGGGGTTCTTTGAAGTGCGGATCGAAAACCCAGAAATAACGGTGCAATCGGTTTCCTGCGTTGCGCCCCTGGATTGCCCCGGGCCACCTTCAAATTTCTTTACCGTCAACTTCGACAGCGGAGCATCAGAGCTCCCCGACACTGCTAACGCAGTCACCATCACCTTCGACGTTTCCCCCTTCACCAGGCCGGGAGCGTCACCGGTAGATATCACCAACGAATCCTACAACCAGGCCTTCGCCATACCGACACCTGCCTTGGGCACCGTTGACGGCACTATCGAAGTGATTCCGCCGCCTGGCTTTGAACTGGTCTTCCAGCGAGCATCGCCGGGCCAGCCGGTGGATATTCCCATCAACCTGTACGGTGACGATCTGATCTCCGCCGCCATGGAGTTCACCTATGACCCATTTTTTCTGAACTTCAACCTTGCCGACTGTGAACCTGTGCTGATCTCTGATCATGTGGTCAACTGCACCCACGACCCGGGACAAAACCGGGTAACGGTGCAGATCCCAGCGCTATCGGGCAACCCGCCCATCGTTGCCGATGACATCGGCTCTATCAGTTTCCAAATAGACGGGGCTGTGGCGCCGCCCAATGCCACCCTCTTATTCATCGAATCGGTCAGCTATACCGATACAACTGAGGTTTTGACCCAGTGCCCCAGCAATCCAGATCCTGACTGCACCATGATCGACGGTATTATCGACATTGCGCAGCCCGGCCCTGATCTGTTTTATCCCCTGGACAATCTGGATTTTGATCCGGTACTTACCGGCAGCGCGTCACCCCAACGATCCCTGACCCTCAGCAATGTGGGCACAACTGGACCGCTGACGGGCACCTGCCAGCTCACCAATTTTGGCCCATCACCCTCAGCCATCACCATGCAACCGGCCGTCGTGTCTCTGGACCTTGTTGAAGGGCAAACCCAGCAGGTAACCTTTAGCTGCGACAGTAACACCAGCCCGGACTTTTACAACGTCGAGTTTAGATGCACCAATACCAATTCAATAAGCGGCAGCCCCGGCGCTTTACCGATCTTCTGTGATCGCCTCGGCGGCCCCTCGCTAGCGGTGGTAAACACCGAGGCCCAGGCCGGGCAAAGCGGGTTTAGTGTACCTATCGTCTACGCCAGCGACTCCCTACCCTACGACCTTAACGCCATCATTTTGTATGACGACTCGGTACTCGCCGCGACGGGTTGCACCGGCAATTTCTCCGTCTGTGATACCGCAGTGAGTGGCGAGATCACTTTCTCTTTGACCAACGCACCCACCACCAACGGCGAGCTTTTTCAGGTCCAGTTTGATTCCATCGGCGGCCAGGCCGCCACCACTGCCGTAAGGTTTGACCCACTGCGTCCCGGCGGCATGACACCTGGCCCAACCTTTTCCGATGGCGGGATGGAATTCATGCTGGCCACAGCCCAGGGCCTGGTCACCCTCACCGGCGCCGCCGATATTCAGCTCAATGCCTCGGCGGTGGACTTTGGTATCCGACAGGCCGGTGGTGATGTGGCTACAGACATCAGCGTCACCGTCACCAACAGCGGTACAGTCCTTTCACTCACCGGCACCTGCCAGCTGATTGATCTGACTCCGGCCAGCGGCAACGCACTGGCGGTCAATCCGGCATCGCTGCAGCTTGATCTGGCACCGGGCATCAGCACCGTGGTTCAGTTTAGCTGCGATGATCAGGCCGCCGAACAGATCCACACCGGCTCTTACAGCTGCGCCGGCACCAATGCCGCCAGCGGTGACCCGGCCTTACTGCCAGTGAGCTGTGACGTGCGAGCCGCCGCCGCGGTGTTTACAGCGGCGCCGGGTAGCATAAACCTCAATCCGTTCCCCACCTCCCAGGGTGCACCTGCGGCCACCGGCACTGTCACCCTGAGCAACGAGGTTGCGGTGGGTGGCAGGACCCTCACAGATCTCAGCTGTTCGATGGTCGATGGCACCACCATTGCCAGCACCTCAACACCGCCCACAAGCTTATCCCCGGGCCAGGACGCAGAGGTTCAGTTTCAATGTGCCACCGGCACTCTGGGCAACTTTGATGACGTGTTTCGATGTAACTACGAGGTGGACGGCATTGCCGGGCTGGACGGCCCTACCGACATCAACGTTGCCTGCACGGTGCTGCAAAACCAGGCCCCCGGGCTGGTCACGCCGCTCTCGAGCTTTAGCACCAGCGTGGGTGAGAACCTGCTGCTTGACGTCACCCCCTTTTTCTCCGATCCGGAGGGCGGCGCCCTGTCCTTCTCGCTGAGCGGCGGCTCATCGTTTGCCATGGACGACCCCAATGTGCCGGGCCTGATCGTTGGCACCACCACCACCAGCGACCGTCTGGCCTCACCCCTGAACCTGACCCTGATCGCCAGTGACGTCCAGGGCAATCAAAGCCCCGGCCAGACCGTGACCATCGTGGTGGAAGACCAGGTCTCACCTCAATATGAATTTGAACGGTTTTTCCCGGCCCTGCAGCAGCCCTGGTATTTTTCCCAGGTCAGCGATCTGGAAGCCGCTGATGACGGCACCGTTTATGTTGCCGACGCGATCCGCGGCAAGGTTTCGCGGTTTTCCAAAGACGGTCTGTTGGTCACCCAGTGGGGCGAGCTGGGCGCCGGTGATGGGGAATTTACCTTCCTGCAGCTCAAGCTGGGGCTAGCGCCGGACGGACAGGTGCTGGTGGCCAGCGGCAGCCGGCTGCAGGTGTTTAGCCGCAACGGCCTGCTCAGCCAGGTGATTGACTATCTTGAGCCGCTGCTGGACCTAACCGTTGATAGTCAGGGCCAGCTGTACCTGCTGTTTGCTGACCGCGTAGACCTGCGCCCCGTTGACCAGCTTTCCAGCCTGACCGACACCATCAGCCTGAGCAGGCCGCCGGGCAGCATCGTGGTAAACAACGCGGGCCGGGTCTTTGTTTCCCAGCGCTCCTCCTCCAGCGCCGGTGATTTTGACCAGATCATCCGCTTTGATCCGTCAGCCGATGGCTACACCACCTTGTC
>CAYGPO010000092.1:0-9571 GCA_964351665.1 uncultured Gammaproteobacteria bacterium | reverse complement strand
CCACACGCTCCTTCGTCTGGCAGTCCGCCAGCGGCGAAGCCGGTCGTTTTGATCAGCCCCTGGACCTGGCGGTGGACGGCAGCAACAACATCTACGTGGCCGGCGCTCAGCGCAGCCGGGTGCAGAAGTTCTCCAGCGCCGGCGTACTGCAACCCCTGTCCAGTTGGGACTTGGCTCAGCCGGTGGCCAACCCGTCCACCGCCCGGGTCCACCTGTTTGCCACCCCCGACTCACCGACCCGGGTCTTGGTGTCCACGGGCACCGCGCTGGAAACCTACAGCGGCAACGGCGATCCAATATCTCCGGACCCCTTTGCCTCGTTAAACCTCATCGCCCCCGGCCCCCTGGCCGGCACCCCCAGTGGCGCCATAGTGCTGACCGAAACCGACGGCCCGGGCACAACCTTTCATGTGATGAGCCGAACCGGGCAAAGAATTGAAGATGCCTGGCTGGCCTCTAACTGCCGCATCTCTGATCTCACCGTAAACCCCAATGGCCTGTTTTATCTGCTCTGCGAGCCGGGCTCCCTGGGCCCTGAAATCCAGGTCTATACCCAGCGCGGTGAGCGCATCAACGCGCGGACCTTGAGCCTTGCATCAGGCAACCCTCGATCCATCGCCAGCGACGCCCTGGGCCGGGTCTATCTACTCAATACCGAAAACCAGATCACCCCCGGGGTGGGGATTACCTCCTTTGAATCCAACATTCGGGTATTTCGTTCAGACCTGGTGTTACTGGATGATCTGGGCACCTCCGGCTACTCAGCGGGCCGGTTTAATTTTGATGGCGAGGTGGCGGGTATCAGCTTCAACAGCCAGGGCGACTTGCTGGTGGCAGAACCCGGCAACAACCGGGTCCAGGTGCTGCAGCCAGAGGCGGCGGGCAGCAACAACAAGGCGATTATCGTCGCCGGCGGCGGCGACTACCCGGAGAACTTTCTGTGGGAAGCGACCCAGATGAACACCAACAACGCCTACGACAAATTAATTTATCAGGGCTTCACCGCCGAACGCATTTTGTACCTGCACCCAGACCCGGATCTGGACCTGGATGGCAACCCAACAACCCAGGAAATTGACGGCCCGCCAACCCTTGAAAACCTGGCTCGCGCCTTTGGTGTGGAGGCAGGGCCCAACGGCGACCCGATCACCGACTTCGCCGTTGATGCGGACAACCTGGTGGTGTATTTCGCCGATCACGGCGATAAAGAAGTATTCCGGGTCAACCCCCGCGAAGTGGTCACTTCTGATCAGGTTTCAGGCTGGCTCAATACCCTGCAGCACAGCCGCTGGCCCAGCCGGAACCAGGGCGCGCCTCTGGGCAACAATGGCTGGCTGACGGTGATTTACGAGGCCTGCGAATCCGGCACCTTTATGAACGAACTGGCCCCCCTCGATGGCCGCAGCACCAACAAACGCGTGGTGGTGACCACCTCCAGCTCAGATCAGAATGCGAGCTTTATCGCCCAGGGTTTGCTGTCGTTTTCCTATCAATTCTGGATCAACGTGTTTAACGGCAATGAGGTGCTGCAGGCCTTTGAGCTGGCGGCGGCCACCATTGCTGACGCCTATCCTCAGCAGGCGCCGCTGCTGAGACTGGTGTCCGGCGGGAGCGAAATCTCGGCGGCCAATCGGGACAGCTTTTTTGCCAGCAATCCCTCAGCCAGCTCTCGCATTATCGGCAACGGCACCGCCAACGAATTTTCCGGGCCCCAGATCGCCGGCCCAACGGTTTCCTTAAGCTCCGCCAGTAGCGGTCTGATTGAGGTGGCCTCAGTGGACGATCCGGACGGCATATCCCGGGTTTGGGCAATTATTGAACCCCCGGATTTTCTGGTGCGCGATGCAAAAAATCCCATCCTGGAGCTGCCCACCATCGACCTTGAGATGGACTGCGGCACTGGCGTGGACTACTGCGGCAGCTTTGACGGCTTTACCTCCAGCGGCGACTATCGGATAGAGATCTTAGCCCAGGATATTTTTGGCAACGTTAGCCGCTTTCCCAATCGTCAGGGCTCGCCACCCGATCCGGCGCTGGAACTAAGCGTTGGCAATCCGCTGAAAAACAAGGCTGTGCTGCTGGTGGCTGGTGACACGGCTGCCCGTGGCAGAGCTCAAGCAGAAAATGGCAATTTTGCCTACCAGGCGCTGCTGCGACAGGATTTCGCCAACGACCTGGACCCGGCAACCCCTAACGTGTCCAGCATCAACGACGAGGTGCGCTATTTCACCCAGACCACCCGGGCCGGCGCAGACGTTGGCGAACCGGGAATTGACCAGCTGAACACGCTGGTCACATCGGGTTTCGCCGGCGCCGATACGCAGCACTTTGTGCTCATCATGGTCGCCGATTCTGCCACTGCCGGCGCCGACGGGCTGAGCTTCGGCGGTGACACGCCGGACCTGCTGACCGCCGATCTGCAGGACTTTCTGGCCGATGTAGAAAACGCCATCAACGGCCGGATTCTGATTGTTCTGGAAGGCAGCGGCAGCGGCTCCCTGGTGCCTCAGCTGGTGGACGGCAGCAGTCGGCGTATTGTGATCGCCAGTGCCTCCAGCGGTGAAAAATCCAATCTGATTGGCGCCGGCGGGGTCAGCTTCAGCAAGTTTTTCTGGAACGCCATCCGCGACGGCTTTTCCGTCGGCGGCGCCTTCCAACTGGCCGCCACCGCCACCGCCCAAAGCAGCGGCCGACAGCAGCCCCAGCTGGACGATAACGGTAATGGGATCAGCAACGAGCGCAGCGACGGGCTGGTGTCTCGAACCTTCTTTGTCGGACCAGGCATCGCCCGGGCTGGCAATGGGCCGTTGATCAGCGGCTCCATGCCCAGCCTCACCATTACCAGCGAAGCCCAGAATAGCGCCACCATCACGGCGGACAACGTGACCAGCACCAGCGCTCAGGCAGTGGCGGTAGTGGGCAACGTCCGGGTGCCGGGCACTGACCTTGAGCTGGGAGATTTCAGCCTCAGCCCCATAGCCAACAAGGGTAGTCAGAGCGTTAACCTGGGTTCGTTCCAGGGTCGCTTTGACGGCTTTATCGCCGGCGGCGACTATGACATTTCCGTGTTTGCGGTGGACGAGCTGGGCAGCCCCTCCAGTCCCCAGCTGATTCGACTGCGCAAAACCGCCGGCGCCGACGTGTTTGAGGTGGATGACAGCCCCAATGCAGCCACCCCGCTGATCGCCGATGCCGCCGCCCAGCGTCATACCCTGCACACTGCCAGCGATGAGGACTGGCTGCTGTTTTACCTGCCCGAACCCGATACCCGGATTGTCGATCTGTCATTCCGGGCCCTGGACCCGGGTCTTCGAGTAAACCTTGAGGTGTTTGCCGCCGATCGCCTGAACAATGAGCAGGCGCCCATCCTGTTTGAAGCGACGGTGGACCCTGCTCCAACCACAGACGTAGGCGTTCCCCAATCCCTGGCGGCGGGTTTATACCTGGCCCGGATCAGCCGCCAGTCCTTTAGTCCAGTCAGCGGCAGTGACCCAAGCCCAGGCTATTCCATCGGCCTGAGCTCACCCTTTGGCGATCTGGGTGGCTTACTCAGAGGCTCGGTGGTGGATCAACTCACCGGCAACCCGGTGGGATTGGCCGCCGCCACCGCATTAAGCGCCAGCGGCTGCGCCAACCCACCCTGTGAGGTTGCCACGGTGCCCACCTGCGACCGCGCAGTTTGCGGCGGCGGCGGCGGCTTCCGGATGTTTTTGAATCAGGGCGACTACAGTCTCAGAATCCGCGCCCCGGGCTATCAGGATCTGACGGTCAGCGGTCTGCACATTGAGCCCGGGGGCACCACCGAGGTCACCCCCAGTGCGCTGCAGATGATTGCCCTAAATGGTAATCAGGCACCCGCCGTATCCCTGTCAGGCGCACAGGCCCAGAATGACGCGCTGACCCTGAACGGGATGATTGATGCCAACGGCGTACAGACCACAGGACGTTTTCTGGTCGGCCCTGACGCAGGCAGCCTCAGCCCAGTGTCGCCGGGCCTACTGATCACCGGCAACAGCGCTCAGCCCGTCACCGCCAACGCCCTGGGGCTTAACTGCAACAGCAGCTTTGTGGTTGTACTGCAGGCAGAAAATGCCGGCGGCCAAAGCCAGTCCGCGCCCACCAGCCTTAGCACCGGGCCCTGCACCAACGGCGCCGATGGGGTATTTTCTAACGGCTTCGAATAACAGAACTTTTCAGCTCAGCCAGACTCACCGATCCTGGCAATGGCCTGCGCCTCCTGTTCGGCACTAAGCCAGCCCCGGGGATTGCTGCGCCGCTGGGCCGGCTGGGCCTGCCACCAGGCCTGAAGATCTCTGGCGGTATCAGCCAGGGGTCGCATTTGCAGCCCGGCCTGCTGGGCAGGGCCGGAGTCGATATGGCGGGACCAGCGGCGTGGGGGCATCATCGGCAGCTGTAGCTTCATGGATTCCAGCAATTCGGGACTGGGCCAGTGAAAGCGCACCGCCGCGGAGCTTGATGCAGCCAACCCCCACATCAGGGTCTGGTTGGTGACCCGGGACCTGGGCCCGGCGGCATTAAAGGTACCCAAGGTGCGGCTTTCCACCAGACCTACAACAAACTGGGCCAGGTCGCGAACATCTATCCACTGAGCTTCCAGATCCGGATCAGCCGGCGCCAGCACGTCGCCGCCGCGATGGATGCGATCTACCCAGTAGGTAAAGCGGTCCGTGACATCGCCAGGCCCGACCACATAGGTTGGCCTGACAATAGTGGCTTTGCTTCCTAACACCTGCTCAACCACTACGTCACAGGCGGCTTTCAACGGGCCATAGGTTTCACCATTGACCTGTTCGGTGTTGGGAATATCTGACCAGATCGGGCTGTTTCGGTCCAAGCTCCGATCGCCGGTCTCAAGATCCAAGTCATAAACGGCAACGGTGGAAATATACAAATACTGATTGCAGCGATGGGCCAGCAGTTCAGCGGAGTCCCTCACATGCCGGGGCACGTAGCCAGAGTTATCAATCACCACGTCCCAGCGTCGATCACCCTTGAGCGCCTCAAGACCGTCATCAACCTTGGCATCGCGATTGCCCGCCAGCTCTTCCACCCGACCTTCAAACAGACCGGTTTTTCGTCCCCGGTTAAACAGCGTTACCTTGTGACCACGATCCAGCAAAGCGTTGACCTGGTGGGGTCCGATAAAACCGGTGCCCCCAAGCACCAGAACCTCCAGGGGGCGCTGGGATTTCGCGCTGTCAGCAGCTTTTGTCTGCAGCGACAATGCGCTGGCGGCCAGCGCGGATACGCCCAGAAAAGTGCGTCGTGTCGTCATTTTGTTGCCTGCCCTTTAGTCAAACCTTCAATGATGACAATACCACCGCTGCGGCCGCTGATAAAAATCGCCAGTTTCAGTTTGGCAGCACGAAGAACCCGGCTCGCCTGGTTGCGCGACAAGACAAAACCCGCCGGAAAGCCCCGGGTACTGGCCGGCAGATGGACATCTTGCGGCGTTTTTTAGGCCCGAAGGGCCGGCCGAGGGTTTTTCGGCAAGCGGTTGGCCGGGCTGTTAAGCGGCGGCAGTGCCCAGCTGATAAACCAGCAGGGCGCCCAGATAACCCAGGGTTGTCATGTAAGTCCAGGCGAAAATGGGCCAACGCCAGGAATTGGTCTCGCGCCGGATCACCGCCAAAGTGGCGGCACACTGCAGGCAAAGGGCATAGAAAATCATTAGCCCAAAAACCATCGGCAGGGTAAAAATTGGATTGCCTTGGGCGTCGGTGGACGACTTCAGTCGATCGGCAAGGGTCGCCTCCTCGGCCTCATCACCCACCGCATAAATGGTTCCCAGCACCGCGATCACCACCTCTCTGGCAGGAAAACTGGCGATCACCGCTGAGGTGATTCGCCAGTCCCAGCCCAGGGGGGCAAAGGCCGGAGCCACCGCCTGGCCAGATCGACCCAGCCAGCTTTGTTCCAGCTGCGCCGCCGCTGCCTGATTATCGATGTCGGCCAGGGCCGCGCTGCGCGCATCAGGGCTCAGGCTGGACGGCAGCTCGCTGCGCTGCTGTTCAATAAATGGCTGCAGATCTGCCCGGGGGAAATACACCAAGGTCCAAACCAGCACGGTGACAGCAAAAATCATGGTGCCGGCCCGGCGCAGAAAAATCTTCACCCGGGCCAGTAGCTGGATCGAAACCGTTTGCAGGTTGGGCATACGGAACTCCGGCAGCATCAGGGCGAAGCTGGAGCTTTCCCCTTTCATCGCCGTCTTGCGCATCAGCAGCGCCGTGATCACCCCCATCACAATGCCAAACAGATAGAGACCCAACAGCACCAGGCCCTGCAGGTTAAAAAAACCGATGCTGGTGGCGGGCACAAAAGCCGATATCAATAGCGCATAAACCGGCAGCCGGGCAGAACAGGTCATGAAGGGAGCCGCCATGATGGTGGCAATGCGATCGCGCCGGGATGGAATCACCCGGGTAGCCATGATGCCGGGAACCGCGCAGGCAAAACTTGAAACCATGGGAATGATGGACTGGCCCGACAGCCCCACCATCCGCATGACCCGGTCCAGCAGATAGGCTGCCCGGGCCAGGTAGCCGGAATCTTCCAGCAGCAGGATAAACAGAAACAAAATCACAATCTGGGGCAGGAAAATCACCACGCTGCCGACCCCGGCGATAATTCCGTCGGCCAGCAGGCTGGCGACGGCACCCTCACCCAGGGTATTGAAAACCCAGCCGCTCAACGCGCCGGTGGCCCCATCTATCATATCCATCAACGGGGTGGCCCAGGCAAACACCGCCTGAAACACAATCGCCATAACCAGAAACAGCCCTATCGTTCCTGGCACCGGCCGACTGAAAAACTCGGCAACGTTGGCACCCGCGCCGCGCAGCCCGCTGCCCTGGCCCTGCACCTGGGCCAGCACCTGCCGCACCCAGCGGTAGCGAATTCTGGCTTCCGCCGCCAGCGCCGGGCTGTCTGAGAAAAAATCCGCGGCGGCCTGGCGCATGGCTTCGATTTGCTGGCCTGATAAATCCAGTCGATCTAAAAGCTGGGGATCGGTGGCGCCATCAATTAAGGCACGGGCGGTTTCCGCCGTATTGAGTCGATCGGGCGCCTGGCCATTACCTGACACCAAGGCTTGAGCCACCTGGGCCAGCTCCGGCCAGACTGGCGGAAACTCCGGCACAGGCAGCTTACTAAGCTCAGCCAGAGCGCTGCGCAATGGGCCCACGCCCGATCCCGTCGTGGCCACTACGGGAAAGATCGGAACGCCGCCCAGGGCCCGGCTCAACTGACCGGTGTTGATGGTTATTCTGGCCCGGTCCGCTGCGTCGCCCATGGTCAGAGCAATGAGTACCGGCAGGCCCAGCTCCGCCAGCTGCTGAACAAGATAGAGCCCCTGATAAAGATTGGTGGCGTCAATCACCGCCAGAATTCCGTCGGGCACCTGAACCCCGTTCAGACGACCGAACAGCAGGTCTACGGCAATCTGCTCTTCCTGGGAAAAACTGCCCAGGCTGTGGGTGCCCGGCAGATCTGTCAGCTCAATCTGCTGACCATCAATCTCCAGTTTGCCCAGGTGACGTTCGACGGTGACACCGGGAAAGTTGCCGGTGCGCTGATTGAGGCCGGTCAGGCGATTAAATAGCGTGCTCTTGCCGCAGTTGGGGGTGCCAATCACGGCAATATTGAGCACTCCGGCTCGGCGAATCGGAATATTGTCCGCCGATACACGAATCGTTTGACCAGGGCTGCTCACAGGGGGCTATTGACGAGAAATCAGTCTGTCGGCGAGGTGGACACGGCAAAACACCGAGCCTGCTCAGCCCGCACAGAAACACTGAGGCCATGCAGATGGAATTCGATGGGATCGCCACCGATGGCGGTGTGACCCCGCTCAATTTCCGTGCCTTCCACCAAGCCCAGGGTCATCAGCCTCTGCACCAGCGGGTGGTGGGTATCGACGAACTCCACAATCCCCTTCTCGCCCCGCTTAAGGGTCGCAAGGGTCTTGGCAAAGCTTGAAATTTCGGGGGTTTTGGGAAAATTCACTTAAGTCCACGCTGATCTGACAATGCTGCACCGAAGGGACAGGGTTTTGCCACCTTCCAGCCCGGTAATGATAATTATTCTCATTAAAAATATCAACCGCTGGCGTGCAATGAGTTTGCCCAAGCAGGCGGTCGCCGCTCTGGCCTAGATGGAATCCAGGCCACGCCCCGCCCGGGATCATTGCGCTGTCATCAATGTGGTTTAAACTTTGCTCATGAAATGGATCACACTTGCACTGCTGGCAGTGCTGGGCGCCAGTCCGGCCCAGGCCCAAATTTACGCTTTCCACTCAGAAATTCAGGGCATTTACTGGAATCCAGAATTGCCCGGCTGGGGGTTTTCCTTCGATGTGCAGAAAGGCACGCTGTTCGGGGCCGTTTACGGTTACGACAATCAGGGTGACGCCACCTTCTATACCCTGATCAGCGCCAAGGCCGATGGCAACAACGGGCTGGATTTTGCTGGCGATATTTTTCAAACCAACGAAGGTGGCAGCAGCACCGAAAACGTCGGGACCTTTCAGGCCGGCTTTGGCCGTAACTCCGGCCAACCCGCGCTGTCGCTGACCATGGACACTCCTTCTCTGGATTTAAACGACTTTTTGCTGGTGCGCTTTATCTATGCTGAAGCCGATGACGTGGGGCTGTTAAGCGGCACTCAGGTGCGCACCTGGTTCGGCACTTCGGCAGACACCTTTGATCAAAATGGCACTGCCTGGTCCTTCGCCAACACCCGCCAGCAGGTGGACGGGGCCAACACGGTGGATGTGCTGGATGATGCTGGCAACGCCGGCTTCGCCCTGCTCAGTGAGGCCGGCACCTACGCCGTATTTTTCCCCCTGGCCAACAACCAGACCCTGACCTACGATTTTGACCTGCTGAACGATCGGGGCGGCCAGGGCATCAGCTTCACCATGGATGACAACGGCAACATGGTGGGGGATTTCCGCACCATGGCCGCCAACGTGGTTGCGCTGGATGAATCCAGCACCAAGGAAGGCCTGGTTCCTCTTGACCTGGCAACCCGACGGAGCATTCTGGCCAGCTATGGTCAGTTCCTGCTGAACAATCCCCGCAACCCACCTACTCGCTAAACCTTCGGAGCCAACCATTGTCCATGCCCATTTCCCGGCATATTGACCCTGAGCGTCAGCAGTTTGAGCAGTTCAAAGGATTACCCAGAGACCAGCCGGTATCCATGCTGAACCTGGTTCGACTGAAGGAGCAGGCCAGCTACGCCGACGGCAGGCAGGCCAGTGGCGCCCAGGCCTACGCTGACTATGGCAAACAAAGTGGACCGGTATTTCGCAAAACCGGCGGCCAGATCATCTGGCGGGGCCATCCCCAGGTGATGGTGATTGGTCCCCAGCAGCAGTCCTGGGATATCGCCTTCATCGCCCGCTACCCCACCGCCGGGGCGTTTTTGGCCATGGTCACAGACCCGGACTATCGCCTGGCCGTGGTCCACCGCCAGGCAGCCGTGGCGGACAGCCGCCTGATTGCCATGTCTGACCAGACTCTGGGAGAGGGCTTTTAGACCCTGC
>CAYGPO010000091.1:13639-19058 GCA_964351665.1 uncultured Gammaproteobacteria bacterium | reverse complement strand
ACAGGACCAGCCAGCCAGCTGCGAGGGCTGCCGTCTGGGCTGGGTCGTGCTCTGAGAGTCGGGCAAACATGACCCCCGATGGTAGCGCAAAGCGAGCCCGGCGGGAATCCCGGCCGGGCTCGGTTGATTGAGGGGCTAAACGTCTAAGTTATTGACATTTAACGCATTTTTCTCAATGAAGTCCCGCCGGGGTTCCACAACATCACCCATCAAGGTGCTGAACAGGTCATCAGCCGCCACGCCGTCTTCCACGGTCACTTTTAACAGTCGACGGGTTTCCGGGTTAACCGTGGTATCCCACAGCTGGTCTGGGTTCATTTCCCCCAGTCCTTTGAAGCGCTGAATGGTCTGTCCTCGGCGAGCCTGCTCCATCAGCCAGGCCTCAGCCTCGCCGAAGCTGGCCACTTCGCACTTTCGATCACCCTGAAAGACTTCGGCGCCGGGTTGAATCAGGCCGGAAATCTGATCCCCAAGTTCCATCATTGCCCGGTAGTCAGCACCGTCGAAAAATTCCGGCGGCAACAGGCGTTGTGTGCTCACGCCGTGGGTATATTCGTGCACTACCAGACCCTCACTGGTTACCTCAACCTCGCAGCGGTCGCTGGGGCCGCTGTCCGCATTGAGAATCGCCGACAGCTCTTCAACCCATTGGCTCATCAGTGCAGGCTGGTCAAAGCCGCTGGCGTCGAGTTTGCTAACCCCCAGTAAAGACTGCAAAACCTTGGCGCTGTAGTAGTTAGACAGCCGGCGAATGCTACGCTGAACCGCCTGATAGCGCTTCATCAGGCTTTCAAGACCTGTGCCCGTGAGGGGTGGCGCATCCGGGTCATAAACCAGTCGAGCCTGGTCCAGCGCACGGGCAAGCAGGTATTGGCTGAGTTCAGCATCGTCTTTCAGATACTGTTCCTGCTTACCATGCTTAATTTTGTACAGGGGCGGTTGGCCAATATAAATGTGGCCTCGGTCGATGAGTTCGCGCATCTGCCGATAAAAGAATGTGAGCAGCAGGGTTCGAATATGAGAGCCGTCCACGTCCGCGTCGGTCATGATAATAATGCGGTGGTAGCGCAGCTTTTCCGGGTTGAATTCTTCTTTACCAATGCCGCAGCCCAGGGCGGTAATCAAGGTACCAACCTCCTGGGAGCCCAACATCTTATCGAAGCGGGCCTTCTCCACGTTGAGAATCTTGCCTTTCAGGGGCAGTACCGCCTGATATTTCCGGTTACGTCCCTGTTTCGCTGAGCCGCCAGCAGAGTCACCCTCCACCAGGAACAGCTCACACAGCGACGGGTCTTTTTCTTCGCAGTCCGCCAGCTTGCCGGGCAGCCCAGCAATATCCAAAGCCCCTTTACGACGGGTCATTTCCCTGGCTTTACGCGCGGCTTCCCGGGCCCGGGCGGCATCAACCGCTTTGGCGATTATCGCTTTGGCTTCCTGGGGATGTTCAAGCAGGAAATCTGTCAGCCTTTCGCTGACCGCTGATTCAACCACCCCTTTGACTTCGGAGCTGACCAACTTGTCTTTGGTCTGGGAGGAGAACTTGGGATCAGGGACCTTGACAGACAACACCGCAATCAGACCCTCGCGAGCGTCATCACCGGTGACCTGAACCTTGGCATTTTTTGCGGCGGTTTCGGTGTACTGGTTAATGGTTCGGGTCAGGGCTGCGCGGAAACCTGCCAGGTGAGTGCCGCCATCTTTCTGGGGAATATTGTTAGTAAAACAGAACACGCTTTCCTGGTAAGAATCGGTCCACTGTAGGGCAGCTTCCACCGCTGCTTCTGGGGCATCGGTGGAAAAATTGATGACCGTCGGATGCAGCGCCGTCTTCTTTCCGCTTAAGTGTTCAACAAATGAACGTATGCCGCCTTCGTATTCAAAGGTGTCCTGTTTACCAGAACGCTGATCGCTGAGCTCAATCCGAACCCCAGAGTTCAAGAACGACAGTTCTCTCAGGCGTTTGGCCAGGATTTCATAGTGAAATTCTGTATCGGCAAAAATATCCGGGCTAGGCCAGAATGAAATGGTGGTGCCTGTTCGGGTGGTATCTCCAACAACGGCCAGGGGCGACTGGGGCACGCCCAGGTGGTATTCCTGTTCGTGGACTTTGCCATCGCGATGAATTCGCATCTCGAGCTTACCCGATAGGGCGTTGACCACCGACACGCCTACGCCGTGGAGTCCGCCGGAAACTTTGTAGGAGTTATCGTCAAACTTACCGCCGGCATGGAGCACGGTCATAATCACTTCCGCGGCCGATTTATTCTCTTCTTCATGAATATCGGTGGGTATTCCCCGGCCGTTATCCCTGACGGTGATGGAATCATCAGCACGGATAATCACCGAAATCTTGTCGCAGTGTCCGGCCAGGGCTTCATCGATGGAGTTATCCACCACCTCAAAAACCATGTGATGCAGACCGGTGCCGTCATCGGTATCACCGATGTACATCCCCGGACGTTTGCGAACGGCATCGAGTCCTTTTAGGACTTTGATGTTTGTGGAATCGTATTTTTCTGTCATGTTTTCTCTCGTACCTGCCCTACCCCGCGACGGTCTCACGAGACTTAGCTGGAGCGGGCAGTGGGTTAGGGCTCTATTGTACCAGCTCTGTCAGGCGGCCTTGTTCCACGTGAAACACTTTATCTATACCCCCGGGTGATATACCTGCGGGGCAAACATTACCTGTAACCCAGACCTGCCCACCAACCCGTCGCACTAACTCCAACACCCGGAGCTGGTGGTCTTCGTCCAACTCCGAAGGCAAATCATCAAAGCCCATTACTGGTGCCTGCCCGGCTTCGGCCAACGCATATACCTGGCCAAGCAACAGCGCCAGAGCCAACATTTTTTGCTGCCCCCGGGACAGCCGGCCGGCCACACGCTGACCCTGCAACACCATCCGGAGGTCGGCCCGGTGCGGCCCGCGGGTCGTAAAACCCTGCTCCCGATCCTGTGACAACCCGTCATCAATCGCCTCCCTCAAACTTTGATCATCCCCCCAACCCCGAGCCAGAGTCAGGGCCACGTCCTTCAAAGTTGGCGCAAATTCGGCTAGACAGTATTGAGTACTGGTGCGTAACTGCTCTAGATGCTGCTGGCGGAATTGGGCAATGGCCTCGCCGTGTTCTATCAACGCAGGATTCCAAGCAACAATTTCTTCAACACCAGAGCCCCGACGAATGGCGGCATTGCGTTGTTTCAGGGTTGATCGATATCGACGCCAGTGATGAAGAAAGGAATGTTCCACGTGAAACACACCGAAATCCAGAAACCGGCGGCGTTCCTCCGGGTTGCCTTCCACCAGGCGATGCAGTCCTGGATGAAATACACAAAAGGGAAACTGCTCGGCCAACGCAGCCAATGAGCCCAGTTCTACCCCTGCGGCCTTGGCGGTCCACTGTGAAGTTTCACGTTCCAAACCCAGCACACGAATTTCGTGAGCATCATTTTCCAGGTGGGCAACGATTACCGCCTTCCGACGTTCTCGATTGAGATACTCATGCCGGCCAGAACCTAGAAAGGACCGACCCCGGCTTAAGCAGTGCAATGACTCCAGCAGGCTGGTTTTACCAGCGCCGTTGTCACCGACAAATACGTTCAGTCCCGAACCCGGTCGAAAATCAATATCCACTAAATTACGGATACCGTCGATCCGGAGTCGATTAACCCGGATCACGGTTTATCAGGACATTGTGAGATGGTGCTGAAGGTTGATCTGCTACAGACGAAGAGGCATTACAACGTGTCGCGCCCGGTCGGAATCCGGCGATTTGCACAGGCAGCTGCTATTGGCGTCTCTGAAGCAAAGCTGAATCTGCTCGGTCTCCAGGGCGTTCAGCGCATCCAAAACATAGTTCACGTTGAAACCCACCGCCAGCTGCTCCACCTCGCAGCTCACCTCAACTTCTTCTACCGCCTCTTCCTGCTCAGGGTTATGAGCTACGATTCGCATGCTGCCCGGTGCCAGTTCCAGCCGAACCCCACGGTATTTTTCATTGGACAAAATGGCCGCTCGATGCAGGGCATCTCGGATCAGATCTCTGTCCCCTTCCACCACCATATCTGCGCCTATGGGCACAACGGATTCATAGTCCGGGAATTTACCGTCAATCAGCTTCGAGGTGAACGTGCCATCATCCAGGGCCACCCTCACATGAGATCGACCAAACTGCACGGTGATGAGATCATCTTCCTTCTCCAGCAGACGCTGCAGCTCCAATACACCTTTACGCGGAATAATCATCTGACGGACGCTGTCCATGGACAGATCAGCGTCTACATCGGTGATGGCCAATCGATGGCCGTCAGTAGCAACGCAGCGCAGCATCCCCTCTCGCAATTCAAGCAATAACCCGTTTAAGTAATAGCGCACGTCCTGGTTCGCCATGGCAAAGGCGGTGCCTTCAATGATCTTTTTCAGATCGCCCTGTTTGACCTGAACCGACTCACCCACCTCCACATCTTCGATAACGGGAAATTCGTTAGCGGGCAGCGTCGCCAGGGTAAATCTGCCTTTGCCCGCTTTGATGGTGGCTTTGTCTGCGGCAAACTCCAGATCCATTCGAGTGCCGTCTTGCAACGCTTTGCAGATGTCTAAGAGTTTGCGGGCCGGCACCGTGACCTCACCTTCCCGCTCTACATCCACACTCACCGATGCACTCAGTTCAACTTCCAAATCCGTACCGGTAATCATCACTCGGTTTTCTGTGGCGCGGACGAGAAGATTGGAAAGCACTGGAAGGGTCTGGCGCCGTTCCACCACTCCCGCCACCTGGGTCAGGGGGCGCAAAAGAGCTTCTCGCTGGATGCTGAATTTCATATAGGGCTTCCGCTTATGGTTATATTAAATAAAGACAACAGTAATAATAGTTCCGGCGTATAACTGGAACAAGTCGTTTTATGCTTTATATTTCAATGACTTACCCTCTTTCAAACCGTGCAAAAACGGTCCCCCTCCCGGTGGATAACATGGGGATAAGTCAAGATCTCCCTGCTATCTACAAATTATCCACAATTTGTCCACCAGTTAATACCGCTGGCCGTGAAAAGCACCATCTACTGGGTTAAAAGCCTCAGAAGTTTTTCGTAATCTTCGTTGATCCTGCCGTCACTTTGTCGCAGTTCCTGCACTTTCCGGTAAGCATGTAGCACCGTTGTATGGTCGCGATCACCAAAAGCCGCGCCAATTTCCGGCAGACTGTGGTCGGTGAGCTCCTTAGCTAATGCCATGGCAGTCTGCCGAGGCCGCACCAGTACCCGGGTTCGTCGTTTCGATAGAAGGTCTGCCAGTCGAATATTGTAGTAATCAACAACCACCTGCTGGATATTTTCGATGGTGATTTGTCGTTGATGCACCGTCAATAGGTCCCGCAGTGCCTCCCTGGCAAATTCCGGAGTGATGGTGTTGCCCTTAAAA
>CAYGPO010000091.1:0-13539 GCA_964351665.1 uncultured Gammaproteobacteria bacterium | reverse complement strand
CGTTGTTTGAAATCATCGATGGTGTTGTGGCGCAGGGCCTGGATCATTCCGGATACAAATTGTTCTGAATGCAGGTACATCACCCGGGCCTTGCCGTTTTCCCGCAGCTGGTTTCCCACGGCGTGCAGCAGATGGGTCTTTCCCAGGCCAGTTCCGCCATAAAACAGCAGTGGATTGTAGGACCCATGGCCTGGGTTCTCGGATACTTGCAGGGCGGCGGCGTGCGCCATCTCATTGGACTTACCCTGGACAAAGTTGTCGAACCGATAGGCAATATCCAGATTGCTGGCCCCGCGCGGGTCCGCCGTCGCTTCCATGGGCTCGGCTTCAACGGTTTCCTCGATCCCATGGGCCGACCCCACATGCACCTCAACACCTACGGTGGAGCCCGCCAGGTGGTTCAGAATCTGCTCAATGAGCAGCAGGTGTCTGTCCCGCAGTGCATTGAGCACAAAAGAGTTGGGAGCCATCAGGGACATGCTGCCGTTATCAAACCGCGCCTGCAGCGGTCTGATCCACATATTCATTTCCTGCCCGCTCAGCTCACCTTCCAGTCGACTGACACACCGGGACCACAGCTCATCGCCGCTCACAGGTTCTTCATCAAAATGACAATCTCAAGTTTAGCCCGGCGAGCAGCTCGCCGGGCCGGCCAGTCTACCGCCCGCTTTGTCCACTCACCAATACTCCAGTAAAAAGATCCTGTGATTGGGATGAGAAAGCTGAGCAAAGTGTTTGGCTTACTGACGTTTTTCGGTTGACATTGCGTTGCTTGCGCCGGTATCCTTTCGCTCCTTTTGACACGGCCCGGCCCCTCTGCCTACGGCACAGGAGACGGTCGTGTTTTTGTATGGGCCAGACACTTCAGCCCGGCCAACGAACTCAGGTAAGTTTTGATGAAACGCACATTCCAGCCCAGTCGGCTCAAGCGCGCCCGTACCCACGGCTTCCGCGCACGTATGGCTACACGCAGTGGTCGCGCCATCATTAGTGCGCGTCGCGCGAAAGGTCGCAAGCGCCTCGCCGGCTAACGCCCTCGCCGTAACCAACACCGGGTGATTGTATGGGCGAGCAGTTTGGACGGGACTATCGCATCTTAACGGGTGGCGAATATCGCCGGGTGTTCGCTAAACCTCGTCGAGTCTCCAGCAGCGCTTTCACCGTACTCGCCTGCACTGGTGAGCGTCATGCCAGACTGGGCCTGGCGGTATCGAAAAAAGTCGATAAGCGCGCGGTTAAGCGGAACCAGATTAAGCGAATCGCCCGAGAGACCTTTCGCTGCAGCAAGCTACGCAACGCTGCGGTAGACCTGGTGGTCATCGCCAGACCGGCTGCCGCATCAGCGTCCCGCCAAGCCCTGGCCGAGCAGCTACGACAGCATTACCACAAACTCCACCAATACTTCCTGAGACTACCGCCGCCGCCGGCTGAAAGTCAGCTATGACCCAACCACCAGTCATCCCCAATCTTAAAAGCGCCCAAAACCCACATGCCTAACACCCGATTGTTTCTGTTGATTGCCCTGGGGGCCTGTACCTACATTATCTACCAACAGTGGCAGTTGGACTATGGCGTGCCTGCGCCCACGGTAGATACAACCACCCCCAGTGTCGATCCCGCGCCCTCGTCGCTGGATGCCATTCCGGATATTGCGCCGCTGCCCCAGACCGGCAGCGGGGCTGATGATTTACCCGTGCCGGTGGCCCAGCCCGGGCCGGCTGTGAACGCCCAGGTGACGGGCAACGCTGAAACGATTTCCGTGCTCACCGACGTTTTGGATTTGACCATCAGCACTCGTGGCGGCGCCGTGATCGCGGCAACGCTGCGTGATTACCCGGTCAAACTGAAGCAGCCCGATATCAAGATCGAACTGCTCAGTGACCAGCCTTCAACCCTGTTCAGCGCCGAGTCGGGCCTGGTTAGCAATACCCACCCCAGCGCTGACCACAGCCAAATTTTCAGCGCCGAGCGCAGCTCTTATGAAATGGGCAGCGCTGAGGAGCTGTTGGTGCCCCTGACCTGGTCTGAGGGAGGTACTACCGTTACCAAGTCCTATCGTTTCAGCCGTGGTTCCTATGCCATTGAAGTTCAGCAGACCCTGGCCAATAACACAGACAAACAGTGGGTAGGCAGCGGCTATCAGCAGCTGGTGCGGCGGCCGCCGCCGGAAATCGAGGGCAGTGCTTTCAGTAATCCGGAGCGCTATAGCTTTCAGGGCACCGGTCTTTATACCGCCACCGGCAAATACGAAAAATTTGATTTTGAAGATCTGGATGACAAAACCATCGCCCGGGAGGGTCAGGCCGCGTGGGCTGCCATGGTGCAACACTATTTTGTCACCGCCTGGGTACCTCCCGCGGACCAGAACGTGAAGCTGGAAGCCCAGCCGGTCAGCGCTAACCGCTATCGGGTGCGCAGCGTCAGTCCGGTGAGTCGAGTGGAGGCCGGCGCCGTTGGCTATTTCCCAACCACCCTGTTCGTTGGGCCGAAACTGCACGATCAGATTGAACCCCTGGCCGAAGGCCTGGTGCTGACGGTGGATTACGGAATTTTCACCCCTTTTTCGAAAATCCTCTACTGGCTGCTAGACAAGATCCACGGCCTCACCGGCAACTGGGGCTGGGCCATCGTGCTGTTGACGGTGCTGGTAAAAGCCATGTTTTACAAACTGTCTGAGGCCCAGTACCGCAGCACCGCAAAAATGCGCAAGCTGCAGCCGCGGATACAGCAGCTGAAAGAGCGATTTGGTGACGACAAGCAGAAGTTCAACGTCGCCATGATGGAAATCTATAAGAAGGAAAAGGTCAATCCACTGGGGGGTTGTTTACCCATTCTGGTTCAAATCCCGGTGTTTTTTGCCCTCTACTGGGTGTTGCTGGAAAGCGTTGAGCTGCGCCAGGCTGACTTTATGCTCTGGATTACCGATTTGAGTTCACCCGATCCCCTGTTTATTTTGCCGGTGATCAACGGTGCGGCCATGTTCCTCACCACCAAGCTGTCGCCTAACCCAGCGGCTGACCCGATCCAGCAAAAAATCTTCCTGGCCATGCCCATCGTGTTTTCGGTCATGTTTGCCTTTTTCCAGGCCGGCCTGGTGCTGTACTGGACGGTTAACGCCGTGCTGTCCCTGGCTCAGCAGTGGTTTATCACCAAACGGGTGGAGGCCGGCGGCTGACCGCCCCGGTACTGGACAGCATTGCCGCCATTGCCACCGCTCCTGGAGCGGCGGGCATTGGTATCGTCAGGCTGTCGGGCCAGGCCGCGATCGACCTGCAGCCCACCCTGCTGGGGCTAACCCTTAGGCCCAATCAGGCCCGTTACCTGCCCATTGTTGACGCCCAGGGTGAAACCCTGGACCAGGCGGTGGTGATCTACTTTGCCGCGCCCCACTCCTTTACCGGCGAGCACGTGCTGGAGATTCAGGGTCACGGCGGCCCAGTGGTGATGCAACTGCTGTTGCGCCGGGTCCTGCAGCTGGGTGTGCGGCCGGCTGAACCCGGCGAGTTCAGCCAGCGTGCCTTTCTCAACAATAAGCTGGATCTGGCTCAGGCAGAGGCCATTGCTGATCTGATCAACGCTTCAACGGAAAGTGCTGCTAGAGCCGCGACCCGATCTTTGGCGGGGGAGTTTTCGCGCCAGGTTGCCGGCTTGCTGGAGCAGCTGACCCGGCTACGGGTATTTGTCGAAAGCGCCATCGATTTTCCCACCGATGAAATTGATTTTCTGGGCGAGGCTGACCTGGCCGATCAGCTGGCCCGGCTGGTACAGCAGCTGGAGCAGCTCACCGGTCAGGCCAAACATGGCGCAGCCCTCAGAGACGGGCTGTCCCTGGCCATCGTTGGGCCACCCAATGCGGGCAAGTCCAGTCTGCTCAATGCCCTTAGCGGGCGGGACAGCGCCATCGTGACCGATATCCCCGGTACCACCCGGGACCTGCTGCGGGAGCAGATCCAGGTGGAGGGTGTGCCCCTGCACCTGGTTGATACGGCGGGCCTCAGGCACAGCACCGATACCGTTGAGCGCGAAGGCATCCGCCGCGCCCTGGCGGCGGTGGAGTCTGCTGATCATATTCTGGTGGTGCTGGACGATTCAGACCCACAATCTGCCATGCCACAGCTGCCTGCCAAGGCGCCGCCCCTGACCGTCATTCATAACAAGATCGACCAATCCGGCGCTGATCCGGGGCAAGCTCAGGGACAGCTTTGGCTATCGGTGAAAACCGGCGCCGGTCTGCAGCAGCTACGCCAACATTTGCTCACCCTGGCCGGGGCCGGCGGTGAGCAGCGTGGCCAGTTCAGTGCCCGCACTCGACACCTGCACGCCCTTGCCCTTGTTGCCGAGCATCTGCAGCAGGCCACGGCTCTGGTGGACGGAGATACACCGGCTGAGCTCCTGGCTGAGGAATTGCGCCTGGCCCAGCACTGCCTGTCCGATATCACCGGCGAATTTGCCCCGGACGATTTGCTGGGGGAAATTTTCTCCAGCTTCTGCATCGGCAAATAGGAAAGGCGCCCCCTGGCCTTACCTTAAGTCTGGCGGCGTTGGCTCAACGATCAGCCGGAACCGCCAGCACGTCGCAGTCCAGGGTTGGCAACACCTCCCGGGCGCTGCTGCCGATCAATAAATCCCCCAGGCGGGAGCGGGAAAACACCCCCAGCACCGCCAGAGCGGCGCCGCTGCCTGAGGCGAAATCCCGCATCAGGGCCGCCGGCTCCACGGCTGCCAGCTCCACGGCCAATTCCTGGTCAGTCTGCTCGGAGATGATAGCCATCAGCTCTTTGCGACGCTGATCAGCCAGTCGTTTCCAGTCTTGTGCACCACCAGTGGCATCGGCAGGATCAGCCATGGCATGCATCACGGTCACCGATTGTGGCCCGGCGCTTGCCGCCAGGGCCCAGCTAATGACCTCTCCATTGGCCCGGCTACGGAGGTTGTAGCGGTGGGCTGGATCAATAAACGCGGCGGTTTTCGGCGCTGCCGGCCATGGTTGGTCCCGGACCAGCCAGACGGGGATTTCGCACCGATGAATCAGGCGCCACTCGGCAGCGCTGAGCCGGTTCACGTCCCTGGCACAAATAAACACCAGATCGGGCCAGTCAACTTCAATCGCCCGCATCACTCCCCGGTCAAAGGGGTGGGCCCACTCCACGCTTGCCGCCGCGGGCTGTCCAAGGTCGGTGGACAGTTGTGCGGCCTGCTGCTCCAATACCTGTTGGGCCTGGTCACACAGGGTGTGTCGAACATGCGCATCGTCGGCAATATGAAAAAGGTCAAAATTGGCCGAGGGGTCATGCACAACTGCGTGCAGGCGCAGGGATGCTCCCAGCAGTTTTGCCACCATGGCGGCCCGCTCACAGGCTGGTTGACTCTGAGTGGAGGGATTGGCGATGGCGAGAATTTTAGTGATGGTGGCCAAAGCGATGGTCCTGCGCCGGGAGATAGGGTTATTACAGGCTAAAGTGGGCAACCTGCCCACCCGCGAATGTACCTATCTCCTGCGGACCTTCCCCGGGTGCTTCACAAACCGGGCTGACGGGCGCAAAATTAACCTCTGCGGTGGTTCTGCCGCCATCGGTCCTGAACAGTATTAATCACCGGGTCTATTGAAGACTGCCCGGCAAGGGAAGATATGCTTGCGCTCAACGTTGAGAATCTGCAGAAAACCTACTCCAACGGCACCCGTGCTCTAAACGGCATTAGTCTGTCGGTGGAAGAGGGGGACTTTTTCGCCCTGCTGGGCCCCAACGGCGCCGGCAAATCAACCCTCATCGGCATCATCAGTTCGTTGGTGAATCCCACCGGCGGCAGCGCGGAGATTTTTGGCGTAAGCGTTGAGCAACAGCGAGCACTGGCCATGTGTCAGCTGGGTCTGGTGCCCCAGGAGATCAACTTTAACTGGTTTGAAAAGCCCCTGGACATCGTGGTGAATCAGGCCGGTTACTACGGCATTCCCCGGGCCCGTGCCTACCAACGGGCCGAAGAGCTGCTGGAAAAACTGCAGCTATGGGATAAGAGAAACGTTATTGCCAGAACCCTGTCCGGCGGGATGAAGCGACGGCTGCTGATCGCCCGGGCGATGATTCATAAGCCCCGCCTGCTGATTTTGGACGAGCCCACCGCCGGCGTGGATATCGAAATCCGCCGCGCCATGTGGGAGTTCATCCGTGAAATCAACGAGCAGGGCACCACGGTCATACTCACCACCCACTACCTGGAAGAGGCTGAGGAGCTGTGTCGAAACATCGCCATCATTGATCAGGGCAAAATTGTGGAAAACACCTCGGTCAGGGAACTGCTGACCCGGCTTGATGTGGAGACCTTTGTGCTGGACCTGGATCAGGATCTGGATGCAGCGCCGGCCATCGACGGTTATCTGACCCGGCTGCGGGACCCCCGTTGTTTTGAGGTTGAGGTGCCAAAGAGCCGGGCATTGAACCGGGTCTTCCAATATTTGGATAAGAACAACTTGCGGGTCATGTCCATGCGCAACAAAAGTAATCGACTGGAAGAACTGTTCATGCGTTTGGTGGAGAAGCCCAATGACTGAAGTTTCGGTGACAGATGGATCCAGGGTGGGGAACACCGGGTTGATCAAACCCACGGCCCAAACCGCCTGGGTGGGCTTCATCACCATTGTGCGCAAGGAGATCACCCGTATCTTGCGCATCTGGGTCCAAACCATCGTGCCCCCTGCCATTACCATGACCCTGTACTTTGTCATCTTTGGCAACCTCATCGGCCAGCGTATCGGCACCATGGATGGCTTTAACTACATGGATTTTATTGTCCCGGGTCTGATCATGATGAGTGTGATCACCAACTCCTACGGCAATACGGTGAGCTCGTTTTTCGGCGCCAAGTACGGCAAACATATCGAAGAGATGTTGATCAGCCCCTTGCCGGTAATCCTAATTCTGGCCGGTTATGTCAGCGGCGCGGTTTTTCGGGGTTTGCTGGTGGGAGCCGTGGTGTTGGCGGTGTCACTGTTCTTTACCGATATCCAGGTGGCCCATCCCCTGGTAACGGTATCGGTGGTGCTGATTACCGCGGTGATCTTTGCCCTGGCCGGAATGGTCAATGCCATCTTTGCCAACAAGTTTGATGATATCTCCATCATCCCCACCTTTGTGCTCACACCCCTGACCTATTTGGGCGGGGTGTTTTATTCCATTTCCCTGCTGCCTGAGTTCTGGCAGAAAGTGTCTTTGGCCAACCCCATCCTGTATATGGTCAATGCATTTCGCTACGGCATCCTGGGCGTCAGCGACGTCAGCCTGACCGTTGCCTACAGCGTATCCATCGTATTTGTGGTAGGTTTGGGAACGCTCTGTGTGGTGTTGCTCAAACGCGGAACCGGGCTACGGACCTGAAGTAAGCCGGCAATGCTCGGCTGCGCTAACTGGTTGCAGTCCGGCTTCACGTGCCTTTGGCCGAAGGTTTAGCAGGTTAAACCCAGGCCAACTCAAACTAACGCTGGCCAACTCCGGCCAACCCACAATACCTACGGCGCGGGCAGTTCGAAAAACTGCCGCGCGGCAGCGGTGGTGTTGCTGGCGGTGAGCTCCGGCTCTTCACCCCGGCACTTGGCCACCTCCTTTAGAATGTGCGGCAGGTGCATGGGCTCATTTCGTCGACTGGACGGCTTGGGCGTTAAATCTCTGGGCATCAGGTATGGCGAGTCGGTCTCCAGCATCAATCGATTGGCTGGAATGTCCGACACCAGCGCCTTCAAGTGGCCACCGCGCCGCTCATCGCAGATCCAACCGGTAATACCAATGTAGAGGTCCAGATCCAGGTAGTCGTGCAGCGCTTGTTGGGTATCGGTGAAACAATGCACCACGGCCCGGGACAGCTGATCACGATATTCCCGGATGATGGCGATAAAATCCTGGTGAGCTTCGCGTTGATGCAGGAACACGGGTTTGCCGCTGGTCACCGCCAGCTGCAGCTGTGCTTCAAAGGAGGATTTCTGGACCGGCCTTGGGGCAAGATCTCGATAATAATCCAGCCCAGTCTCCCCCACCGCTTTGACTTCCGGACTCAGCACATGCTGGGCAAACTCCGTCGCCATTGCCTGATCAAAGGCTTGGGCGTAATGAGGATGATTGCCGCAGGTGGCGAACATAAAACCCGGGTGAGCACGGGCCAAGGCCAGCGCATCCCGACTGCCCTGACCGCTGGCGCCGGTAATTATCATTTGCGTTACGCCGGCTGCTCGTGCCCGTTCAACTACCGCATCCAAATCGTGGCTGAAGGATTCGTGGATGAGGTTAGCGCCAATATCGATGGTTTCCATCTGGGTATTATGAACGCCCCCACAAGTACTGGAAACTCTTGCACGATTAACATAAACTCTGATCGCCTTCACAAGGAAGGATGACGCCAAGCGTCAGACAAGGCCAACCTGCCAGCCACCTCAGAGTCAGTCCCAACGGCACAGGTTGAGAATTTAACATTAGTAGGCCACAGCCAAGTTGCGCCAGTGAGCGCACGATCTGAGCTGTCGGCCGGAGGACTGACTTTCATGGCGAACGAACGCCTTACTTCTCTGGAAAAAATGATCATCCAGGTGGCAGACGCCTTTTCCGATCTGCTGGTTGCTGAACAGGTTTCCGTTAAACGTTTTTCAGATCTGGTCTTTGCAGGCGCCGTTCAGGCGCTGAAGAAAAAAGGCCTGAGCATGCAGGAAATAATTTCTCATTCCGGCGCCGCAGCAAAAACCGTCAAGAAATACCTTCGTGATGAGTACCACGATAAAAAGGGCGACATTCTGGTTGTCCGTTTTCTGTCAGGCTGGGCTGCTGATACGGAAATGCCCAAGGAACTGTCCCTCAGCGGAGAGAACTTCCCGGATTGGCAGAGCGTTTGTTCTCGTCATGGCGGCGAACTTACCCCCAACTTTCTGAAACGCACGCTGCTGGCCTCGGGCAATATATCCATTCGCGGTGATCGGGTGTCTTTGGTCACCGAGAATTATGCCAACAACGGTCATTCCGGGGTTACCTACGACTACGTGGGATGGGTCTTGGCACACCACATCAAAAGCATTTCCCACAACGTCAACCATCCCACCGATCCCCTGCTGGAACGCACCATCTACGGCTTTCAGGTAAAGCCGGAACGACGAGAGGAGCTACGGGAATTCTGGCGAGAGGAGCTCTCGGTGGCCCTGGCAAAGGCGCGGGAAACCGCCAAGGACAAAGGCTTTTATGACAGTTCCCTGCCAAAAGATAATGAGATTGGGGTAACCGTCTTTATGTGGGACGATCAGGCTCCTACCTGAACCGACTTCGACCAGCTCGAACACGCAACAGCCCGGAGGTATTCCGGGCTTTTTTTTGGGGGCCTTGAGCGGATAACAACCATCGCGCAAACGCCCCGTTGGCCCGCCGTTCATTCAGTATTCAGTCCCAGCTGCCATAATAGGGTCTCGATCAGTCAGGATACGTGGCTATGAGCGCAAACAAAACAATCCTCCTATCGCTTTTGACCCTGCTGTTTTCAGCCAGCAGCGCCATCGCCCAGGTTATTACCCAGGCCTATGAGCCGGAAAGCGGGTTTTATTGGAACCCGGACCAGCCCGGTCGGGGCTATGCCATTGAGGTGCAGGATCGCCAGGTTTTTCTGACTATTTACACCTACACCGATGAGGCCAATGCGGCGCTTCGCGAGCCCCTGTGGTTCAGCGCCATCGGCAATCTGATCGCCACCACCACCGGCGCCGTTAGCTACAGCTTTAACGATGAGCTGGTGTTTTCCGAAGACGGTCAGTGCCTGGGCTGCGTGTTTCGCGACCCGGTCAGCACCTTTACCGGCCGGCCATTGTCGTTGACCTTTGATGGCCTGACCACCGGCCAGCTGCTGATTGATAGTGAAGTCATCCCGATTCAGCGTTTTTGGTATTCCGCCTCCATTGATGACCCTTTTTTTGCCATGCAGGGCCAGTGGACCATGGTTACTGATTGCACCGCGCCGATTAACAACAACTGTTTTCCCAGCGACGTCAACGTGCAGCCTTTTGAGGCTGACCTGCTGACCCTGGACGTGGTCACCGGTCCGGTTGATGACAGCATCACCGAAGGATTTCGGTCCGGAACGAATATTGAGGTGGCAGGCTCTTATGACCCGTTGGACAACGTGTTTGTCATTGTGGTTGCCGAGACCGCCCAGGAGTTCCTGGCCTATGTCATCTTCGGCGAAGACTTTGGCACCGCCAACTTCGCCGGCATCGCTGAGCGTTATGTGCCCGGCGCTAACCTCACCGGGGAAGGCTTTCCCACCTATGGCCGACGGATTTCTGATCTGACCTTCAGCGAGACCTTGCAGCCCGGGTTCAAAACACCTGCCCCGGGTAAAACCGTCTCTGGATTATCTCGCTCGGCCATCAACGCGGGGCAGCTGCTTGAAGCAACCAAGACATTGAAGCCCGGTCAGCCGGTGCCCGCCCAGGCCAACAAAGCCGCCCGACTGTCTAATGTGAATGTAATGTTGCGGGGGTTAGAGCAGCGGCTTCAGGTTGCTCAGGAAAAGACCAGAGAACGGTAAGCCTACGTCGGCCTGAGCTCTGTCTCAGGTCGAGATTTGGCCCCTAACCCTGCAACATCTGAGCTGCCGCCAGCCGTGGCAGCTCTAATTCATCACCAGTTCAAGTTCAAGCCCAGGCCTTAGACCCGTCCCAGGAATGTAACCATCCCCGCCTCTCACGCGTCTAACCTATGTGGCTAGAAACCCTGAGGCGCAGTTCTATGGCGCCTGCTGCCTGCCATCCCGACGGGCTGCGGCGAACTAAACCGCCAAATTGGGACCTAACAGCTAAGAGTCACAGCTCGGCCATAAAAAGGTCAGATTTATCCAACAGGCTCAATCGCCAGCCTCGGAGCAATACCCCTATGGCATTAACCATCACCCGCCCCAATCGCCCGCTGCTATGGATGGCAACCTTTACCGCCGCCCTTGCAGCGCTGCTGGTATTTTTACGCGAACCGTTGCAGAGCGCATTCCTGGCTAACGCGGCCTTTAATGGGGTCATCGTTGCGGTGCTGCTGATTGGGCTGCTGGTGACTGCGCGGCAGGTAACCGCGCTGTATCAGGAGGCGCGCTGGATAGACGAGTTTCGACGCAAAAACCCGGCCCGTAAAAACCGCCAGGAAACCCGACTGCTGGCGCCCATGGCTCGCATGCTGGATCGCCACGACGAAGGACAGTTCACCCTCTCCGCAGGCTCATTGGGTTCATTGCTGGACAGTATTCGCAGCCGCCTGGATGACTCCCGGGACGTCAGCCGCTACCTGGTGGGCCTGCTGATTTTCCTTGGTCTGCTGGGTACCTTTTGGGGCCTGCTGCTAACCATAGGCGACGTGGGCAAGGTGATTGGCGGGCTGGATCCCGCAGACGGCGCGGGAGCCGCGGTGTTTGAGCGCTTGAAGGAAGGATTGGCTGGGCCTCTGGCTGGCATGGCTGTGGCTTTTTCCTCGTCTCTGTTTGGCTTGGCCGGGTCTTTGGTACTGGGGTTTTTCGATCTCCAGGCTGGACATGCCCAAAACCGGTTTTTTAATGACCTTGAAGAATGGCTTTCCAGCGTTACCCGACTTTCCAGCGGCGCGCTGCCCGGCGACGGCGAGGCCGGCGTGCCCGCCTACGTGCAGGCCCTGCTGGAACAGACTGCCGATGGGCTGGAACGCATGCAGCGCGCTCTGGGGGATCAGTCCAGCCACCGCAGCGAGCTGCATCATCAGCTGGCCACCCTGAATCGGCATATGGCGGATTTGGGTCAGCACATGGGTAGAGATCAGCTTTCCGAGGATTTGCGCCAGGAGCTTCGGCTACTAAATCGAACCCTGGCCGCGGCCTTGAGTAAGCGGCCTGAGCTGGAAGAACGCTAGTGGGCCGTTTGGTAAAAAGGTTAACCTCTGCAAGGGTCTTCGGCCCCATGGCGGCGTTGGTCAGTGCGCTGAAGGGTTCGCGCTAATGTCCAGTCGCCTCGCCAGGCGCCGGCCCCTGGACATCTGGCCCGGGTTTGTCGATGCCTTAGCGGCGCTGCTGATGGTGGTGATTTTTATGCTGTTGCTGTTCACCCTGGGTCAGTATTTTCTCACCGATGAACTGAGCGGTAAGCAGCGTGCCCTCAGCACCCTGCAGGGCCAGGTGGCGGAGCTCAGCGAGCTGCTGGGGCTGGAAAAGGCCGCCAGCGCCGATCTGGAGCAGCGCCTGCTGACCTTAAGTGCCAGCCTTGAGACCGCTACCTCCGCAGGCAGTGCACTCAAGAACCAGCTGACCGATACCCAGGCCAGTCTCAGCGCCAGCGCCAATGCTGTGACAGTCTTAAACGCTGATCTTGCCGCCTTAACCGAGCTGCGGGACGCCCTGCAGACTGAAGTGGCTGACCTGGCCGGCGCCCTGGACAGCAGCCGGCGGGAGACCACCGTACAAACCGAGCTTAGCGATGCAGCCCAGGCCCAGGTGCTGCTGTTGAACCGACAGATCCAGGCTCTGCGCCAGCAGCTTACCGAGATATCCGGCGCCCTGGAGCTGGCCCAGCAAAACAATGCCAGCCAACGCCAACAGCTGAAAGATCTTGGCCAGCGGTTGAATCTGGCTCTGGCCAGCCAGGTCAAAAAGCTGGAGAGCTATCGCTCGGATTTTTTTGGTCGCTTGAAAGCGGCGCTGGGGGACAACCCGGATCTACGCATCGAGGGTGATCGCTTCGTGTTCCAGTCCGAGCTGCTGTTTGGCAGCGGTTCGGCCAGCCTGGAAGATCAGGGTAAAGCCCAGGTACGATCCCTGGCCGCCGTGCTCAGAGAGATTGAAGGGCAGATACCGGCAGATATTGACTGGGTGTTGCGCATCGATGGCCATACCGACAGCCGGCCCATTACCACGGCGGAATATCCCTCTAACTGGGAACTGTCCACGGCCCGTGCCTTGGCCATCGTCCGCTACCTGGAGTCCATTGGCATTGCACCCAAACGCCTGGCCGCCACGGGCTTTGCTGAGCATCACCCCATCGACGATCGAGACAACGAGCTGGCCTACGCCCGTAACCGGCGGATCGAATTAAAGCTCACGGCGCGCTGATGGCTACGGCCCTTTGCCAAGAGAAAAAAACGGCGTCCCTAATCTTCCTGGCGTCCCTGTTCCTGATGGGCTGCGCCACCGGGCCAGATACCGGACCCATGGCCGGGCAGCGTTACTCCCTGGTCCAGACCCAGGCCAGTCGGCGGGCGGAGCAGATTTTCCCGGTGCAGATTTACCGCATAGACGACAAAGAAATTCGCGACGACCGAGCCCAGCATAAGCTTGAGCCCGGAGTCCACACCCTGCGGGCCCGGGCGGTGATTGAGCGTGACCTGGTGCCGGGCCTCAGTCGCGATCTATCCCGGGGCGGGGCCCAGGAAATCACCCACAATTTCCAGTCCGGCTACCGCTACTTTATCGGCCTGAAAGCTGACGGACCGCGCCGACAAGATTGGCATCTGGTGATCTGGAAGACCGAAGAGGTGCGCGCTGGCACGGTGAGTTTAGATCGCTAGCATGCTGTCA
>CAYGPO010000090.1:0-19139 GCA_964351665.1 uncultured Gammaproteobacteria bacterium | reverse complement strand
TTGAGGCCCTTGCGTGATCAGTCTAAATAGCGGTGCCTGACAATGACTGATCTACTGGCTGTTTTCATTATCAAAACCCTCAAGATGCCGATAAAGAACGAATGAATAGGCCACCGGCAATAGGCTGACAGCGCTGGCAGCAATCACGATAGGAATTAATCCCGCGCCGGTTAAGCCGGCGCCGATCAGCGCCAGACCGCTCACTACAAAACAGTAGCCTGCGAAGCGATGGGTCCTCGCCCAGACCTCATCACTGGCGAGAGTCCAGGGAGTGCGAATGCCAACAAAAAAGTTTTTACGCACCTTGGACAGGTAGTTGCCAAGAACAATCAACAAAGCGCCGATGGCCGCCGGCACAACCTTCTCAACGGAGACCTCGTAACCCAGGGCGGTCAGCACAATGATACCCCCTACTCCCAGCATGAAAATCACCATCACCAGCTGGAAAATATGAAGCACGCCGGCAAACTCCTTGGTGCTAAATCCCTTGGGGGAAATCTTTGGAATGACCCACATCAGGCAACATATCAGCGCCGCACCCACGGGCCCGACCAGGGCCGCAACCAGTCTGCTGGAGTAGCCGTCGGCTTCACCGGCGGCGTTCCAGTGAATCGCGACTTGGCTGGGCATATTGGCGTAGCTCAGGGCGATGGCAACAGCAGCTGCAGCAATGAGCAGCAGGCTGATCAGATTTGCGGTCCTATTAGTCATTGTGGGTATCCTCAGAAGGGGGATTAAGCAGCTCCATCAGAACGCCGGCCGCGTCCTGCATCACGCTGCTATTAAGGGAATAAACAATCTGCTGCCCACGCCGTTCGGTGCGCACCAGGTCCGCCTGTTTCAGCAGGTTGAAGTGATGGGACATCGAAGCACGGGTCATGGAAAACTGTTCGGCAATGTCCCCTGCCGGGAGCGAGCCGGCGCGAAGAATTCTCAGGATTTCCCGACGAGTTGGGTCTGCGAGTGCTTTGAACAGCGATTGTCCGATCATCTAATTATGATATTTAGGCAAATATCTAATTACAATAGACCAAAGGGCATAGATCCATCAATCCGCAGGAGGCTCAGCCATCGGGGTTTTAGTGACCCACACCCACCACAAAACTGGCGCAGGTGGTTGCGCTGCCACCCAGGTTAAAGGTCATCATGTTGCGGGCTCCGGGGATCTGACACTTACCGGCCTGCCCCCGCACCTGGTTGGCACAGTCCAGCACCATCCTCACACCGGTAGCGCCCACCGGATGGCCCAGGCCAATCAGTCCGCCGCTGGGATTGATGGGAAAACTACCGCCGCGGTTTATGGCGTTGTTCTCAATCATGCGCCAGCTTTCACCCGGCTCGGTCAAACCGCTGTGATCTATGGCCATGTATTGGGTAATAGTAAAACAGTCGTGGGTTTCCAATCCGTCCAGCTGCTGGATATCGGTAAAACCGGCCCTGGCCAGGGCATCACTGAAAGTTTGCGCCATATGGGGAAACAACAGCGGCTGGTGTTTGCTGTCTGCAAGCTTCTGCTGCAGCGGCAGCGGCGCGCTGCGATGACCCCAGCCTCGAATTCTTGGCAGCTGCGCAAGGTCTATACCGATCCGTTGACAGTGGCTGGCGGCGGTTTTTTCGTCCGCCAGGATAATGGCCGCTGCGCCGTCGGTCATTTGGCCGCAGTCACTTTTGCGCAGGCCACCCTCAATGGTTGGATTGGCCTCTTCGTCGTCGCTGAAAAATGCCTGATCCACCGTCCAACCGCGGGTTTGCGCCAGGGGATTATCGCGTCCGTTCTGGTAGTTGATCCTGGCGATAGCCGTCAGATGATCATGCTCGATGCCGTAGCGTTGGTCATAGGCTTCAACAATCTGGTTGAATAGATAAGGCCAGGGAAATCGACAGTCCGTGGCCTCCGCCCCTCGCCAGCTGGCGGCCCCCAGATGCTGAGCACCCTGGGCACCGGGCACGTTGCGCATCAGCTCCAATCCCACCACCGCAGCGCAACCCACATGGCCCGCCAGGATCTCGTTCATAGCAGCCAGTATCGCCACGGAACCGGACGCACAGGCCGCCTCGTGGCGAGCCGTGGGTATGCCGCTGAGCTGGGGATAAACGTGGGCAAAAAAGCCGCCCATCAGCCCCTGTCCAGCAAACAAATCACCGACAAAATTTCCCACATGCCCAGATTGAATCGCCGATGGCTCAACCCGGCTGGCGCCTACAGCGGCGGTTAGTGCCTCCTGAAACAGGTCGAAGACCCCCAGCCCCTCCCGGGCCCAGTTGCGGGCAAAATCCGTCTGGGCACCACCGAGTATGAAAATTTCAGGCATCAGCCATGTCCACCTTCACCGCCTGCTCCAGATGGTTTCGCTGCACTTTACCCATAGCGTTGCGGGGCAGTGCATCCATCGTTAATAGGCGTTCGGGTAGTTTAAATTTCGCCACTCCCTGCTGCTCTAGAAATCCGCAGAGCTTTTCCAGGGTCGGTAAATGGTGTGTCGCCATGGGCACTACGCAGGCACAGATGCGCTCACCCAGGTTGGGATCAGGATAGGCGCAAACCGCCGCCTCCTTCAGGCCCGGAAAGGCCTCAAGCAATATGTCCAGCTCCGTCGGCGATATTTTCATTCCGCCGCGGTTAATGATGTCTTTGCAGCGGCCAACGATGCGATAGAAATCTGGCGCTTCGGAACAAATCTCCACCAAGTCACCGGTGCGAAACCAGCCGTCTACGGTGAACACATCGTCCACCTCATGGTTGGTGTAGCCATCAAACACCGTGGGGCCAAAAAACAGCAGCTCGCCGGGGATGCCGGGCTGATCGATATCGTCTTCGGTATCCACCGCCACCACCCGGGTACCGACGCTCAGGTGGTTGTTGCGAGGAAACATGGTGGCCCGAACCGTTGGGTCGGGGGATTTCTCCGGGGTTGAAAACAGCGCGATGCCCTCGTTGGAGCCATAAAAATTGACGATGGGTTTGCCGTACTTATTGTCAAAGGTATCCACCATCCAGGGCGCCAGGGGCGCTGACCCGGAGCCTATTCTGCGCAGCTGGCTGAAGTCAAAGGCGTTCCACATCTCAGGTTTGCTGGCCAGCTGGTTTAGCACCGCCGGCGGCACGATGGTGAAGTTAATGCCCTCGTCCGCCATTTGTTTCAGGAACACCGGCGGATCAAAAGGATGGTGCAGATGTAAGGTGCCGCCCACTTCAACGAATGGATAGAGAAATCCCCCAATCCCTGCCATGTTCACCAGAGGAAACGGATTGAGCAGCTGATCACCGGCTTGATACTGGCCTGCCTCAATGGTGTGTTTTGCGATGGCCCGCCACATATTGTGGGATCGGGGCACACCCTTGGGCTCGCCGGTGGTGCCCGAGGTCCAGCAGATAGTGATGATGGCATTGGCGGTGGCGCAATCAGCAGATTCGCGCTCCAGCAGCTGTTCGCTGTCCTTCTGGCAGGTCGGATCAAGGGACAAGGGGTGACAGTCGGCCGGACAATCGTTGCCAAAGGCCAACACCTGGATATCGGACTCCAGGCACTGCCGAGCCAGCTCGGCGGGCTGGGCCGTTTGAAACTGACTTACGCTGATCATGGCCTTGGGAAGCAAAGCCCGTTGCGCGACTTTCAGCTCATGGCGGCGATACTGCATGGGTGCCGGCGACAAGATGATACCCAACCGGCTGGCGGCAAAATACACCACCACCAATTCCACAATATTGGGCATTTGTAGCAATACGGTGTCGCCCCGCCGCAGACCCAGGCGATGCAGCTGGGCGGCCAGATTAACGCTGGCCATTACCAGCTCGCGGTAGCGTATTCGTTGGGGCGGCTGGCCAGTCAGCGCAGGCCGGTTGGGCGGATCAACCACTGCCCAAAGCTCTGGATTGTCGCCAGCCTGGCTGGTCAGGGTCTGGTGTAAACAGGTATCGGACCACCAGCCGGAACGGGTAAACTCTTCGATGCGATGATCAGGTGTTGTAATCAATCCAGCTACTCCTGTGGGTGGTGACTCACGGCTTGAGGCTCGATCATAGGACAAGCGGCATGCGGCATAAACTTTTAGGCAGACAATGGTGAACGATAAGGAGCTGGGCCGACGACTGGTTGGGGGTTGGACCCTGCTGCAATGGTCTGTCAATAGCGTAGATCAAAGCGGTCCAGGGCAGGCAGCCGTTTACCCATTTGGGCAAAGGCCCAGTGGTTTGCTGATCTACGCCGTGCATGGCTTCATGAGCGCCACCGTTAGCGCCCAAGAGCGCCCCGCCTTGCCCAAAGACGCCAGTCCCAGAAGGCTGCCAGAGGCAACGCTGGCCCAGGCTTTCAACAGCTTTTTCCACTACTGTGGTGTTTGGCAGGTGCGGGGCGGACAGGTGGCCCACCGGATCACCCAGGCCCTAAATCCCAACATGGTTGGAACAGAGCAACTGCGTCAGCCAGAATTTGACGGCCCAAAGCTTACCCTTACCGGCGAAGAGGTTTTTGGAGCCACTCGCCGGATCCACACCATTGTCTGGCAACAGGCCACAGCCGGCGAAAACCCATGACTGCTGAAAAACCAGACCCCTTGGCCCCCGCGCCCCATTGCGTTGTCTACCGCAGCAGCAAAAAGGACGAAGCCTATCTGTACCTGCCGCTGGAGGGCGTCTTCGACAAGGTGCCAAAGGCGCTGCTGGATCAACTGGGCGAATTGACCCTGGTGATGCAGTTAAATCTAGGCCCAGAGCGGAAACTTGCCCGGGCAAACCCTGCCGCGGTCCGCACGGCCCTTAGGGATCAGGGTTACTACCTGCAGCCACCGCCCTCGCGAACACCGCTGATGGGCAACGACCGCCTCTAATAATGGTGCGACACAATTTTCACGATTAGAACACGGCGCTGTTCGGGGTTGAATAATGCTCGTAGGCCGTTAGATGAAATTTAGTAATCTCATCGAGGATATTGAGCAAATCCGCTGCCACGGCTACTGCGGACTGCTAAACTTAAGGCTTGGACAACATCGCATACGGAATAATGCAATGACCCACCCCTTGATGAAGAGACTGGTTTTTCTATCGACCCTGTTGGCAGGTTTTTCCGCCCACGGCCAGAGTCAGATATACCTTAATCAGGCTCAGATGGAACAAGACCTGGGACAAACCCTGTGTTCGTTTGATTTTGACGGCGCCGGCGTGTTGCGGTCGGCAGAGATTGACGGCATCGAGCGCACCGACCCGCCCACCTACAGTGGGCCAACAGCGAACCAGTCCCTGGGACAGCGGCTGACGTTTTTCCAAAGCCCGCCCTTTTTCACTATTGAGACCCTACAGCCAGGCGCCAATTTGGTCTTCAGCGATGAAGAAGGTGCCGGCAGTCTGCCAGCGTTCGCCAACGCTCTGTCCATTGGGGATATCGATAATCAGGAAAATGACGATTTTCGCGTCACCCTGGGCGCCCCTGCGGTGGCAGCCGCCTTTGTTCTGAAAGATAACACCGGCACCTCCGCGGAGCTGCTGCACTTGCTGGATGCTGATAACAATCGCATCGAGACATTAAGCCTTGCCGGCGCCGGCGACAGCAGCGCAGCCGGCCTGTTTATCGGCGTCATTTCCCCCACTGGGTTTAGCGGCTTTGAATTCGACGAAAACCCCGACGGTGACGACGTCGCCGTAGGCAGCCTGCTTTTCACCGCCTGCGACGGAGCAGACAGCTACGAACCGGACCCAACGCCAGATCAGGGACCGTTTCTTGAGGGATTTGATTTTCTGAATGATAACGAGCTGTTCGTAGAGCACGTGCGCAATCTACAATCCCCCGGAGACGTGGACTGGACGGTGTTTGCGTCCACCTTCAATTACCCCACTTCCTGGATTGCCGCCGAGCCCAATACCAAGCTGTTTGTCCAGCTTTGCCAGGGCGTCTGTGACGGTGCCAGTTCAGCGTCCCTCAATTTGCAGATCTTTGATTTTGATTTGATCGAAAGTCCGGACACGGCCCAGCCGGTGTTTGAGCTTAATCAGTGCCCTGGCCAGCCCAACGATGAGCAGGAACAGATCCTGCCGAATTTTGTGGATGACGAAACGCTTTTTGTGCGGGTCAGCAACTGCGGCACCAGCAGCAACGTGGATTACCGCATCATCTTTCGGCGCATGGATATTGGTGTTGACCTGCACAAAGTCAGCGGCAGCGTCACAATGCTTAATGCCGCTGGGCAGCAGGTGCCTGCGCCGGCTTACGCGGTGATTCGGTCAAACTACAACGATTTCACCTTTGCCAATCCGGCGGACGGCACCTACGCCATTGGCCTGATCGCACGCAACGTGCAAAGCGGCCGGGAGATTGAAGATCTCCAGCTCACCGTAACCCTGTTCGGCGCACCCTTTGAGGCCTCCCAGACCCAGGCCGTTACCAATATGGTTGCGGCCGAAAGTCAGGTGATCGATTTTCAGCTGGGCCTGTTTAGCAACGGTTTTGAAGACCCCTAAGCAAGCCGTTGGAGCCGGCCCGGGCAAAGACGTCGCCCCAGGCTGGCTAACGGGTCGCAGGCGGCGTGCGCACCAGGCTTTGCAGGGCTTTACAGGTCAGACTGGATCTCCAGGCTTTTGACGGAAAACCCGTCCCAGTAAAAGTCCAGATCACCGCTGGCGCAGGACGGCCTTGGCCCAACGCGCCAATCCAGCGTATTGTTGCCCTCAACCAGCTCGGCCGGGTTCAGCGGCAGAGTAAACGTTGACCAGCCGCCGCTGAGACAGCGATCACCAACGTTGTATTCCAACGGATCTACGGTCTGAAAGCTGCCGCCATTTATCGACAGCTCCACCTGGCCAGACAGGGGCCCGTGCAGTTGACCAACCAGGGTTGGGTTGACCAGCGCCGTGTCTTCCGGCAAATCAATAGTGGCCTGGGCGGTGTCGCCGATGGGCCGATTGCCGTTGCTCTGCAGATAGACCAATTGCTCTGTTTCAAAAGCCTGGAAGCGGCCTGTCACCGGTCCGTCAAAGCGCAGATTGTCCCAATGAAAGGTGTATTGATCGAAGTTGTCGTCTTTGGTGGGGGTATAGGCGTGGGTCTTGAACATCACTATGCCCTGACTGAAGGGCAAGCCCCCCGGCACCTCAACTTCATACCAGTCAAATTCGCCATCGCCCATTTCAACTCCCCAGCGGATCGCCATGGCGGACAATTCAATCCGCATGGTCCGGCGAGTACGTCGGTCGACAAGAGCGGGATCGTCGGGATCGATGAAGCGCCAATCTCGCCAGTCTGACTCGTTGACGATCCAGCCCTCGGGCGCTAAACCACCACTGCCCACGGCGATGGCGCGCCGGGAGTTGGCGGAAAAATCCAGCACGATACGGTCGCGGGAGTAGGTTTCGTCGATGGGCAGCCACTCTCTGGCAGCGCCCAGTTTCAGCTGCTCCCGAGGCGCAATCATGATCTCCCACCAGCTGCGGGGGTGGCCGTCGTTGATGTTGACGTCAAACTCCAACACCCCACCATCAGAAAAATCGAAGCTCTGGCGAGGGTAAAAAGCGCTCACCGAATAACCTTCAATATCTCCCATCGCCGACATCATGTGATTTTTGCAGACAAAAAAGCTCTGGTCCGGGGATCGACCGCTACTGGCGTGGGTTGAGCGCACCATATGCTGAGGCGCGGGAAGCCCGGTTAGCGCCATCGGCGTCGGACCGGCGCAATTTTGATCATGGTCAGCGGGAAACAGGCTAAACACCGGCAGATGATCCCGGGGATGGGTTCGATGGGTGACAACAAAATCCATGGTGTCAGGTAACAGCGCCTGACTGGGGCTGGCTGGATCACCGTCAAAGGTCTCCTCCAGCGCCCATGAAGGGTTAACCGAAATGGATTCAAAGCTATCGGCAAACAGCGCCTGGGGCAGATTTCCGGCCGATACCGCCGCAGCGGTTAGTGACACAATGGCCGTGCTGCTGCAGAGAAACGATGTCAATTGAAGGTTCATCAGCTCTCACCCTAGGACATTAGTGCCCTTTTTAAGTAATTCGTTGACATGTGATGCGCGTCACAAGGCCTGTGGGTAGGCGCGGCCCTTGACCATGGCATTCCATGGTCAAGGGCCGCAACACAGCAACAGGCCTTGTGGGGCGCGCCCTTTGGGTTGCCTGAAATCGCCAAGCGCCGCGTTGCATCCTTTGGCAATGGAATTACCATTGCCGGCAGCATGCGCCTTGCTCTTGGGGATTTCAGGCTCATCATAAGTCAACGAGTTACTTAAATAGGGAACTAGTGCCTCGAGATTAGCGCTGGTAACGCCGCGATATCGTCGATCCGGTCACATCAGGACTGGGCCGCTACGACCCAGTTAAAGTCGATCTTTAGTCGACCTTTATCCCCATGGCCGGCAAATCGTTGACCAGGGCGATTTCATACGTTTTCGGGTTTTTACGCCGATTCACGCCACATGTACGATTTTTAGCCGATAATACGCGCCAAATCACTAATAAAAACCCTGCAGACGCTCATGATTACCACTCGCAAACTCTGTCGAACATTCCAGGTTGGCGATACCCAGGTGCACGCGCTGGACCACGTGGACCTGCGGGTCGAGCCCCAGGAGTTTGTGGCGGTGATGGGGCCATCGGGGTCAGGTAAATCCACCCTGATGAACATTCTGGGCTGCCTGGATACGCCGGACGCCGGTTCCTATCGCCTGTTATCCGACGAGGTGGCCTCCCTCAGCGACGACCAGCTGTCCCGGGTCCGCAACGAAAAAATTGGCTTTGTGTTCCAGAGCTTCCATCTGCTACCCAGACTCAGCGCCCTGGACAACGTCCTGCTGCCTCTGCGCTATGGACCGCAAAAAAACATTCGGCCTGACCGAGGTCGGGCGCTGCTGGAACGTCTGGGGCTGGCTAATCGGATGGACCATCGTCCCAATCAGCTGTCCGGCGGCCAACGCCAGCGGGTTGCCATCGCCCGATCGCTGATCAATCAACCGCCGCTGCTGCTGGCCGATGAACCAACCGGCAATCTCGACAGTCGAACGTCTGAGGAAATCATGGCGCTATTTGAAGAATTAAATCGGGACGGACAAACCATCGTCATGGTCACCCACGAAGATGAGATTGCTGCCCATGCCAGCCGAGTGATTGCTATGCGGGACGGCAAGATAGCCACCGACACCAAACGTGAGGCCGCTTAATGAGAATTTTCCTGACCGTGTGTTTGCTCGCCGGCTGGCCCGCCGCCGGCGTCAGCCAATCACTGCTCACTGGCGTGATCGAAGACGTCAGCGCTCAGACCATTGAAATGCCGTCACTGCCCGGTTCCTGGCAACGGAGAATCGAATGGATGGTGGTGGAGGGCACCCAGGTTGCCGTGGGCGACCCGGTGGTCAGGCTAGACCCAGGAGATCTGATCTCCCAGGAAGAGCAGACCCGAACCGATCTTGAAAAGCAGCGTCTGTCCGCCGCCCGCCAGGTGGACGAACTGAAGCTGAAAGTCCTGGATGCTGAGAAAGCTGTTGCCGTGGCCACTGCCGCCGTTGCGCTGGCTGAGCTGGATGCCATAATCCCGGAGTCAACCATCGCCAGGCTGGACTTCGAGCGCTACCAGCTGGCCCTGCAAACCGCGCTGAGAGAGCGGGTTCGCGGTGAAGCGGAGTTGGCTAATGCCCGGGCCGAACTGAAAGACGTCGAAGCTCAGGTTGAGCTGGAAATCAGCCAGGCCCAGGCCAGCTATGATCGGATTCGCACGGCTCTGGACTCCACGGTGATCGCTGCTGAAAAGGCCGGCTTTGTGATTTATGGGGAAAATCCCTGGACCGGCCGAAAGGTGTTCCCCGGCGATACGCTGTTCGGCGGCTTCCCCATTGCATCGGTGGCAAGCCGTAAAGATCTGCAGGTTCGATTCTGGGTCCACGAAGCTGACATTCGCAGCTTCAGCCAAGGCCAGTCCATGGACGTGGTTACCGATGCCCAGGGATTGTCGGCTTTCCGAGCGACGGTGACCTGGACCTCCAGCCAGGCCGTTGAGCGCCAGGACTGGAGCGCCGGGGGCTACTTCGAACTCATCGCTCAGCCCGATTCCCAGATACCCAATCAGATCATGCCCGGCATGAGTGTGATGGGCACCTTGGCAGGAGATGTTGCCTCATGACCGATTCACGTCGCCTTAACCCTAATCGGCCGATCGGCGCTCTGGTCAGCATCTTGACCCTGCTCTTATCGGGCCCGGCCAGCGCTGAACAATGGCTGACGGTATCGGAGACTGATCGACCGATTACGGTCACCGCCAGCGGCATCGTCGCGTCGGCCAATACCCTGCGCTTTGGCCCACCTCCCAGCCGCAGCTGGCGGCTCACCCTGACCCAGCTGGCCGCTGAGGGTAGCGTGGCCAGCGAAGGTGAGGTGCTGGCTAAGTTTGATGCCTCCAGCACCGACGACCGGATTCGAACCCTGCAGGGAGACCTCAACGCCAAGCGTTCAGAGCTTGAGTCCACCATAGAATCCCAGGCCCAGCAGATTGAGGAAGAAAAGGTCCAGTTGGCGGAGGCTCGCAGCGAGGCCGACAAGGCCAAACGCAAGGCCGACGTGGATGCAGACCTGTTTGCCGGGCTGGACTACCAAAAGCTGGTGGAAGAAAGACGCTCAGCGGTTGATCTTTACCAGCGACAGCAGCAGCGAGGGGCCCTCACCCAGCGGGTGCGTGAAGCTCAGGTTGCTGAACTTGAAGCTGACGTGCGGCGGCTGCAAAGTGAACTAAGCGGCGCCCAGCGCGAGCTGGAGTCCTTCACCATTCGTGCCCCTCAATCAGGTGTGGTGATTGTTGGCACCAATACCGAAGGTCAGAAGCTGGATGTCAACGAAGCGGTAAATCCCGGCATGGTGGTGGTTGAGCTTGCAGACAGCGCAAACCTCATCATACAGGCTGAGGTGCCAGAATTTGCCGCCGCCAGCATTGCCGTTGGTCAAATCGCCATGGTGACCATCGATGCGGCAGGCGGCAGCGAAATCCCGGCCCAGGTGGTTGAGGTCGCCAGTATCGTGCGTCGACAGTCCCAGTATTCACAGGCCATGATTCGAGACGTCAGCCTGTCACTGCCCGCTGATGTACTGGCCAGTCTTCGACCAGGAATGTCGGCGAAAATTGTGATCGAAACCCAGGTCCTGAAGAATGTCCTGGCGGTCCCTGATGAGGCCCTTCGCTATCGCGATGGCAGCCCCGGTGTGGAGTTAAAGGGCCAGGGCTGGACCCCGGTGACGCTGGGCCCAGCCAGCGGTGGCCTGCGCATCGTTGACTCCGGATTAAGCGCTGGCAGCGAGGTGGCAATATGAAATTTCTTCACTTGAGCTTAGTCACGATGCTGCTCATAGGCTGTGCAGACCCAGCCAAGTTGCCGCCGTCGCTGGTGCTGGCGACTGACGATACCGAATTTTTGGTCAGCGCCGACGGCGAGCTTGTTGCCTCGGAGTCGCTACCCATTTCTCTGCCTTCCGCGGTGCGCATGCGGTTCAATATCGCCTGGATGGCGCCGGAATTTTCTGAAGTGAAAGCCGGCGACGTGATTGCCCGCTTCGACGACGTGCAAATACGCCAGGACCGGGACACCACCGCCCTGAACGTGACCAAATCCGACTTCAAACTGGCGGAAGTTCAGCGCGGCGGCGTGATCGAGAAAACCCGGATTGCCCACGACACTGAGCGGGTAGGCGGCGAACGCAGCATCAGCGAAACCTTCGCCAGCGTCGATGAGCGACTGTTCAGCCGCAACGAACTCATCGATGCCTTGGCGGACATCGACTACCTGGACGTGGAGTCGGCCTATCTGCAGTGGGAGGAAGGCACCTTTGATCAGCGCATCAGCGCCGAGGAGAACATGATCCTGGCAGAACGCGAGGCGGAGCTGTCCAAACTCACTAAACAGGACACTGCGCTGAACATGATGGAACTGCGCAGCCCGGCAGACGGCACCTTCGTCTACGCTAGAACCCCCTGGGGGGAAAAACTGGGCAAAGGCAAGACCGCCTTCCCGGGTCGACCCATAGGCCAGCTACCCATCCGGGGCAAGGTCAAGGCCCGGCTGTTTGTGCCGGAAAATGACGCCGTGGGTCTGGCTAAAGGCCAGCAGGTGCGGCTGGTGCTGGACGCTGACCCCACCAGGACCTTCAGCGCCACCGTTAGCAACGTATCGCCGGTGGCCAGCCCTCGGACCCGCACCGACCCGCAGAAATATTTCAGCATCGAAGCAACCATTGATCAGGTGGACGCTGATCTGATGCGGGTGGGTAGCCGTCTTCGCGCTGAGGTCATCACTCACACCGTGGAAGACGCCCTGGTAGTTCCTGCCCAGGCCGTTTACGGCGATCGGGACGATGCCTGGGTCTACGTGCTCAGCGGCGCCGACAGTGAACGCCGGGCGGTGAGCACCGGCCGACGCAGCCCGGATCGGGTGGAACTGACCGGAGGGGTGAGCGCTGGTGAAAAAATCAGTTTAGTTGCCCCACAAAAAGCAGCCGGATGAGCCTTTCGCTGATTTTGGCTGACGTGCGCCAGGCGGCGGGTCAGCTTGCCCACCATCGGATGCGAACGGCCCTGACTTTGCTGGGGATGATCTTCGGCGTCGGCGCCGTGATTGCCATGCTGGCAGTTAGTGAGGGTGGCCAGCGCCAGGCCTTGGAATTGATTGAGGGCATGGGTCTTAATAACCTCATTATTGAAGCCAAGGAGCTGGATTCTGAAACCGTCAAAGAGGTGCGGAAATATTCAGCCGGGCTGAATATTCGTGACGCTGAGTCCATTGCGCGCACCCTGCCCTTTGTTGACAGCTGGGCCGGCAGCAAAACCTTTCGAAGCTGGAGCCTGTTCAGCCGGGAGGGACAGAGCAAGGCCGAGGTGTTGGCCGTGAGTCCTGACTATTTTGAACTTTCCAGCCTCAGCGCCCAACGCGGCACGCTGTTTACCGAAGACGACAATCAACGCTTCGGCCAGCTGGCAGTGCTGGGAAGCTCAGCGGCCAGAGACCTGTTTCCCAACGGCGGCGCCGTGGGTGGACGAATCAAGGTGAATCACCTATGGCTAAAGGTTGCTGGCGTGCTGCAGGATCGCCAGCTGCCAGATCAACAGTTTGAAGGGCGCAACGTGGGCGGTGAAGCCAGCCAAATTTTTGTCCCACTGCGAACCGGTCTTACCCGCTTAAAGCTCGACGATCTCAGCCAGGAGTTAGATCAGCTCAAGGTGAAAATTGTTGGCGGCGTAGACCCTGCTGCCGCCTCCCAGGCCATAGAGCATCTGCTGGAACGTCGCCACAGTGAACAGAACGACTACCAGATTACCGTGCCCGCCCGACTGCTGGCTCAGCACCAGCAGACCCAGCGCATCTTCACCATAGTGATGTCCGCGGTTGCTGGCATTTCACTGCTGGTGGGCGGAATTGGCATCATGAATATCATGCTGGCCAGCGTGATGGAGCGGAAGTCGGAAATCGGCTTACTCAGAGCCGTTGGCGCCAGAGAAAACGACATCATCCGACAGTTCCTGGTGGAAGCGGCGGTGATTGCCATGGTGGGCGCCGCTGCCGGGGTACTGCTTGGGGTTGTGCTGGCCTACACCATCGCTACCTTTGCCGGCTGGGCGGTGGCCTGGTCACTGCTGGTAATTGTCGCAGCGGTGATTATTTGTATGGCTATCGCTGTGGGGTTTGGGGTCTATCCCGCCATGTCAGCGGCAAAACTGGATCCAGTGCAGGCCCTGCAGTCTGACTAACAGAGCACATAACACAGGATCAGTTGGTTAGAGTTGGAGGCAAAAGAGCCAGCTGAATTCTAGCCTTGGACGGCCCAGTTCCGCAGGCCGATGGATTAGCAAGCGCGCCGCTTACTGGGCCGCTGGCTTGCAGCTGTAACGACGCTATGGTTGGACTGATATCGGCGACAAGCCCCGGGGGAAATCCCCGGCGACCTGTCTCCGTCGAGCCCGCTAGGTCTTGCGAAACTTCAGAGTCATCCGATTGGACTCTCCAATCCCATCCACCTGGGCTTTGAGCTCAGGATCGTCTGCGGTGCCATTATAGGTTGGCGGCAGGCGCCAAACCACGTCAGCTTCGGTTGGCACGTCCAAAGGATTACTGTTGATATCAGACTGCGCCTCCAGCTCAAAACCGGCGGCGCTGAGACGCGCAATTAGCGCCTGCTTCTTCATATAGCCTTTGCCTCCACTAGCCCACTCGTCAGGCCAGTCCGCGGGTGCTTCATGCTGGACCACGCCGAGTATTCCGCCGGGCTTAAGCAGGGTATACGCGTCATTGATGGCCGCCGTCATATATCCGCCCTGGTCTTCAAAGCGACTAAGGTTGTGGAACGCTCGAACCATCACCACTGCATCGGCGGTACCCGCTGCAGATTCGGGTAACCGGCCAAACTCGTAGGCACCAAGCGTTGCACCATCGTCATCACGCCAGGCCTGGGCCTGCTCTGGCCAGGTTTCGGTCCACACTTTGAACGCGGCAATTTGTTCTTCGCCGAAGAATCCGAACAGGGCCCACATATCAGCGTTGTAATTGATGCCGATAAGCTTGCCCTCCGCACCCAGATAGGGAATGAGGATCTTGCTGTACCACCCACCCCCTGGCAGGGCTTCAACCACGGTCATGCCGGGCTCAATGCCGAAAAACGATAGGGTTTGTTCCGGATGACGGGCGCCGTAGCGGGCTTTGGTTGCGTCGGGCTGATCGGCTAACACACGGGCCAAAATCTGGCTAGGTTGCTCCGCTGCATCGACCCGGGTTGCCGTTGGCGCCGGCTGTTCCGGCGGAGCGATGGCGGCACTTTCCGCTGCTGCCGGTTGGTCGTCGCCGCTGCAACCGGCCAATGTAGCGCTTAGGGCCAGGGCTGCGATGGTTAAATTATTAAGGTTCATCAGTTTTCCTCAGGCGATTGGAGAGATGGATGGTGAGCTTATGCGCTATAGCTGATCAGCGAGATACTGTAGTTCAGCCAAGGCGACTTTTTCGGTTTCTGCCAACAGGAATTTACCGGCCTTGCCCCCCACCAGCGGTAGATCGACCTTGGCCTTGTGGGAGACCGTGTAGCTGCAGGTTTTCTTACCGGTGGCAGCAAGCACAATCTTGGCAGTCACCCGGGCTGGCTGACCGTGGATCTCCATTTCGTAGTCGGCCTCCATCCGCTGGCTATCGCCGTACCAACGTTCAGTAATGGTGATGTCCTGCTCGGGCTTAAACATTTTGGCCAAAAACCCTGGCAGCTCAGTGCGAGTGGTACGCTGAGCAATGACGGTGACCAGATCGCCATCTTCTTCCACCTCGTACGAGGCTTCCACATCACCAACGGCCATGGCCCGATCGACCAGAAAGTCTGGGTCCGCCAAGTGTTCAAATACCGCATCTAAAGACGCTTTGAAAGTTAGTTTTACGCTCATGGGGGCAAGTCTATCAGCCTGCTTCCCTGTGATGCTATTGGGAAACTGACATTAGCCGCTGAACTCTTTCACCTGTGGCGGGGTCGCCGAACACCAAAAAATCTCTATTTATTATCGAACTGTGCTGATTATAAAGAAGTGGCTTGAGGTCGAAGTCCGTCAAAAACCCGCCCGCTTCCTCCACGATGCACTGGGCCGCGGCGGTATCCCACTCGCAGGTTGGGCCAAACCGCGGGTACAAATCCGCCAGGCCCTCTGCCACCAAACAGGATTTCCAGGAGCTGCCCTTCAAGTCCAGCACCGCCGGCGCCAATCGGTCAACCAGCGTGCCCTGACGCTCTCCGCCTCGGCTACTGGACACACAAATGCGCAGGGGCTGCTGGGCTGGCCTCGGCGCCATTGAGCGCCATGGATGGCTGGCATTCCTGACCATGGCACCGCCACCCAGGGCAGCTCGATAAGCCCTGTCGTGGGCCGGTAAATGAACAAAACCCAAAACCGGTTTGCCACGGTCGATCAGCGCTACATTGACGGAGAAATCGCTGCTGCCGCGGACAAATTGTCGCGTTCCATCCAGCGGGTCGATCAGCCAATAGCGTTGCCACTGACGGCGCTGGTCAAAGCCTGGCAGTTCGCCCTCTTCCGATAGCAGGGGCAGATCCAACAGCTGGGTAAGACCATCAGCCAAAATCCGGTGAGCCGCCAGATCGGCGGCGGTAACCGGCGACAGGTCAGCCTTTTCCCTGACCTTCATAGAAGCACCAAAAATTTTAAGAATTTCGGCACCGGCATGCTCACAAAGTGCCTCTACGGGATCAAGCAGTTCAGATAGCACAGGGTTTAACACCGGGGTCGTAGGATAGTAAAAATGAACGGCAGGTTTCAACCATTGAGGCTGCTGCAGGTGGCGTAGTTCGCGATTAAAGCGGCGAAAGAATACCACAGTGCACCGGGGGTGATTACAATAGATCTTTACCATTTGTGGAGCGTTTCGTGGATCCAATTTCAACCGACGTGGTGATCGTTGGGGCCGGCCCCTGCGGCCTGTTTCAGGTGTTTGAACTGGGACTGCTGGACCTTAAAAGCGTGGTCGTTGATTCAATCAGCGCTCCCGGTGGCCAGTGCGTGGAGCTGTATCCCGACAAACCGATCTACGACATCCCAGCAGTGCCCGAGTGCACCGGACAGGAATTGGTGGATTCGCTGATGAAGCAGATTGAGCCCTTCGGTGCCCAGCTGCTGCTGGGACAGGAGGTCACGGAAGTGCAGGACCGTGGCGAACAGGGTTTTCATGTGGTGACAGCTACCGGACAGCAGATTCACAGCAAAGCCGTGGTCATCGCCGGCGGCCTGGGTTCATTTCAGCCGCGCCGGCTCAGGGTGCCGGGGGCCGAAGCCTTCGAAGACACCTCACTGCACTATCGGGTGCGCAATCCCGACCAGTATGCCGGCAGCCGGCTGATGATTCTGGGCGGCGGCGATTCGGCACTGGACTGGGCACTGGCACTGGTGGAAAAAGCCGCAAGAGTGACCCTGGTTCATCGACGCGACGGCTGGCGCGCGGTGGACGCATCGGTGAAAAAAATGAAAGCCCTGGTGGCCGAGGGTCGGATGGATTTGTATGAAAACGCGCGAATCCAGTCCATGACCGGCGATGGCAGTCAATTGCAACGGGTGGCGCTGATTAACCGGGAAGGAGAAGCCCTGGCGGATCTTGAGATAGACCATGCCATGGCCTTTTTTGGACTGGCGCCCAAACTTGGGCCCATCGCTGACTGGGGGGTGGAGATTCGCGGCAAATCACTGCCGGTGGATACGGAAAAATTCCAGACCTCGGTCCCCGGCATTTACGCCATTGGCGATATCAACACCTATCCCGGCAAGAAAAAGCTCATATTGTCTGGCTTCCATGAAGCCGCCCTGGCCGCCTTTGCCATTAAAAAACAGATCTTTCCCGACCAGAAAGTCCATTTGCAATACACCACCACCAGCCCCGTCATGCATCAGCGACTGGGGGTAAATCCCGACGAATAGCCCGGACTTTCTCCGCGTTGCCTGGGAGGCCTGCAATCGCCATTATTGCCGGCGGAAAAGGTTTTGAGTTTGCAGGCGATGGTAGATTTAGCACCCAGGGTGCAGGCGCTGCATCGACTTTCCATTCTGGATACAGCGCCAGAATCGGATTTCGATCAAATAACCGAAATGGCGGCCAGCTTGTTTCGGGTCCCAATTGCATTGATCACCTTCGTCGATCACGATCGATACTTCTTCAAATCGGCCGTGGGCGCAGCCCAGGGCTCTGCGCCACTGGAACCGGGCTTCTGCAGTAGCACCATCGAAAGCACCCAGGTTAGGGTCGTTCACGATGCGAGCTTAAACCCTGAGACCCAAAACCACTCGATGGTTTGCAGCGCCCCTAATTTGAAATTTTACGCCGGCGCGCCGCTCATTACCGCTGAGGGTTTTGCCGTGGGCACCCTGTGTCTGATGGACACAGAGCCAAGGTCCTTCTCGAAATTTGAGGTAGAAACTCTAGAGGCATTGGCAAAGATGGTGGTTTACCAGTTGGATCGGCGCCTGCGTGCGCTGGATTCAGACGACCGCAATCAGCTGCAGCTGCGTGACCAGAAGCGGCAAAGCCTGGTCAAAATGACCAGCGGTATCGCCCACGATTTCAACAACTATCTGATGGCGATTCAGGGCAACATGGAGCTGCTTGAGGACTACCTGAAAAATAAAGCGTCGGGCAAAACCCTGCTGAAAAACTCCCGCCTGGCCGCCGCTAGAGCCATCGAAATGGCCCACCAACTGCTTACCTTTGCCGGCGAACGTAGCCCCAGTAAACAAACTGTAGCCCTGTACGATATTGTTACCAGCGTTGCCGAACTGATGAAAACCGGTTTACCTGAAGGCATCGACATCCAGGAACGCTACGACGCCGCTGGCGCACAGATTAACGCCGATCCAGGGCAGCTGCGACAGGCTCTGATCAATCTTGTGATGAACGCGGCAGAAAGCTACAAGGCGCAGCCAGGCCTGGTGGAAATAGCCGTAATAAAAACCGATGGGCAAGTCACCATCACCGTGGCGGATCAAGGCTGTGGCGTAAACCTGGGGATTGAACAGGACATATTTGACCCGTTTTTTTCCACCAAAACCCCCAGCCGCGGCATGGGGCTGGCCATCACCCAGCGCATCATCAGCGATCACGGCGGCACCGTTAACGTAGAGTCCAACGCTGAAGGCGGCACCCGCAGCACCATCACTCTGCCCTGTCTGCCAGAAACTCTGACCCTGGGAACGTCCGGCAGGGGCACGCTGCAGGAATCTTCACTGGCCGGGCGCCATCTGCTGATCATTGACGACGAGCCCGACGTGAGGCGCTATTTGACCGCGGCGGCGAAACACCTGGGCTGTGAGGTGACGGAGTTAAGCGATGGCTTGCAGGCCGTGGACATCATCACCAATAAACGCCTGGCCCCCGACGTTCTTTTGGTGGACACCAGCATGCCGTCGATCAGCGGCGACGCCACCCTTAAACTGCTACACGAGCAAATACCTGATCTACCTGCGGTGGTGATGAGCGGCCACGATCTAAACCAGGTGAAGCAGCGTTTTGATGGTCTCAGGGTGATGGACTTCTTGCAAAAACCTTTTAGTATCAGCCAGCTGGAAGAAAGTCTGCACAAAGCACTGCTACCTCCGACCAGCTGACACCCTGCTTTGCCTGAAAGCCCTTTGACGACTCCAAGGGTGCTA
>CAYGPO010000089.1:10511-19516 GCA_964351665.1 uncultured Gammaproteobacteria bacterium | reverse complement strand
CGCCCCTGCATCCCCGGCGCGGCCTTAAGCTTGCCATCAAGATCATAGGACCATTGATGATAGGGGCACACCAGCAGTTCGCCGCTGTGTCTACCCGAGTTCAGCAGGCGGGTGCCCCGATGTCGGCACACGTTATGAAAGGCTGTCAGCTGCCCTTGCTCGTCGCAGCTGATCAACAGGGAATGATGGGCGAGATCAACGCAGCTAAGGCTACTGGCAGGAAATACGCTGTGGTGCCCGACACAAACCCACTGCTTACCAAACAGCTGGGCCAGCTCTGTATTGAACACCTGGGAGCAGGTATAGACCCAATGGGGCAGCGTTCGGGCCCGGGGAAAATCCTTAAGGGTCAGGTTTAGGTCCTGGCACTGATCCGGCGACAGCATCAGGTATGGGACAGAAATTCGCGCTTCATATAGATGCTACCGATGAGGTAGGCCAGGGCCGACAGCGCACTGAAGCCACAGCAAATAACCAGCAGGGATACCCGCAGCCCGTCATCACCGTACTGCCCTTGCAGCCGATCGCTGACAAAACCAATCAACAGCGGCCCCAAGCCTCCGCCAATCACGTTGGTGACCAGCAGCAATACGGCGCTGGCCGTTGCCCGCATTGAGGTGGGCACCAGGCCCTGAATACCGGCAAAGGTGGCCGGGCCCTGCATCACGCTGATCATAAAGGCCGGAAACAACAGGCCCAGCGCCATCCAGGGACTTTGGGTCAGGAACACGCCGGCAAAAATTGGAATGGAAATACCGATCGCAATGGCGGGCAGCAATGCGTACCAGCACACGTGGCGTTTGACCAGGGAGTCCGTCACCCAGCCGCTGGCCAGCATGCCCAAGATCTGGGAAAAGCCCAGCACCAGTGCCAGCCAGAAACCCACCTGGGTCAGTGACAGGTCGAAGGAGCGGGTCAGGTAGGAGGGCAGCCAGCCTACGGCGCCCAGCCAGACCACCGTATATAGCCCCGTTCCCACCGAGAACATCCAAAATGCCCGGGACTTTGCCAATGTGCCAAGAGACTGTTTGAGGCCCAGCCGGGTCGGCGCCTGGTCTGAGCTCTGCGGCTCGGTCGAGTCAACTGCCCCGTCGAGCTTGCGTTCAGAGGCGCCGCGCTGAGGTTCGTGGAGAAATTTCAGCACCAGCAACGCCAAAATGATTCCGGGTACACCCACGATGAACAAGGCATAGCGCCAGCTGTAATTTTCCGCCAGCCAACTACCAGCGATAAACCCCACCAAAATACCCACCGGCGCGCCCAGGCTATAGATGGCGATGGCCTTGGCCCGCTTGCTGACCGGGTAATAGTCGGCAATCACTGAATGGGAAGGCGGCGTAGCCCCGGCTTCACCCACCCCAACCATCACTCTGGCCAGGGCCAGCTGAACAAAATTCTGCGCCATGCCGCACAGCGCCGTCATCAGACTCCAAACGGCCAGTGCCGCAGCGATAATTTTGCGCCGCGAGTATCGGTCTGCCAGGCGCGCGATGGGCACACCCAGGGTGGCGTAAAACAGGGTGAAAGCGGTGCCGGAAATGATCCCCAGCTGGGCATCGCTAAGATCCAGGTCCTGTTTAATGGAGGGCAGCAGCACCGCCAGCATATAGCGATCCATATAGTTGAAAAACGAGACCAGAAAAAGCAGCCCCATGGACCATTTCAGGGCCACCACGGTGGCTGAGGCTGGGCTGCCTGTGGAGTCTGAATCTGACACTGTGGCTGGGTTTCCTGGGGGGCATGGAGAGGGATCTGAGCTTTACTTTACTGCATTTCCCCCAGTCAGCGAAAAACTCCTGGCACAGAACAGGATTTGACCCGGCTTAGCTGGTATCCTGAAAATTATATTGACTGGGACCTTCCCTACCTCCATGACCACTCATTGCGATTTCTTCGGCGCTACCCACCAGGGCCAGAAACGATCCGTAAATCAGGATCGAATTCTTGTTCGGCAGGCCGAGGCGAGCGATGCGGCGCTGCTGGCGGTGGCTGACGGCATGGGCGGCGAAGCCGCTGGCGATAGAGCCGCGGAACTGGTGGTAGGCGCAATCGCCGATTCCCTGGGCGGCGGCCTCAAGCCCAGCCGATATTTTGATCAGCTGGACGCCATGGTGGAGGCTGCTCACACGGCCATTCGAGAAGCGGTCAGCGTACAGCCTGAACTGACCAGCATGGGCACCACCCTGACCATGGCCTGCTGCGACTGGCCCCGTCTATTCGTGGTGCACGTGGGAGACAGCCGCTGCTACCGTCTTCACAACGGCGAACTCACGCGTTTGACCAACGACCATACCGTCGCTCAGCGGTTTGTTGATGAGGGCGTTATGTCCGAGGACGAGGCGGAGAAATCCCCCATGGCCCATCAGCTGTGGAACGTGATTACCAGCAGCCGGGAAATCCGGCCGGAACGGGTTGAGATCCAGCTGTCGGCGGGTGATGCCATCATTCTTTGCAGCGATGGATTAACCAAACACGTGAGCGACGACGCCATCGCTTTAGCCATCGCCAAAGCTGATGATGCCAAAAGCGCCTGTAGGGAGCTGATTGCCCAGGCCAACAGCGGCGGCGGCTCTGATAACATTTCGGTGATTGTTGGACTTTTTACCGATTCCTGAGGTCCAAAAAATCTCGGATGTGATGAAGACCGTAAACAACTGAGCACTAATCACGATATTTTCATCAAAATTTGGTATTTTACCCGTACATCTACTGTCAGGTTAATTGAGATATTTCCATGAAAAAATTGATTTTAGTTGCAGCCACACTGTTGAGTTTTAATGCCATGGCCGCAGGAGACGCGGAAAAAGGTAAGGCTCTGTATGCAACCTGTACCGCCTGCCACGGAGCTGAGGGCAAAGGTCAGGAAGCTCTGAACGCCCCTAACCTGACCGGCTTGCAGGAATGGTATTTTGTGCGCCAGCTGGCTAATTTCAAAGCGGGCATTCGTGGTGCGGATCCCAAAGACATCTACGGTGCGCAAATGCGCCCCATGTCCATGACCCTCGCCGACGAGCAGGCCATGAAAGACGTCTATGCTTACATCCAGTCGGTTAACCCCTAAGGTCAATCGATAAAAAGGTGTTCCAAACAGTGGCCGCTGCCAGTAGCGGCCACTGTATTCTTCGTTTTACCCCTGTCGTCCTGCCCAATCGTCCTGCACCCGTTCAACCTTTCGCCGGCAAACTGACCCTCAGATGGTGATCGTGCCTATGCCCTGCTGCTCAACCCGCTGTCCTGCCAGCCAAACCACCTGGCGCTCGAGGGTAATCCCGAAACCGACTTCGCCAGCCATTACCAATCCTACGGTTATACTGGCGCTGGTGATGCTACTTTGGACCGCTGCTAACCCTATGACCTCCCACGCTCAAGCCCTCACCATTGAACGCCTGTTTGCCAGCCCAGACCTTTCGGGAAGCACCCCGGTGGCGCTGAAATTTTCCCCCGACGGCAGCCGGGTCAGCTATCTGAAAGGCAAAGCCGAAGATCTTCGCCAGCAGGATCTGTGGGAATACCACCTGCGCGACCGCAGCCATCGTTTACTGGTGGACTCAAGTCGCCTGACGCCGGACGGAGAAGAGCTGGACGAAGTTGAGAAGGCCCGCCGCGAACGGATGCGCATCAAAGGTACCGGGATCGTTGAATATTACTGGTCAGCAGACGGCAAACAGCTGCTGTTCCCCCTGGCCGGAGACTTATTCCTTTACCAGCTGGCAGATGCCAGCGTGGCTCGCCTAACCCGCAGCGATGCTTTTGAAACCGATCCAAAGGTATCGCCCAGCGGCACCCTAGTGTCCTTTGTTCGCGACCAAGACCTGTGGGTCGTGGGTGCTGACGGCAGCAACGAACGGGCCCTGACCACCGATGGCCAAGGCCCCATTCGCAACGCCATGGCCGAGTTTATTGCGATGGAGGAGATGGATAGGGACACCGGCTACTGGTGGTCGCCGGACGACCGCTATATCGCTTTTACCCAGGTTGATGAACGTACGGTGGAGATGGCCAGCCGCTACCAGATCTTTGACGACAGCTTCCGGGTCACCACAGAACGCTACCCCTTCGCCGGCAAGACCAACGTCAGCATTCGCCTGGGGGTGATTGAACTGGCCAGCGGCAAGCTTACCTGGGTGGATCTGGGGGACAATCCGGATGTTTACCTGGCACGGGTCAACTGGTCGCCGGCGGGAAAGCTGCTGATTCAGCGCCAAAGCCGCGATCAGAAAACCCTGGATCTGCTGCAGGCTAATATCGTTGATGGCAGTACCCGGACCATTCTCACCGAGAGCTCGGATGTTTGGCTTAATCTGCACCACAACCTGACCTTTCTTGAAACCACCGCCGATGAGTTTTTGTGGACCTCAGAACGCAGCGGCTTTCAGCATATTTATCGCTACAACTTAGCTGGCCAGGAGCTGGGGCAGCTCACGGACGGTCCCTGGGTGGTTGCCAATATTCAGGCCGTTGATGAGCGCCGGCAGGTGGTTCTATTTGAGGGTTTTGCCGACGGCGTGCTGGAAAAGCACCTGTATGAAACTTCGCTGGATCCGGCCAGGGGCGAAACCGCTATGCCCAAAATGCGCCGCATCACTCGCCTGGGAGGCTGGCACACCACCGAGGTTGCCGTCAGCGGCAGCGGTTTTATCGACACGTTCTCCAGCACCAATCAGCCACCCCAGGTGAGCGTGCACGACGCGGACGGTCAGCGCCTGACCTGGCTGGCTGAAAACGCCCTCAGCGACGACCACCCCTACGGGCCCTATATCTCAAGCCACGCTGATACCGAATTTGGCAGCATCGCCGCGGCGGATGGCCAGACCCTGAATTACTCGATGTTAAAGCCCCTGAATTTTGATCCCCAGCGGCAATACCCGGCCATCGTCTATGTCTACGGCGGGCCCCATGCCCAGGTTGTCAGCAACCAGTGGGGATCAACCTTTCACCAATACCTGCAGCAACAGGGGTATATGGTGTTCAGTCTGGACAACCGGGGCAGCGCCAATCGAGGCACAGGCTTTGAGTTTCCCATCCATCAGCAGATGTCGAAAATTGAGGTAGCGGACCAAAAAGCCGGCGCCCAGTATTTGAAATCCCTGGATTTCATCGACCCTGAGCGAGTTGGCATCTACGGCTGGTCCTACGGAGGCTACATGACTCTGATGGCCCTGATGCGCGAGCCCGGGGTTTGGGCTGCAGGCATCTCCGGCGCGCCGGTGACCGACTGGGCACTGTATGACACCCACTACACCGAACGGTACATGGGCACACCTGCGGGAAATCCAAAGGGATACCAGGGCGCCAACGTGCTCAGCTATGTTGATCAGCTAAGCGATCCACTGCTGCTGATACACGGCATGGCCGACGACAATGTGCTGCTGAACCACTCAACCGCCCTGCTGCGTTCCCTGCAGATGGCCGGCAAGGCTTTTGAAACCATGCTTTATCCCAACGAAACCCATGGCTTTCGAGACCCGGCCATCAACACCCACCGCACCCATCTGATGATGAATTTTTTCAACCGCCATCTTGGCGCGAGCCCAGACTGACCCGCTTGGCGTTGTCCAATCAAGCAGTGCTGGTGCCCCTCCAAGCCTGACTGCCAGCGCAGACTCCTAGGCTCGCCAGATGGCTGCTGTAGGCATGCATAATTGAGGCTGTTACAACCCTGGCCTTTACCTACACTATGGGGATAGACCCAAAGAGACCCCGACATGAGAGAGCTACTCACCGATACAGCAAGCCGAGCAGCGAACTATCTGGAAACCATTGGTGAGCGCAACATTGTGCCTTCCTCGGAGGCTCTGGCAGCGCTGCAGCAGCTGCATGAACCCCTGCCTGCATCACCCACCGACCCGCTGGAGGTGCTTGCCACCCTGGATAGGCTGGGCTCGCCGGCCACCATCACCATGGCCGGCCCGCGATTTTTTGGCTTTGTGGTGGGCGGCTCCTTGCCGGCAACGGTGGCTGCCAACTGGATGGCCAGCGCCTGGGATCAAAGCGCCTCTCTGCATAACGTGACCCCTGGGGTTGCCGTGCTGGAGCAGGTAGCAATGGACTGGCTGTTGGAGTTTTTGCAGTTTCCCGCCCAGTGCGGCGGAGCCCTGGTCACCGGCGCCACGGTGGCTAACTTCAGCGCCCTGGCCGCCGCCCGCAACGCGGTGCTGCGCCAGGCCGGCTGGGACGTTGAGGGCGATGGGCTATTCGGCGCGCCGGAGATAACCGTTATCGCCGGCCAGGAGGCTCACCCTTCGATGCTCAAATCTCTGGGCATGCTGGGCCTGGGGAGAAACCGCATTCAGTGGGTGCCAGTGGACAGTCAGGGACGGATGAAGGCGGACAGCCTGCCCCCCATCAGCGGCCCGACCATCGTCTGCACCCAGGCAGGAAACGTCAACACCGGAGCCTTCGACCCGATTGGTGAAATCTGCCAACAGGCCCAGGCAGCCGGTGCCTGGGTCCACGTGGATGCCGCCTTCGGACTGTGGGTGGCCGGCGTGCCCTCTCTGGCCGGGCTATGCCCGGGACTTTCCCTGGCAGACTCCTGGGCCACCGATGGGCATAAGATGCTCAACGTCCCCTACGACTGTGGCATTGCCCTGGTCCGCGACCCGGATGCCCTGCGCCGCGCCATGGCCATTAGCGCAGACTATTTGCCCACCGCATCGGCCCAGCGCAATCCCGCCGACTTTACCCCTGAACTGTCGCGACGGGCGCGGGGTGTTGAGGTCTGGGCTGCATTTAAATCACTGGGTCGCAGCGGCCTGATCAAGATGGTGGAAACCCTTTGTCGTCACGCTCGGATATTTGCCACTGAGCTTTCGGCGGCGGGCTTTGAGGTTCTCAACCAGGTGGACTACAACCAGGTGCTGGTGAGCTTTGGCAGCGCTGAACAAACCCAGGCGGTGATTGATGCGGTGCAGCTCGATGGCACCTGCTGGTGCGGCGGCACGGTTTGGCAGGGCCATACCGCCATGCGCATCAGCACCTGCAACTGGGCGACACAGGATGAGGACATAGCCCGCAGCCTGAAAGCGATCATTGGCTGTGCAAAGCGGGTGCTGGCTTAAATTAGAGGAAGGTTAGCGAGCCCCATTGCCTGCTGGCAGGTCCTCGAAACCGTCTTTGAAAATCAGGTCAGGCAGGGCAAAGCGCACCTGGGACAGCGCTATGCCTTGTTCACCGGTATCAAGGGTATAGGCGAACGCTACCATCCCCTGATCGTTGAAAGGTGTCTGCGCATTGCCAAGGGTATTGGGTTCCAGCGGGAACTCCGGCAGGGACCGACTGATGGCCATTAGCGTACCGCCGGCCAGCGGTTGGCCCACTCTGGCCACCTCAGCCAAGCCGAATTGCGGGTCGTAGAAAAACAGCGCCAGTCGCTGGGGCCCACCAAACTCCTGGATCGCCCCGGCCACCAGCACCTGACCCGCCTCGTTTAAGGTTGAACCCTGGATGGCGGTGACGGTACCCAAGGCCTGGGGTACGTCGGTGTCACCTTCACTGATAACCAATCGCTCCTGCCCGTCCCGGCGCAGCAGCAGTCGTTCGATACGGGTGTTGTCTGAGGCGATCATCTTGTACAGCACATCGCCTCGATCGTTGAGATTCAGACCCGACGTCAGCCCCAGCAAATCGCCGCCCAGGGTGGGACTGCCGGTGCGGGTTAACTCCTCCAGCCCTGCTCCCTGATCGGCATAGATACCGGCGTAGTCGGTGGTAATGTCGTCAACCCCGGTGACGATCACCACATCAGATTGATTGTTAATGGCGGGAGGAATTCTGGGGTCAACCACAAAGGTGCCCAGCCCGTCCGGGGCCGCGGCGCCGGTTTGGTTGATCAGCCGCACGGTATCTACGTCGCCGACAAAATGGCCAAAGCTGTCACTGGCGGTATTAAGTCGTGCCACCACCTCACCTTCATTGTTGAAGCCAAAAGCGCGCAGTGCGGTCAGGGTGTTGTTGCCAGGCAACGCCTGGCCGGTGCCGAATATCGGTTGGGTAACCAGGCCGTCAGCCCGAACCAACAAATTCTGAGTGCTGCTGTCCACTAAGAAAGCCAGCTGACCGTTGTCGTTCATCAAGAAGCCCAGCACCGACGCACCCAGGTTCATCCGTTCACCGTAGGCGGTGTCCTGACCGGACTGCAGCACCACCTGCAAATTGCTGCCGTCGGCCCGATAAATGGCGTCTTCATTTTCATCGTCGTTGGCGATAAACGCCGCTGCCCCGTTGCCGTCGATGCCGAAATAGATGGTAAAGCCCAGGCTCGATAGCTGCAGTACCTGCAAACTCAGCTGATTGCCTGCTGCGGAGGTTTGTCCACCCCGAGCCAGCACAGCCAGCTCACCCTCTGAAGCCCGAAAAAGGCCCAGGTCATCGATGGGGTCAGGGTTGCTGGTGGCCAGCAAATTGGCCACAAAAGCCACCTGGCCGGCGTTGTTGAGCACCGGCCGACTGACAAAGTCGCCGATCACGCCGTTGCCGTCGGGAGAGGGCTGAGCAGTGCGAACCAGAATCTGCGTCTCCACGGTGTAGGGCACCGGATCTCCGGCCAAGGCGGGGGCAGCAGCCAGGCCAGTAGCCAGATAGGCAGAAAGAACGGCGTAAGAGCACAGCGCAACGCGATTAAGCATGAAAAATACCTGTAGGTTTCTTGGCGATCACTGGAAATATCGGAAAAGCGGCGGAAACTGCGTCAGTTAATGTTGCTGCACAGGCTTAGCATCTGCTCGAAATAGACCCTATTAGCCGGCCCGAGGGAGACCAGCGGATCCCAGTTGGCGGCCTGGGCGTCCTGCAGTTGGTTTGAAACACCCTGACAGCGATTGCTTTGGTCGGGCAGACTCATCAATCCCCTGGAACCAAGCACGGCGGCTCGCAGCTTAAGCACATTGGCAGCGGGTAGCGGCTGAAGCAGATTTAGAACCGGGGTGAGCAGGGCCTTTGCTTCGCTAAATTGGGCCCTGTCGGCCAGCAGTTCAGCGCGAGTCAGCAGCAGATCCAGGCGATCG
>CAYGPO010000089.1:0-10411 GCA_964351665.1 uncultured Gammaproteobacteria bacterium | reverse complement strand
AGGGACACGGCTGGCCGCATCCGCCAGTTTGCCCTGCAGGATCAGCCGCTGAAAATCTCGAAACTCAACGTCGGCAACCGGCGCAGAACCCTCACCGAATACCCCGAAATAAATCTGCCTGGCTTTGACAAAATCCGACTCAGCCTCGGTGAAGCGCTCAAGATTCGCCAGCGCGGTCCCGCGCATGTAGTGGATGTTGCCCGACACGCTTTGCCGATCCGTGGGCAGCGCTGCTATCACCTCAAACAGCGCCACCACTTCAGGCCACTGTTTCATCGCCATCTGGGTTTGCATGGTGGCCAGGTAAGTCCAGGGCAGGCGCCAGTGATTAACCGGCAGGGCAATGTCCTGGGCTTTCTGGGCCGCAGAGAGGGCCAGCTCATAGCGATGGGCAACCCCGGCGGTAAGGGCCATTTGGGTCCAGTGGGCGATATCGTCTTCGATCTCTTCGCTCATGGCCGCCGCCTCCACCGCCATTTGGCTGGCGTCTAAGGCTGCCTCCATCTGTCCCAGGCCGGTGAAAACCGCGGCCAGATCGCTGGCCAGCCAGGACTTGGATCGCGGCGACATTTTTTCATCTGAAGGCAGGGTTTCCAGCATCTTGTGCATCAGCTCCGCCACCGTAATGGCGCCGTCGCCGCCGCCAAACACGCTGGCCTCGCGCAGGCTCTCGGTGACAAAACTGGAGGTGGCGCGCTCGCTGGCCAGCAGATCCAGGGCCCGATCGCGTTCCTGCTCGATGGCCTGGTTTTGCTGATAGACGCTGGCTAGACCTGCCACCAACACGGCCAGGGTCAAAACACTCAAACTCACCGGCAGCCATTGGCGACGCAGAAACCGTGACCAGCGATAGCCCCGCTGATGTTGCAGCGGTGTGACCGGCTTAGACTGGGCCAATGCCAGGATATCCAGCTTCAGGGCCAGAGCTGACGGGTAGCGCTGTTCCGGCTGTTCCCGGGTCGCCATCTCAACGATGGCTTTGAGCTCAAAGTTAGTCACTGTCGGGGCTTGCTCAGCCACCTGTTCCAGCACTTTGCCCAGGGCAAAGATATCGGCAGCCACCGTCACCGGCTGGCCGGCAAGCTGCTCCGGGCTGGCGAAGGCCTGGGTAAAACCCGAGGGCTTTTCCCCACCCAGGCCCGACAGACCAAAATCAATCAGTTTGACCCGTCCAGCATCGGTTACCAGCACGTTGTCGGGTTTCAAATCCAGGTGCAGTACCAGGTTGGCGTGGGCGGCAGCCACGGCATCCAGCAACTGGGCGAACAGCTCCAGCCGCGCTGCCCGGTCTGGCTTGCGCTGCTGCAGATACTGCAGCAAAGGCAGACCGTCCACATACTCAGACACCACAAAGGGTAGGCCCTGCTCATCGGAGCCAAAATCCAGCAGCCGGGCAATACCGCCGTGCTGCAGTTCGCTCAGAGCGCCGGCCTCTCGCTGCACCGCCGCCAGCGCCGCCGCCGACTGAATCTGACTGTGGCCGCGTTTGACCGCACCTCTGTGCACCACCCCCAGTTCTTCCCGGGTAGCCAGATACACCGAGCCCATGCCGCCCTGCCCCAGGGGCCGACCAATCTGCCAGCGGCCGAGCACCGGCGGCACCTCCCGACGCAGCAGCTCCTGGGCAACGGTCACACCGGCCAGATGGCTTAAGTCCAGGGCCGTGGATTGAAAGGCCAGCAGCTCCGCCAGCTCATCAGCCATGGCAGGTTCAAGCTTCTGCAAATACTCACCGCGCAAACCAGCGTTCAAGGGCAGCAGTTGGGATACGTGATGCGCTAAACTTGGCGGGCTCGCCTGCACGGCTTCCGATTGACGAGTTGGATCAGACATTGAATACCCATAATACCAGCGCCCCGCCTCTCAATAGCGACTCTCCCGAGCTGTTGGCGCTGATTCAGCGCTGGTCTGAGGGTGACGAGACCAACCGCGAACAGCTGTTCCTGGCCCTTTCACCGCTGATGACAGGTATCGCCCGTCAGCAGCTCAACCGCCACGGGGGTCAGCTGTCTCTGGAGTCCCGGGACCTGGCCAATGAGGCCAGCATTAAGCTGCTGAAGTTGCTTAATCGCCCGGCCAACGAACCCCACCTGGTAAGACTGGTGGCTAAGATGATTCGCGCCACCTGCGTTGACATGGCCCGGGAACGCAGCGCGGACAAGCGCCAGGGTCAGAAGGTTAGCCTGAGCCTGGCGGATGCCGAGCCCCAAACCCCTCTGGACATGCTGGATCTGGACCAGGCCATCTCCCAGCTGGCCCAGCGCGACCCCCTGGCCGCCGAGGTGACGGAAATGCGCTTTTTTTCAGGCCTTAGCGAATCGGAGACCAGCGAGGTGCTGGCAGTGTCGCGCGCCACGGTGACCCGGAAATGGAAGTTTGCACGGCTGTTTCTCCGCCGGGCGCTGGACTAGCAGCCCAAGCCCGCAGTGCTCTTAGAACCGGGATGCTCCGACGTTTTCGTTGACGGTAAGTCGCTGATAACGCAAGAGAGGGTAAAATGCTGCTCTCACGAACCCCCAAGACCCGGCAAACCATCCAGGCTCTTGCTGTTGTTCTTGGCCCGGTAAGCGCGCATTTGCTGCTCGGTTTTACTCTCCACCCAGCTGGCCATGGCTGACCGCTCGCCGCTGTATTCATACTCTGGCACCGCATAACCACAGGAATCGGCGATTCGGCTGACCTGCACCCGAATGATGTTGCGGCAGCCGCAGTGGGGCGGGAACTGAGCTCTAAGGGTGTCAAATTCTGGGTGGCCTTGTTCCAGCACTTCGCCCTGGCCGTAAAATCGGAATATTTTCGGCGGCCCCTGGAAGGCACAAAACATGATGGTGATGCGGCGGTTTTCCTTGATATGGGCCACGGTCTCGATGCCGCTGCCGCCGTAGTCCAGGTAAGCAATCTCCCGGGGACCCAGCACCAAAAAGGAGTCCCCGCCCTTGGGTGAGCAGTTCACCATCCCATCGCCGCTGAGGGGCGCGGTGGAAACAAAAAACATTTTTTGCTTTTTTAGCCAGCGCTGGATTTTTTCATCAATGATGGGGAACTCTTTACCCATGAGGTGCTCCGTTGGTGACGTATCTCAGGCTTATCAGGCGGCCAGAATAGCTACTGGGCCACAGCACAGGCCCGCGTTCTCAGACGAGCCTGGTCGGTTTGGTTAACCGCTGCAGCGCCGCTGTCACGACGCCCGTCAACGCCGGCAAAAAACAGGCAGCGCAGGGGATCAAACTCAGCAATCTGCGCGGCGCCCATGCTGCCGCGCTCGCGCAGCACGTGGCCGAGACTCTCCAGCCGACGACGCACGTCCATGGATAGTTCCGGCTCGTGCATCAGCATGGCGGGAAACCACTGGTGATGAAAACGCGGGGCCTGAACCGCGGTTTGCGCGTCCATTTGAAAATCCAGCCGGTTAATCAGTGCCTGCAGCACGGCGGTGATGATGGTGGTACCCATGGGTGAACCCATGGACATTTGCACCTGGCCGTCTTTGAACACCAGGGTCGGGGTCATGCTGGACAAGGGCCGCTTACCCGGCTCCACCCGATTGGCCTCAAAGCCCACGGCCTCCCACTCATTGGGAATATTGGGCGCAACGGAAAAATCGTCCATCTCGTTGTTTAGCACAATGCCGGTGCCGGGCACGGTGATTAACGAACCGAACACCGAGTTAATGGTTTGGGTCAGCGCCACCGCGTTGCCCTTACCGTCGATGACCGAGATATGGGTGGTGCCTTCGTCGTTGGGCAGCGCGTTGAAGGGCTGGATATCGAGCACCCCCTCCATCGAGATCCGGGCCAGCTGGGCATCAGCGTACTGCTGGGACAACAGCCGTTCCACGGGCACCTGGTCAAAGTCGGCATCACCCAGATAGCGGGCCCGATCGGCATAGGCCAGCTTCATCACCTCGGACAGAAAATGCACATAGTCACTGGAGTTGTGGCCCATGGCTGACAGGTCGCGCTGCTTCAGCATATTCAGCATGTTGATCAGCAATATCCCACCGGAGCTGGGCGGCGGCATGGAAACAATCTCATGGCCTTTGTAGGTGCCGCGCACCGGAGTGCGCCACTTCACCTTATAGGCGGCCATATCTTTGCGGCTGACCGCGCCCTGGGTAGCGGTCTCTATGGCTCTTGGTATCGAGCCTTCGGTCATGGCCTTGCTGCCTTTTTTCTGAATCAGACCCAGGGTTTTGGCCAGATCTTTCTGCACCATGTTCCAACCCAGCTGCGGCGCTTTGCCGTTGTCCAGGTAAATCCGGGCGGTTTCTGGATGATCGACCAGGGCTTTGCCGGCGAACTGCATCAGGCGATGTTGCCAGGGGCCTGCTGGCACGCCGTTTTCCGCCAAATCGATGGCCGGCTGGACCAGCTCAGCCCAGGGCTTGGAGCCATATTTCTGATGCAGGGCTTCCAGGCCCTGAACAAAGCCTGGCACCGCTACCGAATAGCGGCCGCGTCGAATCAACTCCTGGTTATCGTCGTACCAGGCCTGACTGGCACCGGCGGGGGCCACCTCTCGGGCATCAAGGGCGGTGGTTTGGGCCGGTGTGGCCATGTGGGTTATGGCAAACAGCCCGCCGCCAATGCCCGAACTGAAGGGATGGGCCACGGCTGCGGCGAAGCCGCTGGCTATGGCTGCGTCCACCGCATTGCCGCCGGCCGCCAGCACGCCAGCTCCCGCTGCGGCTGCTGGCCCCACCGATGTGGCCACCATGCCATCTCTGGCCCAAATCGGCTGGAAGCTGGCGGCGTCCACCGGGGGCACAGACACAATTATCAGGCTGGCTGCAGCCAGCAGGGACAACAGAAGGTTTTTCATGCAGATGCCTTGGGAGTTTTCATCAGCTGCTGGTACTTGGCCATGAGCTGATCGGGGGATTCAACATAATTTGGGTCGCTGGGGATACACTCAACGGGACACACTTCCTGGCACTGGGGCACGTCGAAGTGGCCCACACATTCGGTGCACTTGGCCGGGTCAATTTCATAGATCTCCACCCCCATGTAAATGGCCTCGTTGGGACATTCGGGCTCACACACGTCGCAGTTGATGCATTGGTCGGTAATATAAAGCGCCATGACGGTTAATCAGCACACCGTTGCTTCAGCCGGTGATGCACGTGGGGATGGACAAATTCCCCCACGTCGCCGCCCAGCTTGGCGATCTCTTTTACCAGCGACGCGGAAATAAAACTGTATTGCTCAGATGGGGTGAGAAACAGGGTTTCCATTTCCGCATTTAAGTGCCGGTTCATGCTGGCCAGCTGAAACTCGTATTCAAAGTCGGACACGGCGCGCAGGCCCCGCAATAAGATGCCGGCGCCCTGGCTGCGGACAAAATCTGCCAGCAGGGTGGAAAAACCCATCACTTCAACGTTCTCAAGGCCCCGTTCATCGATCACCCGCTGGGCCAGCTCGATGCGCTCTTCAAGGGCAAACATTGGACCTTTGGCTGAACTCTTGGCCACCGCCACCACCACCTTGTCAAACAGCCGGGCCGCGCGGACCACAAGATCCGTATGACCGTGGGTGATGGGGTCGAAGGTGCCAGGATAAATGGCAATGGTCTGCTTGTTCATAAATAGGCCAAAGACTTAAGGGTTCGGGCAAAGAACGTCGATTCTAAAGACTTAACCCTGCCCTGCCCACCCAAACAGGCGCAGCGATGCCTCACCGACCCGGGATTGCTTCAGCAGGCGATACCCCGGCGGCCAGCTCCAGCTGACGCCGTCGGGGGCCTCCACGTAAACCCGGGCCTTTTTCGCCAGACAGGGCAGCAGATCCTGCAGCAGCCCTGACCAGCCGCCCTGGGTGAAAGGCGGATCGACAAATACCAAATCAAAGGGGCCGTTTTGACCCATTTGCCAATTACTTACCGCCATCTGCCGGATCACAAAGGCCGGCTGCTCCAGACCGAAGGCTGTTGCTGAAAGGCTCAGTCCGGCGACAGCTTTTGGGTGATTTTCAACAAACTCGCAGCTGGCTGCGCCCCGGGACAGGGCTTCAAACCCCAGCACCCCGCTGCCGGCGAAAAGATCTGCCACCTGCAGCCCGGAAAGGTTGTGGCCCAGCCAGTTGAACAGGGTTTCCCGGGAGCGATCGCTGGTGGGCCTTAGCCCGGCGACCTCCGCCACCTGCAGCCGCCGGCTGCGCCACCGCCCGCCAGTGATTCGCACGCCGGTAGATGCTGTTTTAGAACGCTTGGCCATAGCAGCGGGTTTTCAGCCCCATTGGGTTGAGGACACCAGAGGTGAGCTTTGCCGCACAAAAAACGCATCGGCCTGCCACAGGGCACCGTCTAGGGGCCGATAGTAGGCCGGCAGAAAGTCATACAGCCGGTAATCATGACGTTGAAACCAATCCATCATCTGGGCGAAGTCTGGCACATCACCAATGGGTATCACCGATACTTCGCAGATCACCACTTCAAACTGCGGCAGACAGCCTGTAGCCCCGCCCAGCGCCTTTAACTCCGCGCCCTGCAAATCCAGCTTTAACAGATTAGGCGTACCAGGCTGGCGGGCCAACAGATCGTCCAATCGCCGGGTAGCGACTTTAGTCAGCTTATTTCCAGCCACCGCCAGGCTACCGGCATCTGGAAAACGGCTGTTGGATCCTTGCTCGAGAAAGGTCGCCGACTCCGCAGCCTTATCACTCAGCGCAAATTTCAGCAGGCTGACATCAGAGCTCGCTGCCACAAGTCTACTTAAGGCTTCCCTGGGCATGGGCTCCACCGCAATCACAGGGCAGCCAAAAACCTGCTGGCAAAGCGTTGTCCATTCGCCGGCAAAGGCGCCGCCGTCCACCGCGCCGGTACAGTGAAAACCGGCCCGGCGCAGGTTCTGCAGCCTGCTGGCCATGGAGGGTACGCCCGCTGAATCTCGGATCGCCCGTTTGACTCGGGCAGGCAGCAGTCCTTTAAGCCCCGGCACGAGGATATCCATGGGGCGCTGGTGCTGCACAGCGGCTGAACACGGGGCTGATCATGGTGGTATTGTACGGCCCCAGCCCCCATAACCACACTTAAATCAAAGTTATCTAACGACATGTTTGGATTCGGCAAAAAAGACAAAACCACCCAGCCAGAAAAGCCCCAGAACAACCTGCCGCTGAAAAACCAGCTGGAACGGCCCAGGGCAGGATTTGGCAAGCGTCTGCGCCAAATGTTTACCTTTGGCCGAAAGATTGATGACGAGCTGCTGGAAGAGCTGGAAACCCTGCTGCTAACCGCTGACGTCGGCGCTGAAACCACCCAGGCCATCATTGATGACCTGACAGGCCGGGTAAAACGTAAAGAGCTGGATGACCCGGGACGCTTGATGGAGGTGTTGCGGGAGCTTTTGATTGCCAGGTTGCAGCCGGTCGCCCAGCCCCTGACCCCCAATGTCGACGGCAGCCCCTTTGTGATTATGGTGGTGGGCGTCAACGGCGCCGGCAAGACCACCACTATTGGCAAGCTATCCCAGCGCCTGAGCCAGGACGGCACCAAGGTGATGCTGGCCGCCGGCGACACCTTTCGCGCCGCAGCGGTTGAACAGCTGAAAACCTGGGGCGAACGGATCAGCGTGCCGGTGATAGCCCAGGACACGGGGTCTGACTCCGCCTCGGTGATTTTCGACGCCCTGCAGGCGGCCCAGGCCAGGGGCATGGACGTGCTGATCGCCGACACCGCCGGCCGGCTCCACACCCAATCGAACCTGATGGAAGAGCTGAAAAAGATCAAACGGGTGATGGGCAAGCTGGACCCCAACGCGCCCCACGAGGTGTTGCTGGTGCTGGACGGCACCTCGGGCCAGAACGCCTTAAGTCAGGCCGCTGAGTTCGGTCAGGCGGTGGGGGTTACCGGTTTAGCCGTGACCAAGCTGGACGGCACTGCCAAGGGCGGCGTGGTATTTGCTCTGGCCCAAAAATTTGGCCTGCCCATCCGCTTCATTGGAGTGGGTGAAAGAGCTGCTGATCTGCAGGTATTTGATCCAGCAGCCTTTGTCGACGCACTGCTGTAGCGAAGATCTGGACTTGGTGAGACACCAACACTATTGCTATGGGGTTGCCAACTGACGCAATAGTTGTAGCTGCAGCGCCCTCGCGGCTGATTGCTTGACCGCCTTCGCCCAAACCCCGTTAAGATCGCGCTTTAACCACCTGGTTCGTTTCCAGCAACAACCCCTTACGCCCTATGGACAAGTTCGCCCAACAGCTACTCAGCTGGCACCAGGACCACGGCCGCCACGACCTGCCCTGGCAACACCCCCGCAGCGCCTACCGGGTGTGGCTGTCAGAAATCATGCTGCAACAAACCCAGGTTGCCACCGTTATTGGCTACTTCCAGCGTTTTATAGAGCAGCTTCCCAGCCTGCCAGATCTGGCCGCAGCGCCGGATGATCAGGTGATGGCTTTGTGGGCGGGCCTTGGCTATTACAGCCGCGCCCGCAACCTGCACAAAACCGCCAAACGCTGTGTTGAGCTTCACGCCGGCGACCTGCCGCGGGAGCTGGAGGCGCTGATGGACCTGCCCGGCATTGGCCGCTCCACCGCCGGCGCAATTTTGGCCCAGGCCCACGGCTTGGCCTACCCCATCTTAGATGGCAACGCCAAACGGGTGCTGGCCCGCTACCACGCGGTGGAAGGCTGGCCAGGCAAAAGCGCGGTGATGAAAACCCTGTGGGAAAAAGCTGAGCTGCACACCCCGACTCGCCAGGTCACCGACTACACCCAGGCCATCATGGATCTGGGGGCCAGCGTCTGCCGCGGCCGCACCCCAAACTGTGGGGTCTGCCCGCTGGCCAAAAGCTGCAAAGCCCACATCGCCGGCAACCCAGGCGGGTATCCGGGTCGCAAGCCCAGGAAGGTGGTCCCCCAGCGCAGTGCGTTTATGTCCGTGTGCAGTAACGCCCAAGGACAGGTATTGCTGGAAAAGCGGCCCCCCTCAGGCATTTGGGGCGGACTATGGAGCCTTCCGGTAACTGAAGCTGCGCCCATGGGCATCCTCGCCGAGGCTGAAGTGGTGCATCACACCTTCAGCCATTTCAAACTGGCCATCACTCCCCTGGCGGTTGACGAGAGCGGCGCGGCTGAAATCGCCGACAGGGAAAGCCGATGGTGTTCATCAGCGGATCTTGCTCAACTGGGGCTGCCCCGCCCTGTACAATGGTTTCTTGATCAACACTTCAGTGGTTTGGTGATATGGCAAGAACGGTAATGTGTGTGCTTCTTAAGAAGGAAGGTGAAGGCCTGGATCGGATTCCCTATCCCGGCGAACTGGGCCAGAAAATTTACGATCAGGTGTCCAAAGCCGGCTGGAGCGAGTGGCTGGCCCACCAGACCATGATCATCAATGAAAACCGCTGGACCCCCATCAACCCAGAGCACCGCAAGCGCATTGAGCGGGAAATGAGCGAGTTTTTCTTTGGCTTCGGGCCCAAAAAACCCGACGGCTACGTGCCCCCCGCCGACTAACCCGCCGGCCGCGGCTCCGGCCGTAGGTAATAGTTAAAGCCCTGGCCGTTGAGCCGGGCGTTGAACCACAGAATCAGCATTCCCTCCTGCTGTTTGGCATAGCGCATGGGCCCCAGGTCCAGTGCATCAAAGCCCATCGCCTCACACAGCGCGGCAACCTTATCCTTAGCGGCCTTGCTGTCGCCCACCAGGGGAATGGTCATCGGGCCGCCGGCAAGAGTAGGATCTATCATCACCCGGTAGTTCAGCATGTTAAAGGCCTTAACCACGTGGGCCTCGGGCACAGCCTGCTGAAGCAGCAATCCACCGGGCACATCGGTGGTGGATACCACCAGCTTATCGTCGGTGAAGGCAAAGGCGTTGGTGGGATCGATCACAATTTTGCCGGAAAGGTCGCCCAACGACTGGGCCACCGACACCACCACCTCTGAGGGTAATGCCAGCACAACGATATCCGCCCCAATTACAGCATCAGCAGAACTCACCGCAGACGCCCCCTTGGTGGACGCAACCAGCTTTCGAGCTTTGTCTGACTCAGGACTGCGTGAGCCGTAGACCACTCTGTGACCGAGCTCAGCAAACCGCGGACCCAAGGCGCCAGCCACCTGGCCAGTGCCAATAATGGCCACGGTGTCGGCCACCGCCAATAACGGCGTCATCAAAGCGCAGCCAACCAGACACAGCACAGCGGCGAGGTTTCTCATGGCAATCAACTCCAGCAAAGGTAGGGTTATTCTCATCATAGGACCTATTGGGGCCCAGAATGTTTCCGAGCAAACTCCAAAGCCAGGGAAAGCCCCTTAGAGTCTTGACGACCCGGGCAGCACAAGGTGTAATAGCGCCCCTTCTGGGGTCCTCCCAGATTGTCGGCCAGGTAGCTCAGTCGGTAGAGCAGCGGATTGAAAATCCGCGTGTCGGCGGTTCGATTCCGTCCCTGGCCACCATTAAATCAA